>CAZUMF010000507.1:0-2729 GCA_964621385.1 uncultured Desulfohalobiaceae bacterium
TGAATGAGTTGCAGGGCTTTAAGCTCAATGATGTTTTTTTGAAATTCATGAACAAGCAGTTGCCGGAGCCCAGGGTGACCTTAGAGCCCACCTTCGAGATCCAGGTGGAATCAGAGGTCTATCCGGCCCGGATCCTGTCCGAGCTCTCTTTGCTGACCGATCTGATCCGTTTAGATACCGTAACCACCTTGAAACTGAAGCGCAAAAAAGTGACCCAGGCTCTGGCCCAAGACCATTGTCTGGATGCCATTGCCCTGCTGAAAAGGCTTTCTCAGGCCGAACTTCCAGGAAATGTCAGGACTGAACTCGAGGAATGGGCCGGGCAGGCAGAGGCTTTCACCGTGTACAGCGGCTTCGGTGTATTGGAGTCCGACCGGTTGCATTCCGAAGCCGAGCCGTTTGTCATCAAATCCATGGCCAAGGGACTGAGCCTTATCCAGGACCCCGAAGGTCTCTTTGCCGAGCTGGAAGCCTCGAAAGCCGTCCCTTTGCTGATTAAACATCCTGAGCGTTCCTTGAAAGCGGTGCCTGAAGGGGCCAGGACGTCATTTCCCCAGGCAGGCAAGAAAAAAAAGACCAGGAAAAAAAGTGTACAGCTGAAACGAAGCACCTGGATCACCCTTTATTGTCCCGACAAGGAATTTTTTGAAACGTTTTCTCAGGCCCTGATACAGGCCAAATGCGCCTTTGAACCCGATCAGCGCTCCTTGGCCCTGAGCTATCCCAAGAGGGAACAAAAAGAGGTAGAGACCGCCTTGAAGGGACTGCAAGCCGGCTACCACATCCGGATCAAGGAGACCGACCAGTGAATTCGCACAAGCCTTTGATTGTCCAAAGCGATCACACGGCCTTGCTCGAGGTGCAGAACCAGGATTATACGGACTGTAGAGACTTTCTGGCCGGTTTTGCCGATTTGGTCAAGTCACCGGAATTCATCCACACCTACAAACTGACCCCGCTGTCCCTGTGGAACGCGGCCGCCCTGGGCCTGACTTCCCAGGAGATCATCCAGGGGCTGCATCGTTTTTCCCGCTATGACATTCCCCAAAATGTCATCACCGACATCCGGGAATGGTCCGAGACCTACGGCAAGCTGACCCTGGAGAGGGATTCCGGAAAGCTCCTACGCCTCCGCATTCAAGATCCTCTCATCTTCAATCGGCTCCTGCAGGATTCTGATCTCAAACCGTTCTGGCGGGAATGTTTAGAGGACGGCTTTTTGATTGATCCCGCCTCCCGGGGGGAATTGAAACAGGCTTTGATCAAAATCGGCTATCCCCTCAAGGACCTCTGCGGCTATATCCCCGGCGCCCCTTTAGAGATCGGGATGCGCGACATTGACTTGGACGGGGCCCCCTTTGTTTTGCGCGACTATCAGCAGGATGCAGTGGAAGCCTTTCACCAGGGCGGCCGGGTGACCGGAGGAAGCGGTATCATTGTCCTGGCCTGCGGGTCCGGAAAAACAATAATCGGACTGGGGGTCATGCACCTTGTAGCCAATCAGACCTTGATCATCACCACCAACAACGTCTCTGTTTATCAATGGCGGGAAGAACTCCTGTCCAAGACACGACTCGCTCCGGAACAGATCGGTGAATACACCGGTTCAAGCAAAGACATCCGGCCCGTTACCCTGACCACTTACCAGATGCTCACCTATCGGCGAAGCAAGGCCGAAGCCTTTGACCATCTGAATCTGTTCAGCCGGCAGAACTGGGGACTGATCATCTATGACGAAGTCCATCTGTTGCCGGCCCCTGTGTTTCGAGCCACGACCTCGATTCAGGCCAAGCAAAGGCTGGGGTTGACCGCCACCCTGGTCCGGGAAGATGGCCGGGAAGAGGACGTTTTCGCCCTCATCGGCCCCAAAAGATATGAATTGCCCTGGAAATTGCTTGAGCAGCAGGGCTTCATTGCCGAGGTGCTCTGCACTGAATACAGGCTGCTCCTGCCGGCGAAAGAAGAGCTGCAATACGCCCATGCCCCCAAAAGACAGCGTTTTCGCATCGCGGCTGAAAACAGCAACAAACTCGAACTGGTCCGGGAACTCATCGAACACCACGCTCAGGATTTGGTCCTGATCATCGGGCAATACATTTCTCAGGTCCGGACAATCGCTCAAGCGTTGGATCTGCCGTTGATCACCGGAACGACCAAGCAGGAGGAGCGCCAAGAACTGTATGCGAAATTCCGGAAGGGGACGCTGAAAATACTGGTTGTTTCCAAGGTGGCCAATTTTGCTGTGGATCTCCCGGATGCCAATGTCATGATCCAGGTTTCAGGCACCTTCGGCTCCCGCCAGGAAGAAGCCCAGCGTCTGGGGCGAATCCTCAGGCCGAAACAGAGGCCGTCCTTTTTTTATACCCTGGTCTCGAAAAATACAGATGAACAACGCTTTGCCGTCAAGCGTCAGATGTTCCTTGTGGAACAGGGCTACAAATATCACATCCGAAACTGAAGAGTGTTTAAAGAAGGATTTTGATTCACAAATTTGACACGCGGTCACAGACAGTTACACGCTTTTTTCAGAAACGTATAACGTTAGGAGGTCATATATGATGCATTCATAGAATTTTAGATTTTCGATTTTCGATTGTTAAGACAAAGAATAAGAGCTGGTTATCTGGCATAAATCCAAAAACTTTTTCTTAAAGGCTACAGCAATCGTAGGTCCCAAGCCAGGGGAAGCGTTATGGGCTCATGATCCTCCCATCAGTTCCTCCATCTGG
>CAZUMF010000508.1:0-2728 GCA_964621385.1 uncultured Desulfohalobiaceae bacterium
ATGATTTCCATGCGGTTGTTGGTTGTTCCGGAGAGGCCTCCGGAGATTTCCCGGCGATCGTCCGCAAAGATCAAAACAGCGGCCCATCCGCCGGGACCGGGGTTTCCTGAACAGGCCCCGTCGGTATAGATGATGCAGTCGTATGGAGCGGTCGCATTCATAGAAGATGTTGATACAGCATTGATAATCGCTCATCATTGCGAGCGAAGCGAAGCAATCTTTTCAGAAAAGCTTCTTGTAAGGGATTGCTTCGGCGAAGACGCCTCGCAATGACGGGTTATAGCGACAGTATGCCGGTAAAACGAAGTTTCTTCATTGATCAAACTGGACGTCTGCGACCAGCGGCCGGCACTGAAACCAGAAACCAGAAACCAGATACCAGAATCCAGAAACCAGCAACCAGAAACCAGCAACCAGAAACCAGAAGCCGAGGTATGAAATGTCGCGAAATGTCCAAAAAAACCTTTAAATTTGTGCGGTTGAAAGAGAGAGCCGAAGTTAGGCCTTCAGTTCCTTGATCCACTGTTCAAGCGGCTTTTCGATAAAGGCCCGGAACTCGTTCAGCCGCTCGGCAGTTTCGGCCTCAAAACGAAGGACCAGTACCGGTTGGGTGTTTGAGGCCCGAAGCAGGCCCCAGCCATCCGGAAAGTTGATCCGCACGCCATCCACATCCACCACTTCAAAATCCCCCTGCTGGTGTTTGAAGTACTCCTGGGCTTTGTCGATGACCGAGAATTTGATGGCATCCGGACATTCTTTGCGGATTTCCGGGGTGTTTTCCGTTTTCGGCCAGGACGCGAAGTAGGCGTCCAGGGTCTTGTCCGGGGCTTGATCCACGATTTCCGCCAGGCGTTGGGCTGCATACAGGGCATCGTCAAACCCATAGTAGCGGTCGCCGAAAAACATGTGTCCGCTCATTTCGCCGGCTAACAGGGCGTTTGTCTCCTTCATCTTGGCCTTGATCAGGGAATGGCCGGTTTTCCACATCAGAGGCGTGCCCCCGTGCCGGGCGATGTCCTGGAACAGAAGATGGGAGCATTTCACTTCTCCGATGACGGTTGTCCCGGGATGGTTTTCCAGAATCTGCCTGGCATAGAGGGTCAGGAGCTGGTCGCCGTAGAGAAGTCGGCCGCAATGGTCCACCACTCCGATGCGGTCGCCGTCCCCGTCCAGGCCGACTCCGAAGTGGGCCTGTTCTCTTGTGACGGTTTCCTGCAGATCCCGAATGTTTTCCAGGACTGTTGGGTCGGGATGGTGATTGGGGAACCCGGGATCGGGTTCACAGTACAATTCAGTGACTTCGGCTCCGATACGGCGCAGAAGTTCGGCACAAACTTTGCCTCCGCTTCCGTTGCCTCCGTCCACCACGATTTTCAGGGGATGCCTGAGCCGGGTCTGGCCGGCCAGTTCCTCCAGATAGGAGGGGACGATATCCAGCTCGCTGGCCGCTCCCTGCCCCTGTTCAAAATCTGCGTCCTTCATGATCCGGTACAGTTTTTGAATTTCGTCGGTATGGATGGTATTGGAGCCGGCCCAGACCTTGAACCCGTTGAATTCCGGCGGGTTGTGGCTTGCCGTGATCATCACGCCGGCCTGGCGCTGCAGGGATCGCACGGCATAGTAAAAGACCGGGGTGGGGACCATGGGCAGAAAGACACAATCGACTCCAGTGGAGACAAGGCCTTCCACGAGACGGGCCTGATATTCCCCGGAGGTGTGCCGGTTGTCCCGGCCCACCACGGCCTGAGTGAGATCCTGTCTGCGGAAGTAGGTGCCGCAGGCCCGGCCCAGGCTTTCAACCCATTCCGGATCAAAATCAGTATTCACGACGCCCCGGATATCGTAGGCACGAAACATTTCAGGATTGACGGGTCGCATAGCTCCCTCCTTACAGGTGAAACAACAGGCTTGAAGGTGTGTTTTCTTCTCGTATAATTAGCCGGGGTTGTCAACTCACCTGCACCTGTTCGGCATTGCCGGCAAGACAGACCCGGATAAGGATCGGGAATCTGTGCTTATGAAAACTGTTCGTGGATCAGGTGTCGCTTGGGTTCATGAGGAAAGGGCATCGTTTCCGGAAAATATTTTGGCTACAATCAAATTTGAGAAAGGCGTGGCCTGATTCATTTACAGAGCAAATCCGGAAAGTTGCCAAAGGGGCATCCTTTCGGCGGCTTTTCGGATTGACTTGACGAGCGGCAAGCTTTCAGATATTGTCTTTTGATTATGAACTGGGACTGGGAAAAACTACAGGAAAAACGGCAGAGGAAACCGGGCGGCGGCAACAGCGGCGGCGGCAGCGGCGGCCCCACGCCCCCGGATTTTGAGCAGCTCAAAGAGAAGCTCATGCGCTTTAAGAACATGAAATCTCCGGGGCTGAAGATCATTATCGCCCTGGTTGTCCTGCTCTGGCTGGCCAGCGGGTTTTATATCGTCCAGCCGGACGAGGTGGGTGTGGTCCAGCGCTTCGGGGCCTTTGTCCGGGTGACCCAGCCCGGGCCGCATTTGCGGATTCCATTTCCAATAGAAAAGGTTCAGACCCCGAGTGTGACCCGTATTCAGCGGATGGAGATCGGCTTCAGATCGGCAGAATCTATGGGCTATTCCCAGGGCAATTTCCGCAAGGTCCCCAGAGAGGCGCTCATGCTCACCGGGGACGAGAATATCGTGGACGTGCAGTTTATCGTCCAGTACCGGATCAAGGCCGCGGAGAATTATCTGTTCAATA
>CAZUMF010000509.1:0-2725 GCA_964621385.1 uncultured Desulfohalobiaceae bacterium
CGCCGGAGTCATGAACGCCATGGAATCAAAGGGATTGATTCAGCGGGAATGGCGATCGGATAAGAAAAGCTATCTCGTGACAGGGACAAAACAATGACTGACATTATTGCTGTAGAGGCTCTGGCCAAACGCTTTGAAGATGTCCAAGCCGTTTCCGACGCTTCATTTACCATCAAACAAGGCGAACTCTTCGGTTTCCTGGGTCCCAACGGGGCCGGCAAGACCACGACCATCAATATGCTCACCGGCCTAGCCCGCCCGGATTCCGGAACCATGACCATCGGAGGGCTGGACTGCACAAAACGCCCCAGGTCGGCCCAGCACCTCATCGGCGTGGTCCCGGATGAGAGCAACCTGTATCCTGAGCTGACCGGCTTCGACAATCTGTGCTTCTGTGCCGCTCTGTACGGACTGGGCAAGGATGAACGGCAAACCAGGGCCAGAAAGCTTCTGGAAGACTTCGGACTCAGCCAGGCCGCAGACCGCAGATTCGGGGGCTACTCCAAGGGCATGAAGCGCAAGCTGACCATTGCAGCCGGAATCGTCCATCAGCCCCAGATCCTGTTTTTGGATGAGCCGACCACTGGAATCGATGTAGCCAGTGCCCGGCAGCTGCGTCAACTGGTGGCCGACCTGAACGAGTCCGGGACCACGATATTTCTGACCACCCATTACATCGAGGAGGCCGAACGTCTCTGCGACCGCATCGCCTTCATTGTGACCGGACGCATTGTGCAGATCGACAGGGTGCACAATCTGCTCCAGCCTCTGCAGACCAAACACGTGGTCCAAATTTCCTGCGACCAGGACATATACGGCATACTGGATGAACTGCAGCGGGAGTTCTCCCAACTCCATTTTTTCGCACCAAGCAAGGCCACCCTGCAGGTGGAAGCGAATGAGCCGATCAAGGCCGGGGCATTGGTCCATTTTTTGGAGGAGCAGGGAGTTGAAGTGTCCGAAGCCCGAAAGGTCAGGCCATCCCTGGAAGACGTCTTTGTAAGGATCACCGGGATTGAGGCCAGGGACATGCAGCAAGAAAAGGAAAAAGGAGGAACAGCTCAATGAAGCTCTGGATAGCTTTTTTGAATATCCTGGCCAAGGACATGCGCACCTATTATCTGAAACCGCCCAATGTCAGTTGGGGCCTGATATTTCCCCTGGCCTGGACCGCCATGTTCTTCATCAAAACCGGAAGCGGGCTGGGCAGCATACCCGAGCTGCTCCCGGCTGTGGTGGCCCTGTCCATTCTTTTTGGTTCAACATCCCTGCTGGCGGTCACTGTGACCTTTGAAAAGAAACAACGCTCCTTTGAAAGGCTTCTGTTGGCCCCGGTCCCTCTGGAGCTCTTAATGCCGGCGAAAACCAGCGGCGCCATCCTCTTTGGAACCATCAACGCTATCGTTCCGGTCATCATGGCCGCTTTTTTGATGGATCTGTCCCGGGTCTCCTGGATGGCCTTTATCCCTGCGGTGGTTCTGATTGCCGTGACCTCGACCTTTTTGGCTCTCTTCATCGCCGTGGCCGTGAGCGAGGTCTTTGAAGCCCAGACCTTTTCCAATTTCTTCCGCTTTCCCATGATCTTTTTCTGCGGTCTGTTCTTTCCCATCGAGCAGCTGCCCGTCTTCTTAAAGCCCATCTCCTTCGCCCTGCCCCTGACCTACGGGGCGGACGTGCTCCACGGATCGGTTCATGGGGGGCACATGCTGCCCTATGCCCTGGACCTGCTTATTCTCGGCGCCTTCTGCATCGCCTTGTTCCTACTCAGCCTGCGCAATATCCGGAGGCGGTGGATTGCTTGAGTCTCTGGACGTAAAGACCATGCAAATGGATGGCAAAACGCCGAATGAAGAGCTGATGCAGCGGATCAGCCTTGGAAGCAGACATGCCTTTGCAGTGCTCATATCCCGCTATCAAAGATCGTTTGTGCATTTCACCTTTCGGTTTCTTGACAATCGTGCAGATGCCGAATAGGTGACTCAAGAAATGTTTTTGCTAATAATCAACAACTTTATGCGGCCAGGCACCAGCAAGCCACCCGAGCCATGGTGATGAGCATGAGTCTGGAACACTTTCTTGCCTTTGTTCTTGCCGCCGAGATCGTGGTGATCATACCAGGGCCCACCGTGACCCTGGTTGTCAGTCAGGCCCTGGCCAGGGGCCGGTCTTCGGTCTTCCCCCTTGTCCTGGGCGTGGCCCTTGGGGATGTGACAGCCATGACCCTGTCCCTGTTGGGACTCGGGGCGCTCCTGGCCGTCTCCTCGACGCTGTTCAAAATACCCACATCCTGCGCTGGTTCAACAGGCTGGGCGGCACAGCCTTGATCGGCGCCGGGATTTTCATGGCCGGTTTCACGCAGGATCACTGAAATTCAAACCCGTATCCCACGACCCGGCAGGCTATTGAGAACGATTTTACCCCGGGAAAAAAATGAGATATTAAAAATTAAACGAGGAATCTCTTTTGAGGAAGTTGCTCTTTTAATCGAGTCAGGTCAGATACTTTATATTAAAGAAAATCCAAAAAGACCTGGCCAAAAAAATATATCCTGGAAATGAATAAATATGCTTTTATTGTACCTTTCGTAGAGGGGGAAAATGAAATGTTTCTAAAAACGATATTCCGGTAGTCTTCCGTTGATACTTTGAAAACAAAAGAAAGCAGATGGTTGTCCAGTAGAGTAGAACACTGATGGATAGAATCAGCCAAGACTTTTACAAACGCC
>CAZUMF010000510.1:0-2718 GCA_964621385.1 uncultured Desulfohalobiaceae bacterium
TGGCTGCCGCATCCTCCCCGGATTCCTTTTTGACCAGACCCTGGAGCAGATGGCCCTGGGCGTAATCCGGATGCTCCCGGATCAGACTCTCGATGTGGGCCTCGGCCTTTTCTCCTTGGCGCTCCTCAAGCAGAAGCCCGGCCACCTTGGCCTTGACTTCCTTCATTTCCGGCCACTTGGCGATTACCTGCTCATACACGGCCGTGGCCTGCTCGGTCTGTTCCAGGTAGAGATAATAATCGCCGAGCAGCAGGAGGCTGTTTCTGTCCTCCGGATACTCGGCCGCCGCCTTCTGGAACCAGTCCAGGGCCTTGTCCGTATTCTGCCGGTAATGGTTGACCAGGGCCATGCCGTGCAGCAGTTTCGGATCGGCGACCTGTTTGTCCAGGCCCTGCTGCAGGGCCTGTTCCGCCTGATCGAGGTCCCGCCTGCGCAGCCGGTACTGCGCCGATTCAAAATAGCCCACCCCTTGATCCGGCAGCGCGGAAACCAATTCGTCCAGTTCGTGTTCAGCCTGAGGCCATTGCTTGTTTTGTTCATACCAGCGGACCAGCAGAATCCGCGGAGCCGCCTGTTTCGGGGCCGAAGACTTGGCTTCCTGCAGAACGTCGACCACCTGCTCCTCACGGCCTGCTGCAGACAAGGCCCGGGCCAGGCCGATCCTGGCCTCGGTCTTTCCAGGCGAAATCCTGATGGCCTCTTGAAAAACCTGAATCGCTTCTTCGGGCTGTTCGGTTTTCGTCAAACAATCACCCAGAGCCAGCCTGGCCTGATAGTTGTCAGCATCCTGCTCCAGGAGCTTCCGGTAATGGGGGATGGCCTCCTCAAACCGCCTGATCCCGTAAAAAAACGAGGCCACCATGGACCGGGCCTCTTTATAGTCCGGTTTCTGGTTCAGGGCGGTCAAGAGTTTCCGGATGGCCATTCTGGGTTCCTGGGTCTGGAAATACAGGGTCCCCAGCCGGTAATGGGCCCGGGGATGATTCGGTTTGAGCTGGACCACGTTTTTCAAATGAATAAAGGCCTCATCCGTATTATTGCCTTCGATGGCCTGCAGGGCGGCATTGAAGGCCTTGTTTGCCTTTTCTTCATCGCTTTCAAACAAGGAGCAGGCGCTGAGGATCAGAAGCCCCGCAATGCAGAGGCTCCAGAAAAACACAACGCTGCCCGGGCCTGTTTTTTTCATGCTTGTCCCCGTGTATGCAGTAGAATGTGTCTGATGTATCCGGGAGATCAGAAAAAAAATTCGATGCATGCCCTGTACCAGGAAAAATTGCGCCCGTCAACGACGGCCGGACCGAACAGACCGCAAGCATCGCTTGAAACCGGCCGCGCTCATGGGAAACGGTCCTGGAATCCGGCATCAGACACGCTTGTTTTGTTCCGTCCGGCTCAAAAAGGTGCCTCGACAATGCTCCGGATGCGCTCCAGGCGTGAAGGCTCCAAAGGCAATGGACGGTGTTCCGCCAAAATGGTATGCAACTTCGCCGCGGCCCGCTGCAGGAGCGTCTGGCGGCCTTTCTGGTCCCAGGCTTCGTACCCCGGGCGGGAGAACAGATCCGGCCGCCACTGGGTGGAGCGGAGATGCTCCACGGTGTGGGCATGGGTCAGGTAATGCCCCTGATGGCCCACCTCTTTGATGGCCTGCAGACCCAGGCTTGCCTCGTTCACCGGAATGCCTTTCTTGAGCCGTTTGGCCAATTCAATGATCTCGTTGGTGATGACGATCATTTCCAGACAGCCCGTGAGGCCGAAATTCAAATAGCCCACATCATGGTTGAGATTGGCCCCGGCCAGGGTGGCCAGCAGGGTTTGATAGCCGGATTCGAGCACAGCCTGTCCGTCCGGTATCTGGGCATCGCTGGTTCCGGCATACCCCCAGGAAGGCAGATCCAGATAGTGGCTCATCTCCACCGTGGCCATATAGGCCAGGTAATACTCCGGAGCGTTATAGCTGCACTGGCTGGTGGCCATATCCAGAACCGCGGCCCCCATGCCCATCAAAAACGGGGCCCCTGGATTTCGTAGCTGATGGATGACCAGACCGCACAAGGATTCCGCCAGTCCCTGCACCACATGTCCGGCAATGCTCATGGGTGCGGTGGACCCGCTGATGGGGGCCGGAGAATAGATGCAGGGAATTGTGGTGTCCGCGCAGAATACAAGCTTATCCAGGCTGTCAAAGGGATGCTTTCTGGGGCTGATGGGTTCGGCGTAATGGACGAAATAGGGCCGGTCCGCGAGGTCCTCGGGGCTTTCCCTGTGCAGGCAGGCAATGTCCCGCATCCTGCTCAAGTCGCGTTTGCCTTCGGCCGTGCAGACAATGGGCTTGCTGGAATGCTCGCTCATGGCCTGAAAGGAAACCAGGTAGGACTTGGAGGCCGGGATCTCATTGGGATAGGCACTGGACATCACAAAATCGATATTGGGCAGGGCATCGCAGACCAAGGCCGCGCGCTGCACATCCTCAAGCCGGCTTTCCCGGCGCTCACCGCCGGATCCATCCAGGGTATACATGAGATCCGAACCCGGACCGTAATAGGAACGATAGCCTCCCAAATCCATGGCCGGACGGCCCTCCCGGTTATAGACAGCAATGGAGTTCGGGGCTGTTTCCACGGCCTGGCTCACCAGATGGGACGGAATACTGACCATGTGGTCGGCTCCCAGGGAGCAGCCGGCCGTGTGGAGCAAATCCCTGGCCTCCGGATGCAGAAT
>CAZUMF010000511.1:0-2707 GCA_964621385.1 uncultured Desulfohalobiaceae bacterium
ATTCCTGTATATGCCCGATAAACCATTCATTTTTGTTTTTATACACGATATTGAATTTCATGAATTTCTCCAGAGCGCCTTGCTTTATTTCACATCCGAATAATTGAGGATTTCCATGGTGTCGTCCTTCATGGTCACAATCTGTTTTTTGGACCAATCCTTATATTCCCCCATCTCGTCCTTGAATACGCGCATTTCATCCTTGAATTTCCGCATTTCAAATGACAATCGATCCAGGGAGATACTGGTCTGCATCTGGCTGTAGGCCAGCCTCTGCATCAAGTCTTCAAGGTAGGAGACTTTTTCAGCGACGTCCGTCATGGCGATTTCCGTTGTTTATTTATACCAGGAATTGGCAGTGTTCCTTAACATATTTTCACAGCCGACTTTCACTCAATTCAGTATATACAGGTCATTGAAAAAAGCAAACCAATGGATCTCGACAAACTCCTGAGAGGACACCGGCAGATGCGGCTGCAAAAAATCCTTTTGCAGACGCCAGAGGTCAGTAGTCAGTGGTCAGAGGTCAGTAAATCCAGATGATTATAAGTATACTGAGCAACTCGAATCGCTTACTTTCGACTTTTTGCAGGTACGTCACCGGCAGGGGTATACATCTCAACTGTCGCTTCTGAATGACTTTCACGAAATATTGCTCAGCATGTCTGATTCAGTAACAATACCTTCTTTCTTGGCTTTTGCGTAAAAAACATTTCGAGCCTTGCGTAGCTTCTCTTCCCAGAGATAGTTCCCCAAGGCGTCTCTGAGCACGTCGCTTTTATTTCTGCCCATTTCTCCAGCAAGCTTTTGTAAATCTTGAGCCATTTTTTCCGGCAGGCTCACGGAAAGAACCGTTCTCATATCAATCCCCTCATGATCACTACACTGCACTACAATCAAGAAATGTCAAGTATTCTGAAAGCAAATAATGAACGAGATGAAAGCAGATTATTGCCCACTGATCACACAGATTGACACGGCCCGTCTACGCACTGAAGCTTTCCTGACTGCGATCAGCAGGCTGGAAAATCACTTTCTTCATTCGTGACCATTCGCCTGCCCCGTTAACCGGAGCCCATTTATGGGAGTTAACTGGGGTGAGCATTCGTGGACCCTATTCTTTTCTTTTCATCTGCTTGATGTGTAGCCCAACGATACGCTGCGTTTTCCTTCAGCACAATCCGTCCAGATAGTGCATGAGCTTGTTGACCTCGGGCTTGGTCACATAGTGATCCGCACCCACGCCTTTGCATTTGTCGATCATCTGCTCGTTGATCAGGCTGGAAAAGATGATCACCGGAAGTTGTTCCAAGCGATTGCTCTGCTTGATTTTTTTGCAGAGGGTCAGCCCGTCCATGCGGGGCATCTCAATGTCCGTGATCAAGACCACAGAGCCATCTGCTTTCTGATCCGAATCTTGTGTCTGTGTCAAATATTCGTGGGCCTCCAGGCCGTTCTCAAATTCCGTGACGTTCTGAAAACCGGCCTTGTGCAGAACCGAGACCACCCCTTTGCGGATGGTGGTGGAGTCTTCGGCAAAGACAATCTGCAGGTCTTCTCGTTTGAAACCCTCCTTTTTCTGCATTGAGTCCTCGCTCACCGGCTCCAGAATCATATCAGGAAAGAGCATGGCCAGAATATGCTCCAGATCCAGGACCATGATCTCGGTTTGCTCCAGGTTGACGGTCCCGGTCACATAGGCATTGGACCCGAGCATGGAGCTCAAGGGCACGAACTCCTCCCAGGACAGCCTGGAAATGTTGCGAACCCCATGGGCCTTGAAGCTGCTCACAAACTTGTTGAATTCCGTGATCACCACGATTTCCCGGTCCAGACCCTCCGGCTCCCCTTTGCCCAGAATGGCCGCCAGGTCGATGAGGGGAATAGTCGTGTTCCGATAGAGATACATGCCCATCACGCCGTGCGGGGCTGTGGGCAGCCCGGTCAGCAGCTGGGTGTCGAACTGCTGGATGGCCTGGACCTTGGCTACATTGATCCCGAACAGCTGCCCGTCGACGTCAACAGTGAGCACTTCCATTTCATTGGTGCCGGTTTCCAGGAGAATCTCTTTCTTGGCCATGGGCTCTATCCTTTTGTTGCTGGCTTGCCGCGGCGTAGCCGAAGGCGAAGCCGGGATGCTGGGTTCTGGATTGCCACGGCGTAGCCAAAGGCGAAGCCGGGTTGCTGGTCCAGTCTACCCTATTTTCAATCGTTCGCAAGGCCTTCACAGTATCCTTTTTCACTCCCCGGGCTTTTCCGTGCTTTTCCGCTACTACTTTGTCATTATCCATGCATGGCATTACGACAAAATCCAAGACAAGCAGATTGTCTCGCGCCCGCTTCCGTCTTCGCTTGCCAGCTTCGCCGAGACAAGCCCAGAGTCGCTTCCGGCTTCGCCAAGAAGCTTCCGTCTTCGCTAAGAAGCTTCCGTCTTCGCAAAGAAGCTTCGACGTGACAAGTCGACGTGACAAGTCGCCGTGACAAGTGAGCCGCAGAGGCTTCAGAGAGCCTGAGGAGAGAAGATTGGTTTTTGCTATTAAGCCCGGACGAGAGGAAGAACGTCCGGGCTTAAGCAGCATCGCCTCCCGGGCTTCGCTCTTTGAGCTTCCGTCTACGCTCAGGAGCTACGCCGAGACAAGCCGCCGCGGCGAGCCGGCGAATACACGTTCCGTTTGCCCGTAAGGGCGGAGCCCCTTTGGCCGTGTCC
>CAZUMF010000512.1:0-2703 GCA_964621385.1 uncultured Desulfohalobiaceae bacterium
ACCGATGGTAAATTCAGATACTTTTTTCATGGCTGGTCCTCCTATTTTTGCAGCAAAGACTGCGTTGAACTAATGAGCATGACTTTACTCATAGCTCGTCAGGAAGGCCAGCCTTCTCATCCTACCTTGACCGTCTCCGTAGGGATTGCTGGCTCTGGCCATGCCGCGATAGGCTTCCGGCCTGTGCAAAAGCCGTTCACTCTGCCTGACAATATTCTGGGTGTCCGGTCCGACCAGCAGGGCTGTCCCGGCTTTTATGCCTTCCGGCCGTTCGGTTTCGGTGCGCATCACCAGCACTGGCTTGCCCAAAGAAGGGGCTTCCTCCTGGATGCCCCCGGAGTCGGTGATCAGGAAATAGGCGGCCTGCATCAGGTGGGCCAGGACCTCGTAGGCCACGGGTTCGCAGAGGATGATCCTTGTGGAGACCCCTCCCAGGATGCGCTGCACGGGTTCCTGAACCCGGGGATTGAGGTGAACAGGATAGAGGAGCACGATATCCGGATTGCGCTGAACCAGCTGTTTCAAACCCTGACAGATGGCCTCGAAGCCTGGTCCGAAATTTTCCCGGCGGTGGGCAGTGACCAGAAGAAGCCGGAAATCAGATCTGCCGGCGGCCTGCCCCGCCAGATCGAGGAGTTCCCGAGCCCTTTGGGGCATGGGTCGTGCAACGATCATCTGCAGAGCGTCGATGACCGGATTGCCGGTCAGGAAGACCTGGTCCTTGGGAACGCCCTCGGTCAGGAGGGCTTGGGCCGCCCGTTGAGTCGGGGCAAAGTGGAACCGGCTCACCAGGCTGGCGATTCGTCGGTTCACTTCTTCGGGAAAGGGGGAGACAATGGTACCGGAGCGCAGGCCGGCCTCGACATGCCCGAGTGGGATGCGGCGGTAAAAACAGGCCATGGCCGTGGCCATGACCGTGCTGGTATCGCCTTGAACAAGTACACAATTGGGCTCTTCTGCCTCCAGAATCCCATCCACTTTCTGAAGCACCCTGGCCGTGAGATCGCTCAGGCTCTGACCCGGCTGCATGAGGTTCAAATCGAGATCCGGTTTCAGCTGAAACAGGTTAAGGACCTGATCCAGCATCTCCCGGTGCTGGGCTGTGACGCAGGTCCGGGACTGAAAGCTCGAGACGTTTTTCAGTTCGAGAATGACCGGGGCCAGCTTGATCGCCTCAGGCCGGGTCCCGAAAATGGTCAATATACGCTTCATCCCTCACCCTGTCCCTGATGATCGTTTGCTTTTAGGCTCATGGAATCCCTCCTTATCCGCATGCTTTGCCTGGTCTCAATCAAGGTTTCTCAAGTACTTGATGAAATTGGACAGCATTTTTTGAATCCTGTCCAACTGCTCATAGTATGTGTTAAAATTCTTCATATCCAGGTAGTTTTGATCATAGCCCACAAACCCAACCAACCCCTATCCCAGCATCGCTTCCAGTTGGTCAACACAGACCTCCTGGGAAAAATGTTTCCGGGCATAGTCATAGCCATTCTGGCCCATGCGGGGCAAACGCTCCCGCTGTTCATAGCATTGCCGCATCAGGGCAGAGACCGTGTCCACATCCCCATGAATCCCGGAATAGCCGCATTCCGCCGCCTTGATGATCTCGTGCCCGTCGCTTTCTGCATTGAGGAGGGCCAGGCAGGGGACCGAGGCCGCCATGTAGCCGAGCATCTTGCCGGGGACCACCGGGGTTTTGTTTTTGCTGGTCAGGGAAATCAGACCCAGGTCCATCTCTTTGAGCAGCTGCTGGTAGACCGGCTTGGCAACAAAAGGCTTGAGCAGGACATTGTCCAGGGTAAAGCGCGCTACCAGATCCTCCAGTCGTTTTTTTTCGGTGCCGTCGCCCACGATGAGCAGGGCGATCTCCGGGATATTCTGGAGCTGCTTCGCAGCCTGGACGATCAAATCAAGGCCCTGGGACGGGCCGATCACCCCGCCGAAAAAAAAGACAAATCTGTCTTCAAGTCCCATCTGCTTCCGAAAAGATGTTCTTCCCTCAGCCCTTGGAGGAAGCGGCGGCAGATCGATCCAGTTGTGCACCACCTGGACCTTGTTCCGGGGCACCTGCTTCCGCGAGGTCAAATAGGTCTGATTGCCCTGGGAATGAACAACGATCTTGTCCGCGGCCTGATAGGCCTTTGTCTCCATTCGTTCAAACAAGCGGATCAGGGCAGGGTTGCTCAAGGCCCCCAGGTCGATGGCGTTCTGGGGAAAGATGTCCTGGATGTTCAGGATAAATCGGGCTTGGGTGCGCTTTTTCAGCCAGGCCCCGACCCGCCACAGCGGCAGGGGAGGGCTGTAGACAATGACCGCATCAAAGGCATCAGGGCCATGCTTGCGGATCTTCCGGATGAAAAGTGTTGGCAGCAGGATCTGGCTGAGGCCCCGGACCAGGAAGTTGACCTTGTGGTGGGGCAGGGTCTTGACCCGAATGACCCGGATCGAATCTTCCTTTGCGACCTCGGGATAGCTTTGATGTCCGAGGGGGTCGGCCAGGTTGTAGCGGGGCTGACAGGTCAGGACCGTGATCTCGTGCCCCCGTCCCTGCAAGCTCCATCGCCAGTTCCTGCATCAAGTGGGAGGCCGAGCGGATCTCCGGCGGATAGGCGTCTGACACTAAGAGGATGTTCATCATAATTCCATTTGTTCACATTTTCCCAAGTTGAAGCGGGTTGAGAGAGATGGCAGAGGACGGAG
>CAZUMF010000513.1:0-2702 GCA_964621385.1 uncultured Desulfohalobiaceae bacterium
TGTGCGGCTGCGGGATGTGCAGGACATATTTTTCCCGGCTGTCCACCGGCAGGGCAAACCAGGCCTCCTGCTCATTGAAGTAGGAAGAATTGATAGACTGAAAACCGGCGATCGGTCGCGAACTCTTCCACTCGATCCAGCCGTTGTCCGGAAGACTGAAAAACGGAGGCGATCCCGGCTGGACATCCAGACGTTCCCGGGAGCGAAGATCCGACTCATAAGCAAAGTGACGTCGGCCGTCCTCATAGTACACGGTCGCCTGCGTCTGATTATCCTCCAGAGATTCGTTCAGCACGGCCCCGCGCATGGAGGTCAGAAAATCGCCCGACGATACAATGTCCGCGATGGCCAGATGATTCGACCTGGTCTGGCCCTGGACCAGGCAGGACATGCCGCTGTTGTTTCTGATCCCCCCGAAGAGGTTCAACAGATTGACCCGATCCTCGGCCATAAGCAGCAGGCCTTTGGATTGCAGGCGTTCATGAGGCCTGATGCCGAGTTCCTCCAGGGTAAGGACCAGCTTCTCCCTGGGGGCCAGGTCCAAAGGGCCTAAAACGGTGTGCAGGGGATCGCCAAAGCCGTCATAGGTGGTCAGGGTGATATCCCGGACCGTGGCATTCGAAGGATTGGTCAGGGCGAATCCGGACCAGACACTCGAGGACCTGGGCATGAACGGAACCTGTTGGCTATAGACATGCTCCCGGTCATAGACAAGGCTATAGGAGGCCGGGAGGCTGTAGTCCTGCATATTGCAGGTCAGGGTATAAGGGGGTTCCTTGGCCGTACCCCGAAATTCGGCCGGACTGCCTTTGGAGATCGTGCTGTTGGAGACGAACAGGCCGCTGCCATCTGTAAGGGTGCAGTTGAATTCGTTGCCATAAACGCCTTCCGTGGTCACCCGCAGAGAAAAGGGCTGGCCCGGTTCAAGATCGAGACTGAATTGATCCGGGTCGGCCAAAACCGTCCGGTAGGTGTTGGGCTGAAGCGCCTGTTCCTCTTCCAGGGCGTCGTCCGTGGAATAAACGATCTGCTGCACCTGATCATAGTCAAGATAAGGGGAATCGCTTCCAGGGACCAGGGGGAAGCGCAAAAGCTCTGGATGGTCGGACACGGATTCGCCGGTCCACTCCGCGTCAATGATGTTGCCCTGACCGTCCTCCTCCAGGATATAGGTATAGGTGGCAGACTGAATTTGAGAGCCGATGTAATCGGGGTCCACCATATCGTCCACGTAATAGATGGTCACAGTCACCGAAGTTCCGGCTGAGTGATTGGCTTTGCGCATATCATACTTGAAGATGGGATAGGACCAGATCTCAGTGCCCGGGCTCAAGTCGGCCACAAAGGCCAGGCCCTGATCCCGGATGTAGTGCAGCAGCCAGTAATGAAAAGTGGCCGGGTCGGAGCCTGGAGCCGTTTCCTGGAGGTCGTCGGTGTGGGCCAGGGTCAAAAGGGCCTTTTTGTCGCCGACATTGAAATGGAGGTTGTCGACCACCGAGGGCAGGATCGGGGCCGGCTCATAGACCGAAGCCAGGGCCCAGTTGGCGCAGAGGCCATACCAGTCCGGGGCCTCGGGATCGTAGTAGTTCTCCAGATACCACTCGACCGACTCGCCCTGAGCAAAGCCGTTGACCAAAAGTTCGTACTTCTCCAGAGGGGCCGGATACCCGTTGTAGCCGATGCCGGTGGCCATGCCCCCGTTGTTGTAGGACCACCAGTATCCGGACCAGGGGGTCTGGTCGCTCTCATAGACCTCGGCTCCAAGAAGGCAGGGCGTAAGACTCAGGACCAGGCAGAAGAAAGCCGCTTTGATCAGGTATCGCATATCATTTTTGGATTTGAAAGGCTTTGTAGGAAGTGGTCTGTTCGAAGAGCCACCAGCAGGCGTTTTCCTGCCAGAGCTGCTTCAAGACGATCACATCCCGGGCAACATCGGTCACCAACAGCACATACAGTCCGCCGGCGGCAGCCGGGGAGGTCTTGGTCACCCAGCCCCGTTTCCTGGCTTCGGCCCAGTCAATAGGCTCCCTGGTGATGCGATAGTCCCGGCGAAAGCGGTTCTGGCCGGCCTCCTTCAGAGAGGAGATCGTCAAAGGCGATTCAGCGGGGACCGGCAGGAGATTGCAGGGAACTGGGGAGGAGAGGGTCAGCAAAAAGGCCTGCTCGCCTGCCCGGGCGGGTCGACCGAACTCCTGATAGGAATAAGAAATCCCGTCTTGCCGGCTGATGTCCAGGCCGGCCAGCTCTCTGTCCTGTCCCTGGAGGAAGAAGCCCAGATGATAGCCCCCGGGATCCTTTTGCTTGAAGCGCAGGACCCAGTGCCGGGTTTTGCCTGATTGCCCGCCGGGTGTTGGCTGGAGGCTCACGGTTTTGACCGCGACATCCCGATCCGTGCAGAATTGCCGGCCGATCCCGGTGCCGCTGAAAACCAGCAGCAGGGTGCCTGCCAGCAGGCCGGCTAGTGATGCTTTAAAAAACGGGGTCATGATCTGGCCTCTTTATACGGGTCGTCATAAATTCATAGCTCTTTCCAATGAGCTGAAATTTGTATGAATTTTTGGACACTTTCTTGTGAATTATTTGCAAATCCAGGTTTCAAGTGTCAGGTGTCAGCCCTGCCTCTGGCAGGCCTGACATTTAACTATCTAATATTTAATACAATACAAAGGTAAGCTGTTACACTAGTAAAGCTCAATTCTACA
>CAZUMF010000514.1:0-2681 GCA_964621385.1 uncultured Desulfohalobiaceae bacterium
TATTCTGGCCGTTTTCCTGCTGACCGCCTTGCCGGCAGCGGCGGCTGTGGATAATCCTGACAAAAACCAGGCTTACGGGGCGGCCGAGGCTAGAGAGAAGGCCAAGCAGCCAAAACGATGGACCACGGCGGATCATGGCCAGTTTGAAGAGCTGCAGCAGGAGTTTCATTCCGGCCCGGAGGTCACCAGGGCCTGCCTTTCCTGCCACAACGAGGCCGGGAATCAGGTGCAGGATACCCTCCACTGGACCTGGCGTTGCCAGGCCGACCCCAAGGGGCGGATGGGCAAAGGGGGCATTACCCTGAACAACTTCTGAGTGAACATCAGAGGCAACGAGGCTCGTTGCACATCCTGCCACGCCGGCTACGGCTGGAAAGACGACACTTTTGATTTCTCCAAGGAGCAGAACATCGACTGCCTGGTCTGCCACGAACAGACCGGGACCTACAAGAAGTTTCCCAAAGGGGCGGGCCGTCCCTGCCCCACGCCGCAAATCTTCGGCGGAAAGAAGTTTTACCCGCCGGAATGGAACAAGGTGGCCCAGTCCGTGGACCGTCCGAAAATTCAGAACTGCGGGGTCTGCCATTTCTATGGTGGGGGAGGCGACGGGGTCAAGCATGGCGATCTGGATTCCTCGCTCTACCATGCAGATCGAAATCTGGACGTCCATATGTCGGAGGAAGGGGCCGGTTTCGAATGTGTTCGCTGCCACACCACCGAGGCCCACTTCATAGCCGGTCGCTGCTACAAAAAACCCGCTTTCACCGAGCGCAAGAGTCTGATCGACGACGATCAGGTCAAGCGCATTTCCTGCGTCTCCTGCCATACGGAGACTCCTCACGAGCCCGGTTCAAAACTCGACGATCACACCGACAAGGTGGCCTGTCAGAGCTGTCACATTCCCAGGTTCGCCCGGGAAAAACCAACGAAGATGTGGTGGGACTGGTCCAAGGCCGGACAAAAAAACGAAAAAGGCAAGCCCCTGGTCAAGAAGGGAAAGTACGGCAAGGCAGTCTATCACGGGAAAAAAGGAGAGTTCCGCTGGGAAAAGAACGTGGTGCCTGAATATTTCTGGTTCAATGGCTCCATGGAGTACATCCTGCTGACGGACAACATCGATCCCTCCAAGCCGCCCATCAAGCTGAACAGGGTCGTGGGATCCAAGGACGAGCCCAAATCCAGGATCTATCCCTTCAAGGTCCACCGGGGTACGCTGCCCTATGACGTCGAAAACAAAACCATGCTCTCCCCGAACCTCTTCGGCAAGGAAAAAGAGGCCTACTGGAAGTCCTATGACTGGAAGCCGGCTCTGGAGACCGGCATGGAGCTGCATGGACTAGATTTCAGCGGAAACTACGAGTTTATCGAAACCGAGTATCATTTCCCCACGACCCACATGGTGGCCCCTGCCGAGGACGCCCTGCAGTGCCAGGCCTGTCATACAGACCAGGGCCGGCTGGCCAGGATGACCGGGTTTTACCTGCCGGGCCGGGACCAGAACGGGATTGTCGACACCCTGGGCTGGATTGCGGTCATCGGATCCCTGGTCGGAGTGGGAATGCACGGCTTTCTGCTCAAGATCCTGGGCAGACGGAGAACCTGAATCTTGGAGGAAACAGTCATGAACAACGGCAAGAAAATATACCTCTACACCCGCTTTGAACGATTCTGGCACTGGATCCAGGGCATTTTGATCATACTCTTGATGCTGAGCGGCTTCGAGATACATGGCCTGTATACGCTCTTCGGGTTTGAAACCGCTTTCGATGTCCACAATTTCTGCGCCTGGACCTGGCTTATCCTCTATGTCTTCATTCTCTTCTGGATGGCCATTACCGCAGAGTGGAAGCAGTACACCCCCACCTTTCAAAAACTCTTTGCCGTTATGTGGTATTACATGCACGGGATTTTCAAGGGAGAGCCCCATCCGGTCCCCAAAACCACCAGGGCCAAGCACAATCCCCTGCAGCGGCTGACCTATCTGGGCATCGTCACCTTTCTGGTCCCGTTTCAGCTGATCACCGGATACATGTACTACTACTACAACGCCTGGCCCAGTCTCGGCTGGGATTGGGCCCTGCAGCCGGTGGCCCTGCTGCACACCGCCGGCGGCTTCGCCATGCTGACCTTCTTCATCGTCCACATTTACATGACCACCACCGGCCACACCTGGTCCGTGCATATCAAATCCATGTTCACCGGATGGGAGGAGGTGGAGTCCACTGCAGGACACGAATGGGAGGCTAAACGTTAACCCGGAAAGGTTCCAGGTTAACGGTTAAGAAATAAAAGATAGATACATATCAGAGGAATGAGGCTTTCCTGCCTGCGATCTGCAGGCTGGATAATTAATTTCTTCATTCGTGCCCATTCGTGAGCATTAGTGGATAACCCTCTCCTTTCTTGAAATAATACAGCAATTCTCAAAGAATTGGAGGAAGCCAATGAGGTGTTTTAGCCTTCGATTTTGCTCTCCAGGCTGATCCCGTATCTTTTCATGCGGTTCCAGACCGTGACCCTGGAGATGCCGAGCAGACGTGCGGTCTCGGACTGGTTCCCTCCGGTCTTCTGCAGGGTGCCGAGGAGTTCCTGTTTTTTGGAATCCTCTGTGGCCTTGGGGGGAGCTGGGGTTGCTTTACTTGTAGAGGCAGCCGTAATGTTCGGCATCAGGTGTTCCGGCT
>CAZUMF010000515.1:0-2657 GCA_964621385.1 uncultured Desulfohalobiaceae bacterium
ATCGGAGTATTCAAATCTTAAACGTTTGATTTGCAGAGTAAAGGAGCCGAAATTAGCATGTATTGAACCGGCCTGCCTTTTGGTGTATAAGCATACACAAAAGGAGGTGAATTATGCGAACGAACGTTGACCTGGATGAGGTCCTGGTGCAGGAGGCAATGAAATTAAGCGGCGCCAAGACCAAGAAGGAATTGATATCACAAGCCTTACAGGAATTCGTGACCACACGAAAGCGGCGCAATTTGATAGATCTTGCAGGAAAAATTGAATTCTCTGAAGGCTATGACCATAAGAGCCTGCGAGAAGACAGATGATCCTTGTCGATACCTCTGTCTTGATCGATTTTTTCAAAGGCGTTTTTAATTCTCCTGCCAAGCGATTGCGCGAGGTGCTTGTTGAAGGAATACCTTTTGCCATCACCTCGGTTATCTACCAGGAAGTGCTGCAGGGCGCAAAATCGGAGAAGGAATTTGCGCTCTTCGGCCCTCATTGCTTGCTAAACGATGCATGGGAGAGGCTGCGTTCAGCCTCCACCAGGACGTGCCAGAAGTTTTCCGTATCCCCAAGATCGACCTTCACCAGGTAATACATAATCGACAGACAGCACCGCGCTTTGAAGATATTGATCAAAGCCGTGAAATCCTGCGGCAGATGATCGGCCTGATTCATGTATTCCTTCAGGAAGACCTCTTCACTGACTTTATCCCGGACCTCTGGTTCATGATATAACTGGTTCATGTATTGCGCCAGAAAGGTGCCCACATCGAAAGCCGGGGGCAGGACGAAGGAGCTGTCAAAATCAATGGCCCCGAGATAGGTGCCGTTTTCATCCTGGCCGGTGTAGATATTTTTCGGATGAAAATCGCCGTGGCCCTGGACAAGTAAGTCTCGCCGATTACTGTATATCTCCCGTTCATTCTCTAGAACGTGATCCAGGATATCCTGGGCCCGTTTGAGATGCGGATGATTCTGCTCGCGCATGCCGCTCAAGTACCAGTGCAGCCGTTCCGGCTCGATCTCAATGAACTCATTAACCGATGTGACTCGCAGGCCGCAGTTATGCAGCCTGGCCAGCCATTGCGCCGTCAAGCGCATAACCTTTTCGGCATCCTCCTGGTGCGTAGAGACCAGGGTCTCGAAAAGCGTCACTCCCGATATACGCTCTTCCACCACAATGAGGTCCTCTTTGAAACTGCCGAAATTTCGCGGCAAACGAAAGCGATCATTGCCGTCCAGACAGGACTGCAGAGCGGAAACGATATCCTGTGATCGCTGCCCTTCCCTCCAGGTTGCGGTGTTCTCATAGGTCTTGATGATCAAATCCTGTCTTTTCTTCGAATGCTTCCTGCCGATGGACAAGGCCTGTACCTCGGTATGTGAGGTCCCGCCCTCCGGCCACTGCTTGAAATACGGCCGGCAGCGATCGGCCCTGATCTCGCCGGCCAGGTCTCTGATATCCGCCACCGGATGGTTGAAGATGGTAGGGTAGGCCCCGACCGAGGTGCGGTTATGGGCATCGGTCCCGGAGATGGCGGTAAAGCGCAGCCTGTGCCAGTCCTTTAAGGCTCTGCTCGACTCGCTCGCCCCGTGGTTCGAGCTGAAAATCTCTATGCCGTCCAGTCGGGGGTCCATGAGCTGATCGTCCGTAAGCTTCCTGCCGTTGCGATAGGGATGGGCCCAGACAATGGCTGCCTCTGGACAGCGGGATCGGATTTCATCCAGGCTAAGTCCGCGGGGAAGGCTCTCCGGAGCGCCGTAGATCAGAACATCCCCGAAATCACGGCTGCGAACCTCCTGTCCGGCCAGGATCAAAAAGTAGTCGGGAACCCCGGCCCTGGCTTTGAGATTCGCAATCTCCTCGTCGCTCCAGAGGTATTCGTGATCGGTGAAAACAAGCCCCTGTGTTTTGGCCCGGAAGCCATAGTGCACAATGTCTTCTGCAGAAGCATTGCTGCACTTGGAATGCTCAATGGTGTGACAGTGCATTTCCAATATCATATGACTTTCATGAGAGATGTTATTGGTTGCCAAGCTGTTTTCGCTATAAAAGTCAAGCTTGCTTGAAGGAACATGGGGATGGAGCATGGTACATTTTCGTAAAGCCCTTAACACTACAGCGAAACTTCAGGTGCAATCATATCTTGTATAGAGCCAGTCATGCCTCAAGCGCGTGCCTGGCGGCCCGCAATGCCAGGCTGGAGCCTGGCGATCCCAGCAAAAAAGGGCTTGTGAGCATAAACTTTCGCTGTAGTGTTAACCTGATCATTCTTATGTTCCCAGACCCTCTTTCGAAGATCTGAGGTGACATCTACTTAGAGAATGCCATTTCCTTGCTCGCCAAAATGTATACGGCAGGATACTTATCCACTTCCTTTAACCCTTCTACTGGATTCCGGCCTTCTCCGGAATGACGGAATCGTAACCCTTATTCCGGCGATTCGGTCTCAGCTTCCCGCTCCCGGAGAAGCACGTCGTGGTCCCGGCCTAGTTCGACCTTCCAGGATTTCCAAGTCTCCAGGGCAAAATTGATTATGGCAATGAGGACTACTGCAACCAGCGCCAGAATCCAGAAGGCCAGGCCGGTCAGGTCCACCAGGGTCAACTCCCCCTTGTTAAAGTTCCAGGAAGAAAGCAGGGGGTCCAGATAACCGTAGGCC
>CAZUMF010000516.1:0-2649 GCA_964621385.1 uncultured Desulfohalobiaceae bacterium
GCCAAACCGCCAAGGGCGGCCCCTATGCCGGCTCCCTCAGCCTTGGTCCGGGTCTGGTCCGAGGTGGCACAGCCGGAAGCGAGCAGGGCCACGGCAATGATTGCGACAAACCAAATTCTTTTGTTCATGGTATTCTCCTTGGGTAATATGTGGTTTCAGGTGTCAGCCCTGCCTCTGGCAAAGCTGATAATTTAAAATGCAGTAAAAACCTCTTCAAAACCCAGCAGCCACTCTTGCTCATCAGCCCTGCGCTGCTCACTGAATTCCTGGACATGCCCCTTCAAGAGTTCCAGGGCGGCCGTCTCTCTGGGCAGCGGATCCTGTTCTTCCAGGTTGTCCAGGGCCTGCTGGATATACCCCGGCTCATATTCCCCAAGCCGCCCCACTTTTTCCACGTATCCCTGCATCTGCTCTTGTTTGGCCGTCTCTAACTCCACAATTCTCTCCTCCACAGCCTTTACTTGCTGCAGGTACCTGCTGGACATTTCCGCCAGACGCCGGGCTTTTTCCAGACTGCTTTCCAGATGCTTGAGCCGGGAGATGTACACGCTGACATTCACCCCGTTGCGGGCAGCGTCCTGGGCCAGGCTGCGGGCACTTTCCTTCTGGGCCAGATCCAGTCGCTCCCTAGCCTGGTCCATGAACCCCTGGACCGTGAGCAGCTCATTTTTCAAATTCGGATTTTCCTGCATCAGCTTGTCCAGAATGGGCTCCACATCCCCCAATTGTCCGGCCGCCTGGGCCACAAGATTATCCAAAGTGCGACCCACTGGCATGGCCCGGCGGACATCTTCCTTATATTTCTCGTACTCCTGTTCGATCTCGGCTCTGATCTTGGAATTGACCACTACATTGGAGCCGATGGCCAGCCGGGCTCCAGTGTTGAAGGAGCGCCTCTCTTCCACCTGTTGGCTGTCCTGATTCCAGGCATAGATTTCCATCTCCTGACGCAAGGAAGAGCGAATGGCTTCCGGCGAGGTGGAGACACTACCGCCCCGCACGCTGATCCCTCCAGGCTTGCCCTGCCAGACCTCGGGGCGGAACAGACCGGCAGTCATCTCCTGCACGTTGCCGAAGAGGTCATACAGCCCAAGGCGGCTGGCCTGGCGCAACCCGATGGGCCGGACCTTGTGTTTGGCATTGCCCAGATGCCAGGCCTGTTCGTTCAGCTCCCGCTGAGCAAAGGGCAAGCGGTCTTGAAACGTTTTGTCCCCTATAGCCTCCAGGCCACCCCGGGCCGCAAACTCCCACTCCTCTTCTGTGGGCAGGCGAAGAAATCCGGGTACACCGTCTATACGCGGCATGTTGTCCAGGCGCTCAGGATGCTGGGGATCAAAAAGCCATTGGTTATAGCGGCGAACGAACTCCTGCAAATCAAAATATCCGACAAAAGACAACGGGTCCATCAGGGCTTCCACCCCCCTGCGGCTCTGCAGCTCCGCAATGACTGCGTCCTCCCGATTGCCCCTCATGGCTGGCTGGGCCTCCAGACCCATGACTGCGGCAAATTGGCCCTTGGTCAGTTCGTATTTTGCCAGATAAATGACCTGCTGATCCGCGCCCGGATCGAAAAAGGACCCACATATCTGGGTCCGTTGCAGTCCTTCGAACACCCCGCCGGAAGCATCTCCGATCTGGATGACCTGCTCCTGGGTCCCCCAAAATCCTTGCCCGGGAACAGGTATCTGCCGATAGACCATGTTCGAGTCTCCGGGCAAGGGGAGGATGATATCTCCGGAAGCAGGCCGCGGATTATCCGTGGTGGCCTTGTGAGCAGCCCAGGCCTGAGGGATGCTCAGGCAGAATACAAAAGACAGGCAAAGAAAAATGAATTTCATTGTTCGACCCACTCAGCCACCGAAGATGGTTTTGAAAAATCCATGAAAATCCAGGTTACTGCCCAAACATTTCTGCCCTCACGCTTTCCACCCCAGTCCTTCTGAATTCATATCTATCTATCGGCGTCATGAGTCAGAAGCGTTAGGCAGACGAAATTCATGGCAACCCACCCCCTCAACTCTCCCGCAAGACTTCGGCCGGATCGATGCATGTAGCCCGCCAGGCAGCGGCCAGGGAGCTGGCCAAAGCCAAGACCAGGGTCAAAATCACTATCCCGGCCACATACCCAGGAGGCAAAGTGCAAAACTTCTCCCCGGGAGCCAGCTCGGAGGCAAAGGTGTGATTGATTATCCGGGCCAGGGAAAAGGAGGCGGCAAAGCCCACAACCAAACCTGCAGCGGCGATGATCTGACCCTGGATCAAAGGCAGAAAAAAGACGTGCTTACGCCCCAGGCCCACCAGGCGCAATATGCCAAAGTCCCGCCTCAGCCGTTGTACAGCTGCATACAGGCTGGAGAGCAAGACCGCTGCCCCCCCGCAGATGCCCAATCCGGCCAGTAGTCCGTACAGGCGTCCCAGACCGGCATCCAACACCTGAATCCGTTGGATGCTCTCCACTTGGGCGATGACTTCTATGTCCTGCTTTTGCAGGCGCTGGGCCACCTCAGGCACAGCATCGATGTTTTTCGTATACAGACGAAAACCGCGAAAACCTCCCTGGACCAGGGCAAACTCCCGGAAGCGGGCGTCAAAGACAACGTCTCTTTGCATCCCAGTGCGCAGGACGCCCAAAAGCTCCGCCGGGACGAC
>CAZUMF010000517.1:0-2616 GCA_964621385.1 uncultured Desulfohalobiaceae bacterium
CGGCGAATCCGACCATGGCGCTCATGGAGCATTCGAATCTGGATATGTGTTCGGTCAATGGTTGACCCGGCGTGACCTCAACCATGATCATGGTTTCAAATATTTCAGTGGTGGCCTCGACAATCTTTTCCTTAAAATCCATTTATACGTTCTCCCTGGATATCTATAAATTGGTTGCTCTTCAAACAAAGACATTCTGTTCCTGGTTGCTGCCTGTATTCCTGAGATGCGCAGACTGATCAGTATTTGCCTCGTTTTACCGTATAATGAGTTGGTTTTCTCGTAAGTTATATGTCAGCCCTGCCTCTGGCAGGCCTGACTTATGATTAGAGTAACGGGCCGAGGACATCGTTGACTTGATCCGGAGTGAAGGGTTTCTTGACGCAGCCCGCGGCTCCGAGCTCTTTGGACTGTTCGACCATATCCTCCGATCCTCCTTCGGTGGTGACCATGACCACCGGAATGTCCTTGATGGAAGGATCGGCGGCCTTGTTTTTCAGAAATTCCAGCCCGTCCATGGTGGGCATGTTGATGTCCGAGAGGATGATGTCCGGTTTTTCATCGGCCAGAATGTCCAGGGCCGCCTGCCCGTCGCCGGCTTCAAGAACCGAGTCGAATTCGAGGCCTGCCTGTCGCAGGGACCGGTTCACGATTTTGCGCATGGTGTTGGAATCATCGATGATCAATACTGTTTTGCTCATGGTGTGCTCCTTGAATAGGTTTGTTGTCAGCTTTGCCTTTGGCAATGCTGACATGTAATTAATTTATCACCCTTCACCGATCTTGGTTTCTATCTTTTGGAACTCCTCCTCCACCTTGAATTGGACCATACTGATCTCGTCAGATGTAAAGTTGTAGTACTGTAAGTATGACGGATCTAGAGAGTACTGCAGGACATCCACCCCTGAGCCGTATCCGTCCATCATGGCCAGGATGTCGGCCAGATGGATCAAAAAGACCAGGGGCTTGTATATCTGGTCCGCCCGGGATGGGTGGTGGTGGTGCTGAATGGCTGCCTGCAGCGATCCCGGCAACTTCCAGATCTCGGCCAGTTCAGCTCCTGCCTCGGCGTGGTCGATGCCAAGGAGATTTTTTTCGTGGAGTATGAAATCCATGTTTTCTTTCTGTTCCAGATCCAGGGCCTGGTTTGAGGCGGCCAGGGAAAAGAAATCCGAGAGCACGATTTTGCCGATATCGTGCAGCAACCCGGCAGTAAAGGCCAATTCGGGGTAGATTTCCATTGAGGATCGCCTGGTCAGCTCCCGGGCGGCAATGGCTGTTCGCAGGTCATGGCGCCAGAGGTCCCTGGCTTCAGCCTGGTACCCGGTCAGTTTTTTGTCCTTGAGAAATGAGGAGAGGTTCATCAAGCCGATTTCAAGGATTTCCCAGGCGCCGATATAAATCACGGCCCGATCGATGGTGTTGACCGGCTTCAAGAGGTTAAAAGCCGCGGAATTGACCACCCGTAAGATATGACTGGTCATACCGGTGTCCGTTTTGATAACTTCGAGGACCTCATCCAGATCGTACTCCGTTTGGGAGATCAATTGGATCAGGCGAGTGGCCGTAGCCGACGGCAGGGGAGCGTTTTGGATGGCCCTGGTGATATCTTTCCGGATGCCGGTATTGCGCATAAGTCTAGTATCCTGGAGTTGAATTTGTTGCCATACTGTAGGAATTTGAAATTACAAGTACCAAGCTTTTTGACCAGGTGCGGTGATTTTGATGGCCTCGAGGCCGGGATCGACTGTGACCGTGCGGTTCAGATTCCGACCCAAATCCTTAGACGTGATTGAAAGACCTTGATCGCGGATTTGTTGCTGAACCGCTTCGATATTTCTGCTGCCGGTGTCGAGCTCAGGGTTGACATTTTTGATGCCGGCTCCACCGACCAGGATAACCGTGGTCGACTCCGTTTTCAGAGGTGATCCCTCGGCCCTTATTGCCTGAAGAAGGCGATCCACGGCAGTGTCTACAAAAAGCCCGGGTTGGTTCGTTCCCTGTCCGGGATCGATCCGTGAGTCTGGAAAGGGAATATGGGCCAGAGCGGTGATGCCGGTTTTTTGACACTTGATGATGAGGGCGATCCCGGTGCCCAATGATTGAGCTTCCAGGATATCGCCTTCGTGTTCCGAGAATCGTTGCGCCCCCTTCGGGACTTGCGTTGTGGGCATAATAAATCCTGTGATAATGAGGTTTCTATCCAGAACTGATCCTGTCTTTGCCTGCAATCAATCTTAAGTAATCAGAGACAATTATGCTTTATTGGAAATTCCGGAACTGGCTCGGAACATCGGGCAAAGCGGGCCTTGAATGCTACATTATGCAAAAACAAGGCCACGATGATATCGAGAGACCTCGTCCCTCTGCCGCTTTATAGTTCCGGGTTCACGGCCTCCGGCTCGTAGAGAGCGAGCCTACGCCTCGGAGAGTTCACGAAGAAGAGGTTAAGAGGGTTCCAGGTTCACGGTTCACGATTTAAGAATAAAAAAAGAGGTTAAGATGGATCACTGGCCAGCAATCGCGCTGACCTCCGACCTCCGACCTCCGACATCCGACGTCCGACGTCTGATAATCAAATAAAAGGCGCGCTGGTAAAGGGGGCACTCTCCTGAT
>CAZUMF010000518.1:0-2614 GCA_964621385.1 uncultured Desulfohalobiaceae bacterium
ACTGATTGACTGCTATCCATAGACCTCCCCGTCTCGTGCACACAAGGTTAGACTTCCAGACAGACCATGCCCTGACCAAGCGAATATTGAACATTAAAATATTGAAAATTCAATAAGTTGAATTAACCATCTCGAAAATTTGCTGCACTTTACTGTCAGGCCTGTGTTTCGTCAACTGCATATTTTCGAGAATTTTGTGACCAGATCCAAAAAAAATTGCATTTAATAGCTTGAAATATTATGAAAATATCTTTTTGTCTGCAAAAAGATATTTTCCTTGACATACAAATTTATCCAAATTATATCTTTTGTCAAACAAAAAAATACACATTTCAAAATAGCGATATATTGGTCAAACAATGAGCGAACCCTTGAATATCTATCAAGAACTCAAAAAACGTATTGTGTTTTTGGACTATGCGCCGGGACAGACCCTGCGGGAAAAGGATCTGCTCGAAGAGTTCGGCGTCAGCCGGACTCCGATCCGGGAAGCCTTCATCCGACTCGAATCCGACGGTCTGGTCCGTATTTTCCCCAACCTGGGCACCATTGTCTCCGAGGTCAGTTTTCAGCAGCTCAAGGACGTTTTTGAAATCCGCTCCTTTCTGGTTCAACTCGTGGGTCAGCTGGCGGCAGCCAGGGCCACTCCGGACGAGCTCAAAGCCATCCGGTCCAAAGTCGAAACCATGCAGCAGACGAGCGACACAAACAAGCTGATGCAACTGGATTCGGAAATCCACGAACTCGTGAACAAAGCCACCAAAAACGAGACTCTGGTCAAATTTCTGGGCATGCTCCGGGACCAGTCCATCCGCATCCGGACCTTTTCGCAGAACAACGCGACCTATTATCAATCCTTGACCGCGGAACTGGAAGAACTGATCAAAGCCCTTGAGAATCGGGACGGCGAGGCCAGCGCCCGCATCCTGGAAAAGCACACCAAGGGGTTTGTCGAACAGATACGCAGCCAGTTTTTATAAACGGATCATCAAACAGGGAGGAAAGGATCACCATGAAATCACACGCCAGAGTCGTCGTTATCGGCGGAGGGTGCATCGGGGCCAGTGTGGCCTACCATTTGGCCAAGCATGGCCGGCCTGATGTGGTCCTCCTGGAAAAGCACGAACTGACATCCGGATCGACCTGGATGGCGGCTGGCAATTGCTCCTACCATCACGGCAATTACTATGGTTCGGCCATCAACAAACGAAGCGTGGAAATCTACAAAAGCCTGGAACAGGAAACAGGCTATGCCCCCGGCTGGCATACCACGGGATCGATCCGGACCGCGGACTGCAAGGATCGCATGGATGAACTGGGCTACACCTACTCCATGCACAAGTGCCTGGGCATCGATGTGGAATACTGCACGCCTGAAGAGATGGCCGGGCTGCACCCCCTCATGAACGTGGAAGGGCTCATCGGCGGCCTCTACTGGCCGGATGACGGGGATGTCGACCCCAACGGCATCACCCAGGCCTTTGCCGGGGGTGCCAAGAAAATGGGGGTTGAGATCAACACCTACACCCGGGTCACCGGCCTGTCCCAAAAAGCGAACGATGAATGGGTGGTGCACACGGAAAAAGGAGACATCACCTGCGAATACATCGTCAATGCAGGGGGACTCTGGGCCCCTGAAGTCGCGGCCATGGCCGGGATCGAAATCCCTTCCATTCCCATCGAGCACACCCATATCCTCTTCGAAAGCATCGGGGCGGTCCGGGACCGGGAGACCTACCTGCCCCTGGTCCGTGACGGCGACCGCTCCATCTATGTTCGTCAGGAAATGGACAGCCTCATCCTGGGCATGTATGAACGCAACGCCAAACAGTGGTACAAGGACGGGGTGCCCTGGAGCTATGCCCAGACCGAAATCGAACCGGACATCGACAATATCGCGGAAAACATCGAACACGGCATCTATCGCTTCCCCATTATCGGGGAGACCGGGTTCAAGCACGTCACCGCCGGTCCCATTACCTACACCCCAGATGCCAACCCCCTGGTCGGTCCGGCCTATCCCTTGAAGAACTACTTCCTGGCCTGCGGCTACAGCTTCGGCGTGACCCAGGCCGGCGGTATCGGGGAGTACATCGCCGGCTGGATCATCCACGGCGAACCGGAACTCGATCTGTGGACCGTGGATTCCAGGCGCTTCGGCTCCTATGCCAACTGGGCCTATGATCATGAAAAAATCCCGGAAACCTATGCCAAGCTCTACGACAAGATCTATCCCAACGAATGGCGGGAGGCGGCAAGACCGAGCCGGACGAGTCCGATTTATCCCTACCAGCAGCAGGCCAACGCCGCCTTCGGCGACTATCTGGGCTGGGAATGCCCGAACTGGTTCGCCCCAAAAGGCGTAGACCCGGTGGAAACCCCCACCTGGAGACGCTCCAACGCCTTTGAACATGTTAAAAGGGAATGCCTGCATGTCCAAGACCATGTGGGGCTTCTGGATCTGACCCGTTTTGCCAAGGCCAGCATCAGCGGACCGGGAAGCGAGGCCTGGCTCAACACATTGACCTGTCAAAAAATCCCCTCGAAAACCGGCAAAATCGCCCTGACCCCGATCCTGGACGAGCAGGGCCGCTTCAAGACGGACATGACCGTG
>CAZUMF010000519.1:0-2613 GCA_964621385.1 uncultured Desulfohalobiaceae bacterium
CTTTTTCATGGCCGAAGAGTTCACTTTCCAGAAGGCTTTCCGGAACAGCTCCGCAGTAGAAGCTCACAAAGGGTTTGGATCTGCGTTGGCTCAATTCATGAAGCAGTTTGGTCAAAACCCCCTTGCCGGTCCCGGTCTCGCCCAATAACAGGACAGTGGTCCGGGTATCGGCCACGGATTTGATTTTGGTATAGACAGAGTGCATGGCCGGGCTTTGTAATTGCAGCAAGGCCCGGGTATCAAAGGCTGGGGGCATTGGTGAGGCTCCAGTGAATAGAGTGACTAAAGTGAAAAGTATTTTACGATATGATTGCCTGGTTTGCAACAATTACCCAGGAAAAATGTTTCAGCCTGGCATTAGTTTTGCAAATCGTTCGTGAAGAACTGCAAAAGGCAGTCTGGCCCGGGACAAGGACTAGCTGGGTGAGACCAGACAAAAAGTTCAAAAATATGGCGTTGAGAGGAAAAACGAAAAACAGGTCATAAGGCGCAGCAAGGTTTCAAAAGTTAAGCTGTGCGAAGGGGGGAACATGAAAAAAAAGAATGTCTTTGTCGTTGGATTGAATGACTTCAATCGGAGCTTCCTGGAGCAGATTCCACACGCTTCGGAGTATGTCTTTCACGGCTTGCTCGACCCTGCAGAGGTGCTCGAAACCTATGAATTCGATATCCCTGATATGGTTCGGCGCAGTTGCGAGCAGTTGAAGCTCTTTCAGAAAACGACAGGTGAGTCCGTGGATGCAGTCTGCGGATATATGGATTTTCCTGTCAGCACTATGCTTCCGCTGATCTGCAAGGAGTTCGGCACCAAATCGCCAAGCCTGGAGAGCCTGCTGAAGTGCGAACACAAATACTGGAGCCGGGTGGAGCAGCAGAAAATCATCCCCGAATATATTCCTGACTTTGTGGCTTTCGATCCCTTTGACGATCAGGCCCTTTCCAGGATCAACCTGCCTTATCCCTTCTGGATCAAACCCATTAAGTCGTCGGGATCTTTTCTCGGTTTTCGCATCGAAAACGAGGAAGATTTTCTGGCAGCCATACCCCAGATCCAGGCTCAGATCAATTTGATCAGCGATCCTTTTAATTATGTGTTGAGCCAGATGAAGCTCCCTTTGGAAATTGCCGGGGTCGGCGGCGGTTTCTGCATGGCCGAAAGCATCATCGGCGGTCGGCAGTGCACCCAGGAAGGCTATTCCCGGAATGGACAGGTGGAGTCCATGGGTATTGTCGATTCCATACGTTATGAAAACGGGGTCAGTTTTTTCCGCTATGAATATCCTTCGACCCTGCCCTACAAAATTCAGGAGCGGATGCAGCGGATCACCGAAACCGTCATCCCGGCCATGGGCTTCGATGACTCGGCCTTTAATATTGAATATTATTGGAACCGTGAGCAGGATAGGATCTGGCTCCTGGAGATCAACACCCGGGTCTCCCAGTCCCATTCGGATGTGTTTGCAAAGGTGGACGGGGCCTCCAATCAGGCGGTGACCGTGGATGTGGCCCTGGGCAGGGATCCGGCCTTCCCCTATCAGAAGGGGCAATTTCCGCGGGCGGCCAAGTTCTTCTGGCGTCTTTTCGAGGACGGCATCGTGAAGAAGGTCCCCGGCCAGGAGGAGATCGAGCGGGTGCATAAGGAGATGCCAGGTACGGTCATCCGGCCCCAGGTCAGTCCTGGGATGCGGCTTTCACAACTTCTGGAGCAGGACAGCTATAGTTATGCCATTTGCTATTTGTTCATCGGAGGCGAAGACCAGAAGGATCTTCTGGATAAATACATCCGCTGCCAGGAGCTCTTGAGCTTTGAGGTGGAGCCGCTTCAAGGGATACATGCTGATGAGGGCCCGAATCCATGAAGATACGCCAGAGCTTTCCTCGAACAGTAAGGGAGATGGAACATGTGGAGATTCCCTTGTCCGACGGTATCCGGCTGGCCGCCCGGATCTGGCTTCCAGAGGATGCCGGGACCGATCCGGTTCCAGCGATTCTGGAGTACATTCCCTACCGGAAACGGGATCTGACCGCAGCCAGGGATGCGCAGCATCATCCCTACATGGCCGGTTTCGGTTACGCCTCGGTTCGTGTCGATCTGCGGGGCAGCGGCGAGTCCGAAGGTATCCTCAGGGATGAATATCTGCAGCAGGAGCTCCAGGACGGGGTCGAGGTGATCGGCTGGCTGGCTGAACAGGACTGGTGCAGCGGATCTGTGGGCATAATCGGCATTTCCTGGGGCGGCTTCAACGGACTTCAAATCGCGGCCCTTCGACCCAAAGCTCTCAAGGCCATCGTGACCATCTGCTCCACCGATGATCGCTATGCCGATGATGTCCATTACATGGGGGGCTGTCTGCTGGGGGATAACCTGTCCTGGGCCTCGACCATGTTCGACCAGAACACGCACCCCCCTGATCCCGCACTAGTGGGCGGGAAATGGCGGGAGATGTGGCTGGAGCGACTTGAACAGAGCGGGCTCTGGCTGGAAAACTGGATGCGGCATCCGTACCGAGACGCCTATTGGAAACACGGTTCGATCTGTGAGGAGTACAGGGCCATCGCCTGCCCGGTCCTGGCGGTCAGCGGCTGGGCCGACGGCTATTCCAATGCAGTCTT
>CAZUMF010000520.1:0-889 GCA_964621385.1 uncultured Desulfohalobiaceae bacterium
CATCCATACCGCGTCCTGTTTACATGCACGACTTGGGGTTGGGCAGCCCGGCCAGGCGCCGGGCGCCGTATTTGAGGCCTCCGGGAAAGAGGCTTTCGATCTCGCTCACACTCCTGCCCAGGCCGGCCTTGAGCTGCTTGTTCAAGGGAGCCCGTCCGTTTTGAAAGTAATAGTCCCGCAAAAAAATGATGACCTCCCAGTGGACCGGACTCATTTCGTGCAGGCCGGACTCACCGGCCAGCAATCGAGCCGCTGCCTCGCTCCAGTCATCAGGGTCTTCGAAAAACCCTTCCCCATCGAATACCACGCTTCGTCCCTCGATCTCTCGGACAACGCGCTGGGCGGTCTGGCCTGAATCCTGCTGAGTCATACTGCAGCTTCAAGGACCTGCTTGACTTTATCCGGACGGGCTGGCAAATCCGTGACCCAGACCCCGCAGGCGTTGTAAATCCCGTTGATCACGGCCGGGGCCGTGGGCACCATGGTCATCTCCCCGACCCCCACCGCACCGTTGGTGCCGCGCTTGCGGGGGGTCTGCAGAAGGATGGTCTCCATGTCGAAGGCGGTCTTCAGGCTCGGGAATTTAAAACTCAGCCAGTCCCTGGTCTCTCCGGCCACATACTCTTCCCGGAGGGCATAGCCGGCGCCCATATCCATGCCCCCTTCGAGCTGGCCTTCCACATTGTGCGGATTGATGAGCACTCCGGCGTCGCAGGCGGTGGTCATCTTGAGCACCCGAACCTCCCCGGTCTCGGTGTTCACTTCGACTTCAGCCAGTTGCAGGGCATGGACCTGGGAGTCGAAAGACGGTCCCTGCCCGGTCTCCGGATCCAGTGGTCCGGCTTCCAGGGCCTTTTTCCGGCCGACATAACGAAGCGCCTTGCCGGCC
>CAZUMF010000520.1:899-2611 GCA_964621385.1 uncultured Desulfohalobiaceae bacterium
TTGGAGCCCGGCGGCAGTTTTGGCCCCGCTTTCCTGCATGGCCTGTTTGAGCTGATTGATCGCATCCACCAGGGCGCCGCCGACCATGAAGGTCAGCCGGCTCCCCGCGGCCGGCCCGCTGGCTGCGGTGAAGTCGGTATTCCGGGTCTGCAGGCGAATCCTGTCCAGGGATAGCCCCATATTTTTGGCGGCCAACTGGGCCAGCATGGAATCCGTTCCCTCCCCCGGATCGGCTGCCGCGGCAAAGACAGTGAGTCCTCCGTCCGCATCGAATTCCACCGCAGCCATGGCGTTGTCTCCTGGACTGCCGATCCCGAAGGCGCCGGCGGCCAGGCCGACCCCGCGACGGACGGGTCCTTCCCGATGTTTGGAGGTCTCATCCAGGGCCCGTTGATAATGGGGGGCGAGGGCCTCGCACAACTCAGGAAAGGGCCATTCATCCACAATCTGCCCGGTGGACTTGCTCTGTCCGGGTTGCAGGGAATTGATCCGCCTGAACTCCAAAGGATCGATCCCGATTTTTTCTGCGAGCATGTCCAAAGCGCATTCCAGGGCGAAATGGGCCTGGGGCGGTCCGGCCCCCCGGGCGGCGCTGCCCCAGGGATTGTTGGTATAGACCAGCCGGGTCTGGCAATTGACATTGGGAATCTGATAGGAGCCTGAAAGCATCATCAGGGCACGATTGATGACCACGTTGCCGATGGAATGATAGGCGCCGTTGTCCACGGTCATGTCCAGCTCCATCCCGGTCAGACGGTTCTCGGCGTCGGCCCCCAGGCTGATGCGCATGTCGAAGGGATGGCGCTTGGAGGTCATCTGCATGGACTCAGACAGACTCGGCACATATCGGACAGGACGACGAAAATGCAGAGCCGCAGCTGCCGCAATGCCTTCCGAAGTGATTTCGATCTTGATGCCGAACTGCCCGCCGGAAAAGGCCTCTTCATAGCGCATGTTGTCATAACCAAGGGCCTCCTGAAGCATGCCCAGATGATGATGGATGTTGATGCTCCGGCCGACCACCACCAGCTGCTCCTCGTCGGCGTCGCTTTCAAGATAGGCCACGCAGGCCTCGGGTTCCAGGGGGGCCTGGTGGTTGATCTGGGTCTTGAAATGACCGCTGATCACGTTCGCGGACCCCTCCAGGACCGCAGCGGCATCCCCTTTGACCTGAGGCTGGCTGAAGCAACAGTTCGGCCACTCGCTGTGAATTTGCACCGCATCCTCGGCCATGGCCTCCGCCGGACTCGAGAGGACCGGCAGCTGTTTGTAATCCACCGCGATTTTCTCCAGGGCGGACAGGGCTTGCTCCCGGGTCTCTGCGGCGACCACCGCCACCGGGTCGCCGATATACCGTACCCGTTCTTCACAGAGCACCGGTCGATCGGCAACAATGTACTTGAGCCGGTTGCTGCCCTGGATATCCTTGGCGGTCATGGCCCCAAGCACTCCTGGGGCTTCAAGGGCCGCGGACAGGTCGATGGAGCGGATCTCGGCATGGGGCCAGTGGCTGCGCAGCACGGCCAACTCCAGAGCTCCGGGGAGGCGGAGGTCGGCCGTGAATCCGGCCGTGCCGCAGGCCTTGGCCAGGGCCGTCGGCCGGGGATGGTTGACCCCGAAGGCCTCGGCCCCTGCCGAAGGCCGAACCGCCTCGGGGCTGGTTTCCCCCCGCAGGAATCTGCCCGCCAACTGGACGGCTTCGATGATCTTGA
>CAZUMF010000521.1:0-2606 GCA_964621385.1 uncultured Desulfohalobiaceae bacterium
AACTACCGATCCTGGCGGACTGCAGCGAATCCAATTTCGGCCCGATCCAGTTAAAGGGTCGAAACAGAGTAAACGGCAATCCTTCATGCCTGCCGTAGGCCCAGATCACCCGGTCCAGCATCTGTTTGCTGCATGAATAGATCCAGCGCTGCTTATGAATCGGTCCCAGGACGAAATTGGAGTGGCTTTCGTGGAACTCCGGGTCTTCACACATGCCGTAAACTTCCGATGTGGAAGGAAAAATCAGCCGTTTTTCATACTTGGCGCAATAGCGGACAATGCGCAGGTTCTCCTCGAAATCAAGCTCAAACACCCGCAGGGGATTGCGGACATATTCGATGGGAGTGGCGATGGCCACCAGGGGGAGGATGATATCACACTTGCGCACGTGATATTCGATCCATTCCCGCATGATCGAGATATCCCCTTCCGTGAAGTGAAAATTCGGGTGGTCCTTAAGATGAGCAACCCCATCCGAATTGAGGTCCATGCCATAGACTTCATATCGGCCGCTCTCCAGGAGACGCTCGCTCAGGTGATTGCCGATAAAGCCGTTGACCCCTAAGATGAGAACACCTTTTTTGGTTTTCTTGCCCCCGTTGAATGACAGGCGATGGTTGAAACGCATCCCAGAATGCAGATTGAGCTCTCCGGCCAACTGACTCCCGTTCATGTACAAAGCCTTGTCCGCCTGTCCGAATCGAACCTCGACCGCCCCCTTTCCGCAGGCGATTGTCAGGGGGTCGGTTGCGATGACTGTCCCTGGGACCGTCTCCTTGACAGTCTGCACCAGGCTCACCTCCCAGAAAATACATCTGCGATCTCCGAGAAAGGAGAACGCCCCGGGATAGGGTTTGGTCACCGCCCGGACCAAGTTGCGTACCCGAACATTATCCCAGCTCCAGTTGATTTCACCGTCCTCAGGCCTGCGTCCCCCATAATAGCTTGCCACTGTGTGATCTTGCGGGATACGGGGTGCACTGTTCCTGAAGATTTTCGGCAAAATCTCCTCCAGCAGCTGACCGGCGGCTCCTGCAAGCTTTTCATGGAGGCTCAGGACTGTGTCCTGTTCTCCAATGAGGACCCGCTTCTGTCCGACGATATCCCCGTCGTCCGGATGCTGGGTCATCTGATGCAGGGTCACTCCGGTCTCCTGCTCGCCCTGAATCAGAACCCAGTTCACTGGACAGCGGCCCCGATAACGCGGCAGGAGCGAGCCATGCAGATTGAGGCACCCAGTTCCCGGTATCTCGAGAATGTCCGTACCCACCATGTTTCGATAATACAAGGAGAAGAGTATGTCCGGGCCTATTTCTCTGATCCTGTCGACCCACAAGGGATGATTGATATCTTTTGGGGCATAAACCGGTATACCATGAACAGCCGCCAGTTCGGCAACCGACTCGAACCAGAGATTCTCCCGGGGATCGTCTTCATGTGTGAACACCGCCTGGATATCAAAGCCATGGGACAGAAGCGCTTTGATACCGACACATCCGATCGTATGGTAGGCAAGGACGACTGCTTTCATTGTGATACTATCGATTATTTTTGTTGCGGCCGGACCTGGCCAACCTGAAGAGGTGAGAAGGTTTGTTCCACAGTGGATGTTACGCTTTGATTCCCATGAATTTCCTGGATAAAAAAGCGTGGCCTGCGCCGGACATCATGATAGATGCGCCCGAGATACTCTCCGATCAGGCCAAGGCCCAGAAACTGTGCCCCGATAAAGACGAACAGGACTGCGAAAAGCGTGAAGACCCCTTCTGCGGCCCAGACGGCCCCGTAGACAAAGCGCAACACGATCAGCAACAGGCCGAAACCGAAGCCGCAGGTCGAAATCACGGCCCCCAGGAAGGAGAGAAGACGCAACGGAAAGGTGGACATGGAGGTCAGCAGGTCAAACTGGAGTGAAATCAGTTTGAGCAGATTGTATTTTGATTCACCGTTTTTGCGTGGGGCGTGATCGACCCGGATTTCTGCGGTGCTACCAGCAAAGCTATTGGCCAATATGGGGATGAATGTTGAACGTTCCCGGCACTGGAGCATGGCATCGACCATCGGAAGTCGGTACGCCCTGAGCATGCAACCGTAGTCGTGCATCATGACCCCGGTGGTTTTCCGGACGAAATGATTGACCAGAGCGGAGGCCATGCGGCGAAAGATGTTATCCTGCCGCTTTTCACGGACCGTGCCCACCACATCGACCCCACGGTCCATTTCTCGAATCAGGTTGGGAATTTCTTCAGGGGGATTCTGGAGATCGCCGTCCAAAGTGATCACAATCGCGCCTCTGCTCTGTTCCAAGCCGGCGAACACTGCAGCGTGCTGGCCGTAATTTCTGTTCAGAAGCACGCCGACCACTTCAGCATGACGATCAGCGGCTTGGGCGATGAGCCCCCGGGAGCCGTCTCTGCTGCCGTCATCCACGAGAAGGATTTCGAAGCTGCGTCCGGTTCCCCGGCAGACGGTGAGACAGCGCCCGATGAGTTCCAGCAGATTGTCCTGCTCATTATAGATCGGAATGACCACTGAAAGATCCAGAGTTTCTTTCATGCCAGCACCTCCTTGATGGCCGCGACAACATCGTCCACATCTTCAGGAAC
>CAZUMF010000522.1:0-2606 GCA_964621385.1 uncultured Desulfohalobiaceae bacterium
GTTCCTGAAGATGTGGACGATGTTGTCGCGGCCATCAAGGAGGTGCTGGCATGAATGAACCTCTGGATCTTTCACTGGTCATCCCGGTCTATAACGAAGCCCACAGCCTGACGGAACTTCTCGGGCGCTGTCTCAGCACCTGCAGAGGAGCCGGTCGCAGCTTCGAAATCCTTTTCATCGATGACGGCAGCCTGGACGGCTCTCGAGACCTCATCGTCCAAGCCGCAGACCTTCATCCCGAAGTCATTGGTCTGATCCTGAACAGAAATTACGGCCAGCACGCCGCGGTGTTCGCCGGCTTGGAGCAAAGCAGGGGCGAGATCGTGGTCACTCTGGACGCAGATCTCCAGAATCCTCCTGAAGAGATTCCAAACCTGATTCGGGAGTTGGACCGCGGGGTCGATGTGGTGGGCACTGTCCGTGAAAACCGCCAGGACAGCATCTTTCGCCGTATGGCCTCCGCGCTGGTCAACCATTTTGTCCGGAAGACCACCGGAGTCATGATGCACGACTACGGCTGCATGCTCAGGGCACACCGACGTTCGATTGTCGATGCCATGCTCCAGTGCCGGGAACGCTCCACATTCATACCTCTCCTGGCCAATTGTTTTGCCGGGCGCACCGCAGAAATCCGGGTCGATCACGCCCCACGCAAAAACGGTGAATCCAAATACAGCCTGTTGAAACTGATTTCACTCCAGTTTGACCTGCTGACCTCCATGTCCACCTTTCCATTACGTCTGCTTTCCTTCCTGGGGGGCGCGATTTCCATCTGCGGCTTCGGTTTCGGTCTGCTGCTCATGGTGCTGCGTTTTTTCTATGGTGCCGTATGGGCCGCCGAAGGGGTCTTCACCCTTTTCGCGCTTCTGTTCGTCTTTATCGGGGCACAGTTTCTCGGCCTCGGTCTGATCGGGGAGTATCTTGGGCGCATCTATCACGATGTCCGGGGCAGACCCCGTTTTTTCATCCAGGAAATTCACGGGAATCAAAGCTTATCGTCTCTTATGAACTTATCCTTCTCACATATTCAGAGGGACCAGGCCCGGTTCCAAGAGTCTGAATCTTTAGAAACACGATGAAGACAGTCGTCCTGGCCTATCATACGATCGGATGTGTCGGTATCAGAGCCTTGTTGTCCCATGGATTTGATATCCGGGCCGTGTTCACACATGAAGACGATCCCCGGGAGAACCTCTGGTTCGAGTCAGTTGCCGAATTGGCGGCTGTCATGGGTATACCAGTCTATGCCCCGGAAGATATCAATCATCCGCTGTGGGTCAACAGGATCAGGGAAATGGGACCGGACATTCTCTTCTCCTTGTATTACCGGGACATGGTGGGTCCGGACATTCTTGAGATACCAAGAGCCGGGTGTCTCAATCTGCATGGCTCGCTCCTGCCGCGTTATCGGGGCCGCTGTCCTGCGAACTGGGTTCTGATCCAGGGGGAGCAGGAGACCGGCGTGACCCTTCATCATATGACCCCGCATCCTGACGACGGCGATATCGTCGGACAGAATCGGGTTCCCATTGAGGAGCAGGACACGGCCCTGAGCCTTCATAAAAAGCTGGCTGCAGCCACGGAGCTGCTACTGGAGGAGATCCTCCCGAAAGTCCTCAGGAACACTGCTCCCCGTATCCCGCAAGATCACACAGCGGCAAGCTATTTTGGGGGACGCAGGCCTGAGGACGGTGAAATCGACTGGAGCTGGGAGAATACCCGAGTGCGCAACTTGGTCCGGGCGGTGACCAGACCCTATCCCGGGGCTTTTTCCTTTCTGGGAGATCGTAAATGCATTTTCTGGGAGGTGAGCCTGGTGCAAACCTCCAGGGAGGCAGCCCCGGGAATTGTGCTCGCAACCGACCCCTTGACGATCGCCTGCGGGAAGGGGGCGGTCGAGGTTCGATTCGGGCAGACAGCCAATGCTGTTTACATGAGCGGGAGACAGTTGGCCAGAGAACTTAATGTGAATCCAGGTATGCGTTTCAACCATCGCCTGTCATTCAACAGGAGAAAGAGGTCCAAAAAAAACGTGCTCATCCTCGGGGTCAACGGCTTTATCGGCAATCACCTGAGTGAACGTCTTCTGGAAAACGGTCGGTATGAAGTCTATGGTATGGATCTCAGTTCGGATGGGATTGCACATCTCCAAGACCACCCCAACTTTCATTTTACCGAAGGGGATATCTCGATCATGCGGGAATGGATCGAGTACCATGTCCGTAAATGCGACATCATTCTTCCTCTGGTGGCCATTGCCACCCCCATCGAGTATGTGCGAAATCCATTGCGGGTCTTTGAACTCGATTTCGAGGAGAATCTGCGTATTGTCCGCTATTGCGCCAAGTATAAAAAACGGCTCGTTTTTCCTTCCACTTCTGAGGTTTACGGCATGTGCGAAGACCCGGAGTTTAACGAAAGACGCTCCAATTTGGTTTTGGGGCCGATTCATAAGCAGCGCTGGATCTATTCCTGCAGCAAACAGATGCTGGATCGGGTGATCTGGGCCTATGGCAGTCATGAAGGGTTGCCATTTACCCTGTTTCGTCCTTTTAACTGGATCGGGCCGAAATTGGATTCGCTGCAGTCCGCCAGGATCGGTAGTT
>CAZUMF010000523.1:0-2601 GCA_964621385.1 uncultured Desulfohalobiaceae bacterium
CCCTGCCTCTCAGTTGGAAGGTACTGAGTCAAAACCAGTCTCAACAGGATATTAAGGCGCCTGCCCCCTGTTTTCTTTGACTCATGACCTTAGCTCTGTGTTTGTGTTGCCTCATTCCAGAAATTTTCGAATCATACCCGCATCAAGCTTGACCCCCGGCCCCATGGTCGACGAGACGGCCATGGACTGGAAATAGGTCCCTTTGGCCGAGCTTGGCTTGGCCTTATTCAAGGAATCCAGCAAGGCCTTGAGGTTGTCCACAATCTTGGGCATGCCAAAGGAAACTTTGCCCAGAGGGGCATGCACGACGCCGGCCTTGTCCACTTTGTATTCCACGCGTCCCGCTTTCATCTCGGTGATGGCCTGTCCGATATCAAAGGTCACGGTTCCGCTTTTCGCATTGGGCATCATGCCCCTGGGGCCTAGAATCCGGCCGACTTTTCCCACATGGGACATCATATCCGGGGTGGCCACCGCTTTATCAAACTCCAGCCATCCGTCCCTGATCTTCTGGACAAGATCTTCAGCCCCCACGGCGTCGGCTCCGGCCTGTTTCGCCTCTTCCTCTTTTTCACCCTTACAAAAGGCCACAACCCGAACCACTTTCCCCAGTCCATGCGGAAGACTGACCCCGCCGCGAACCATTTGATCGGAATACTTGGGATTCACCCCGAGACACACAGCGACATCAACCGTCTCATCAAAGGAGGCATAGGCCGCGCTGACCGCCAGCTCAATGCCGTCTTCAATGGGATATTTCGCATTTCTGTCAATGTTCTGCCGCGCTTTGTTATATTTCTTTCCATACTTGGCCATGGTTTCACTCCAGCTCATTATATGACTTCGATTCCCATACTGCGGGCAGTTCCTTGGACAGTCGCAATCGCCGCCTGTATATCGTTGGTATTCAAGTCCGGCAATTTTGTTTCAGCGATTTCTCGCACTTGATCCATACTCAGTTGACCGACTTTGGTGGCCTTCGGTTCCGACGACCCTTTATCGAGTTTGGCCGCCTTTTTGATAAGTATAGCCGCGGGCGGAGTCTTGGTAATAAAGCTGAAGGAACGATCTTTATACACCGAAATCACCACCGGAATGATCATCCCTTTTTGATCCTGGGTCTTGGCGTTGAACGCCTTACAGAATTCCATGATATTGACGCCGTGCTGGCCAAGGGCCGGTCCGACCGGAGGTGAGGGGTTCGCCGCCCCTGCAGGAATTTGCAATTTAATGTTTGCCATCACTTTTTTGGCCATGGTTCTCCCCTCTTCACAGATAGATGACTATTCTAACTCGCAATTCAACCGTTTCTTGAGATGCCGGCTTACTGACTCTTGGTGACCTGCACAAAATCGAGTTCCACCGGTGTGCTCCGCCCGAAGATCGAGACCGTTACTTTCAGTTTGCCCTTTTCCTGATTGACCTCTTCCACATAGGCGTCAAAATTGGCAAAAGGACCGTCAATCACTTGGACCTTTTCTCCGACCATGATTTCGTATTTCGGCCGCGGATGCTCTTTCCGGGTCTCAATCTTTTGGAGCAGCTGCTCAGCCTCGCCCGGGCTCAACGGGATCGGTTTGACTTTATCGCCGATGAAGCCGGTCACTCTGGGAATACCCTGTATGATATGCCAGGTGGCGTCCGTGAGCTGCATTTTGACCAGCACATACCCCGGATAAAACTTGCGGGACGTGGTCTTCTTCTGGCCTTTGACCATCTCCACCACGTTTTCCGTGGGCACAATCGCTTCTTCGATCAAGCCGTGCACTTTGTCCTTGCGGATGAGTTCTTTAATGGTCTTTTCCACCCGCTGCTCGTACCCGGAGAGGGTCTGGACAATGTACCAGCGGAAATTGGTCTGATTTTCAGTCATGAGCATGCCTAAGGCAAAACAACTTCCAAAATTTTGGCCAAAGCGAGATCGACGATGCCCAAAAACAGGGATACGACAAAGACCACCACCAAAACCGAAGCACACGTGGTCAGGGTTTGTTTCCGGCTCGGATAGGTCACTTTTTTCATTTCCATTTTGGATTGCTGAAAAAATGAACTGAATTCGCGAAACTTTGCCGTGATACCCGTCTTGGGTTCAGTCTGAGTCTGCTTTTTGACTTTTTTCTTACTCATGGTTTGCAGCTGTGATTCCCGGATATAGGGTTTGACAGACCGGAAGCAGCAACGGATACCGGGATTCAGGCATCCTTGGTTCGCGATCCGTGCAGCGCCTTTCTAGTGTACACATTCTTCCCATCGCCGTCAGACTGGCAGGCCAGGAGGGATTCGAACCCACAACCGCCGGATTTGGAGTCCGGTGCTCTACCAATTCGAGCTACTGGCCTGCATTGTTCACCAGAGGGCTGCTGCCGTCAGCCGTGCCCAGCGATGCGCTCCGGCTATTTCGTCTCTTTATGACTCGTGTGCCGGCCGCAGGAAGGGCAGTATTTGTTCAATTCCAGCTTCGCAGTCGTGTTCTTCTTGTTTTTATACGTCGAATAATTCTTCCGTTTGCACTCTGGGCAGCGCAGCTGCAATTTAACCCGCATAATTACTCCGTAATTTCTGAAACCACTCCGGCGCCCACGGTCCGACCGCCTTCACGGA
>CAZUMF010000524.1:0-2584 GCA_964621385.1 uncultured Desulfohalobiaceae bacterium
CTGATCAAGGTTTGATCAAGACACTCCGAGCCCAAATTGAAGCAGCCATTGGAACACTGAAAACTGAGAAGTATGGCTTCAACCGCCCTGGCGAAAGAAAAGAGCCGAACCTTGCGGCAACAGGGATGCGCGCAATCCTAAGCCGAAACTTAAATCAGCTCATGCGGGACATCTACAAAAGGGTGGTTCCCGGCTGATTGAATTCTGCGACATGCACGAAATAATTCTGGTCGTTGTGAACGAATATGACATTACCACCTTGAATTCCTTGAAAGAGGAATTGGAACAGCTGAAACATATGGCCCAGAGGTATCAGGATGAACTCTCCAACATCAACTTGGCTGACCTTCAGGCTCATGGTATTGTATCGGAAAGCATGGAAATGCGCCAAATGCTCAATGCGGCCTTAAAATTGTCCAGATTGGATGCCTCAAATATTCTGATTACTGGAGAATCAGGAACCGGGAAAGGACTGGTTGCACAATTTATTCATAACAAGAGCAAGCGAAAGAACAAGCCATTTGTTCAGGTCAATTGCGCGGCCTTGCCGGAAAGCCTTCTGGAAGCGGAATTGTTCGGCTACGACAAAGGGGCATTCACCGGAGCGACCAAAGGAAAAGTCGGTTATTTTGAGATGGCCCAGGATGGAACGATTCTCCTTGATGAAATCGGGGAGTTGCCTTTTTCAGTACAGGCCAAACTTTTGAAATGTCTTGAAGATCATCAGGTGATGCACATTGGAGGCATCAAGCCGATTCCGATCACGTGTACGATCATTGCTGCGACCAATAGAGATCTTCAGGCAAGAGTCGATGAAAAGATGTTTCGTCCGGATCTTTATCACCGGCTGAATGCCTTTGTTGTCAAAGTCCCGCCGCTTCGGGAGCGGCCTGAAGACATCATCCCTTTGGTGAATTATTATCTGGACAAATACAATGCTGAATATCAGATGAGCAAACGTATTTCTTTGAAAGGTATGAATCTTTTTTTAGAGTATCATTTTTCCGGCAATGTCAGGGAACTGAAAAATATATTGCGCCAACTTGTCGTGATGACCGAAGAACCGCTACTGGATGAGGCCATTCAGGAAAAGATCCAGATCAAGCCTTTCAATCGGAACAGACAGGCTGCATATAAAAACATTCCAGGGGAAGGCCTGAAAGAACAGGTTGAAAAATTTGAAAAATCTGTTTTGACTCGCGCCTTGAAGCAGTACAAGAACACACGGATGATTGCCTACCACCTCAAGACGAGCCAATCCATGATAGCCAGGAAGTTGAAAAAGTATCGCCTTTCGAATCGCTAGAGCAGGTTTCGCCCGCAACCCAAAGGCTCCAGGTGCACTTCGGGTTGAGAAAATCGAAATGTGCGGTTTGAAGGAAAAGCGTTGAGTTATATTTGATTCAAATTAATCCATAAATATCAATATATTTTCATAATTTTTTCTTTTTTTTTCAATTTAAGTCAAAATTGACTCAATTTCCCATGGCCCTGTCCGAAATTTCTTCCTTATCTTTCTGAATTTTAAATAAAAAATACAATCAATTCTTTGGCCTGTTCTTTGCAACAAGCCTTTCAGTACTTTTGGGAAGAAGGGAGATTTTTCATGGTCCCTTGAGTCAAACCGTATTCGTAGCTGTGCAACTCTGCGCAACGATCTCACGTTTTTTACAGCGTATACAAGGAGGGAGACATGGCCGATTTGAATGCCATCAGCAACACCTTGATCAAAGGAGACGCCGGTAACTTGACTTTGCAGGTCCAGGCCGCCCTGGAGGAAGGAACCGCCGCCAGTGATATTCTGAACAAGGCCCTGATTGCCGGCATGGATGTCGTGGGCGAGCGCATGGAGAACGGGGATATGTTCATCCCGGAAGTGCTCATGTCGGCCAAGGCCATGAGTGCGGCTTTGGGGATATTGAAGCCCTTGCTCACGGATGAGGAATCCAAGTCTGCGGGCAAGATCATCATCGGCACGGTCAAGGGGGATCTGCACGATATCGGCAAGAACCTGGTGGCCATGATGCTGGAGAGCGCCGGTTTCGAGGTGGTCAACCTCGGGGTGGATATCGCGCCTGAAGCCTTTGTGGAGGCCGTCAAGGAACATCAACCGAACCTGATCGGCCTGTCCGCTCTGCTGACCACGACCATGACCCAGATGCAGAAGACCGTGGACGCCCTCAAGGAAAGCGGGCTGCGCAGTCAGGTCAAAATCCTTGTCGGCGGGGCTCCGGTCACCGAAAAATTCGCCCGGGAGATCGGGGCCGATGGCTATGCCCCGGATGCCGGATCGGCCGGAAAACTGGCCAGATCCCTGACGTAAAGTGCCGGACCGGGATGCATGAAAGAAACATTTTTCAGATACGCACTGTGAGCTTCATCCAAGCCCTGCGTGCAGAGGACATCCCTCCCATCGCCCAACCAAAAGTGGCGCGGGGAAAATGAATTCTGCTCCTTAGCCTTATTTATGGGGATCATATGCTTTCCCAAAATGTCCAGCTGCTGTCGGATGATCAGATACAAACCATTCATGAAGCATCCTTGAGTGTCTTGCAGGACGTGGGCATTCGAGTCCTGAACGAGA
>CAZUMF010000525.1:0-2582 GCA_964621385.1 uncultured Desulfohalobiaceae bacterium
GCACGTTGATCTGTTCTGTATTCGCGGAAATCATCAACACGCGCATGGCTTCATCCTGAAGATTCTTCAGATTCTGTCAACATTTTTCTTGAAAACTCTTGCACCGGTCTGGCCGGTTTCACGGTCTTTTTCAGCCCTTTGTTTCCCTTTGTTCGTAATCCTCGATGGCCTTGCCCAGGGCTTCAGCGCCGAGGTTGGAGCAGTGCATCTTCTCCTTGGGCAACCCTTCCAGGGAGTCGGCAATGGCCTGTTTCGAGATGCGTTTGGCCTCCTCGAGGCTCAATCCCCTGGCCAGTTCGCTGACCATGCTCGACACGGCGATGGCGGCAACGCAGCCGAAGGTCTTGAACTTGACATCCTGGAGCTTGTCGTCCTTGACCTTGATGTAGACCGTCATGGCGTCCCCGCAGACCGGGTTGCCCACTTCGCCCACACCGTCCGGATCATCCATGGCCCCCATGTTTCTTGGATCTGAAAAATGATCCATGACTTTTTCGCTGTACATCGTCTCTCTCCTGACTTGTTCATTGGTTATAAAATGCCGAACCTGAGCGGCAAGCGCAGAGGCGGCCGGCTGCCTGCTGGGTCACGATTCGGCCTGGACCTTCTCCTGCCAGAGCGGGGAGTAGGATCTGAGCTTGTTCACGATCGGCGGAAGCGTCCCGATGGCATACTCGACATCCTGCCGGGAATTGGTCTCGTTCAGGGTGAAGACCACGGAGCCGTGGGCGATCTCCGGCTTGATGGACAGGGCCGTGAGCACGGGTGAGGTCTTCAGGGCCTTGGAGGCGCAGGCCGAACCGGTGTTCACATAGATTCCCTTCTTGCTGAGCATGAAGATGATCGATTCCCCCTCGATGGCCTCGATGCACAGGCTGAGATGTCCGGGCAGCCGTTGTTCAGGATGACCGGTGAACTGTATGCAGCTGATCGAATCCTGCAGGCCCGCTTTGAGCTCGTTGCGCAGGGTCGAGACCGTGTCCATGTTCTTCCTGAGCTCTTTCGAGGCCAGCTCAGCCGCGGTGCCGAAGCCGATGATCCCCGGGACATTCTCCGTACCGGCCCGCCTCCCCCGTTCCTGAATGCCGCCGTGGATCAGCGGCATGACCCGGGTGTTGCCCCGGACGTACAGGGCGCCGACTCCTTTGGGTCCGCGGAGCTGAGCCGCGGAAAGACTCAAAAGATCCACCTCCAGCCGGCTCACGTCCACCGGGATGAGACCGGCCGTGGCCACGGCATCGCTATGAAAGAGCACCCCCTTGGATTTGCAGACGGCCGCGAGCTCGGACAGTGGTTGGAGCGTCCCAATCTCGTTGTTGCCGTGCATGATGGAGACCAGAACGGTTTCAGGACGTATCGCCCGCTCCAGCCTGTCGGGGTCAACGCGTCCATACTCGTCCACCGGAAGGTAGGTGACCTCGTAATCAAAACGTTCCAGGAACCTGGCAGCATTGAGCACGGAATGATGCTCAATTCTGGAGATGATGACGTGATTTCCTTTTTTTTTGTGGGCCAGGGGAATCCCCTTCACCGCGTAGTTGTTGGCTTCGGCCCCGGAGGAGGTGAAGATGATTTCCGTGGGGGAGGCTCCGATGAGTCCGGCGACTTTCTCCCGATGCTCTTCGATGTCCTTGAGCACATCCGTTCCCAGGTCGTAGACAGTGGAGGGGTTGGCGAACTTCCTGTCGAAATAGGGAAGCATGGCCTCCAGGGCTTCTTTCCGGACCGGGGTTGCCGAGGCGTGATCCATATAGACCGGTTGCATACAGTACCTCTTTTTGTTGCAGATTAGGGCGTTTTGGAGTCGCTCTGCTCCGAATCCTTCACCTTCTGAATGTATATCTTGTAGCAGTCCTCGTCCTCTTCGACACCGATGAACCGTTGACCGCAACGGGCGCACCAATCGGGTATGTCGTCCAGGGCCTGGTCGTAATCGGTGAGGACTTCAAGAACTTGTCCTTTTTTCAGACACTTGAGCTTGTCACCCGGCTCGATCAAATGCATGGGGCACATTCGGCAGACCAGGTCGAGCGTCTCGTCCGGGGTCATGTTCTCGACAAATTTCATGATTCACCTCCAGGAACTTGTCTAATTTTATTCTATACTAAAATAGTATAGTTTATCTGAAGTCTGTCAAGGCAAAAAATAAAAATATGGCAAGATGCACTCCACAGAGTTGGCCCGCGAATCACGCGAATGGGCGCCCCCATGAAACCCTGCAAGCAGGAACGCTTCGCGTTGTTTCATAGGGCAGGCGAATGGAAACTATTTGGCCGGCAGATTAAGAGCTGCTGCCGGCCAAAAGGCTACGCCATGCAGATATGAACGTATTGTCTGCATATCGCCGTGCAGGCGATGACATTTTCAGCTGCCGGGATTCAGGAACCTTCCGGACGGAAGACGGGAAGTCTGAGATCGGCTGAGATCTTCGGGTTAGTCGATTGAATTTTTTGCCGCAAACCAGGACCTGGACAACCTCAAGCTCTTGACAAACTACTCCATTCAGAGGCATTACCCCGAAATTCAGAATGATTCCGAGATCCATCTTCAATTTTTCCGCAAAGTCGCCCGGGCACAGGTTG
>CAZUMF010000526.1:0-2570 GCA_964621385.1 uncultured Desulfohalobiaceae bacterium
CATCTCTATGTCTTATGGACGAACGACAACCCGGTGACAGCCGAAAAAATGGTCTTCATGTATACCATCAATTCGCTCAAACGCGGCTGGTGGGAAAAAGTGACGCTCATCATATGGGGTGCAACCACGAAGCTGGTCAGTGTCAATGAGGATGTTCAAGAAAAAATCAAGGAAGCCCTGGATGCAGGCGTGCACATTACTGCCTGTAAAGCCTGTGCAGACCAATTGGGCGTGACTGAGGATCTCGAAAAACAACACATTGAAGTCATCTATTGGGGATCTTCATTGACTGACCTCTTAAAAAATAACGAGCATCTATTGACAATTTAAAGCGAGTTTCTCCTGCAGCCCAAATGTGTGAATCCAAAACAACTGCAGTCCTTGTGCAAGAAATTGGAAATTAGAAATTGGAAATTGGCAAGAAAAGAATGCAGCGAAGCAGATCGTTCTATAAAGCCTCATCGAATTTCAAAATAATTCTGAGTCACACATTTTCTTGTTTTCTATGACAAAGATTCCCCGATAAGTCTAAGCGCCAATTCACGCAGATTTTGAATCCAGGACACTGCTTACTTTCTGCAAAGAGGACTTCAGCTTCACCGGAAAAAACAACAATTCCAACCGGCGAGGCGTCCATAATCATTTTCAGCGTATATTCCGAAGACACGGCTTTCCCCCTGCGATCCCTGCTGTTTATTCCTATTTTTCAAACCGGGACAGCTGACTCTGGGGGATGATCATGAGTTTTCCCAGAAACTGCAAATTTTTGTCGGTACGTTCCAAACAGAGCAGCCTCACTTCGTTCAAGACTCTGGCCGCTGCCGTCTGACCCCAGAACCAGTTCTCCAGCTCTGCCTTGGTCCCCTGCCGGCCGGGCTGCGCAGCAACGGCTTCCAAATAATAGGCCTTGAGGTCCTGCACGGCCAATCGCAGGGTCGTTGCCGAATCCTGATCGGCCGGGATGCCGGTGTCCTCAAGGCCTCGAATGAAATCCACAATCAGGGCAACGGATTCCTCGGGCGAGAATCCGCTGACGCCCACGGTGGATCGGGCATGGCTTTGCAGGGCCAGATCGTACCAGGTACGCAACTGTGAGGCTTCCTGCTCAAAAGCCTCCAGAAGACCCTCTGTCGAACCCGGCGCATCGCCCGCAGCCGGAGCAAAGGAAACCGGGCAGGCAAAGGGCTCCGGGCCGGCTTCTTCCTGAGGGGCCTCTTCCGGATAGTCTTCCAGGACCGGGCCGCTTTCCGCCTCCAGGAGCCCCAGGACCCGGCGAAGGACCCGCTTTTGAAAATCCACATCGCCCGGCATCCCAAAGGGTCGGCCCAGTTCAAAGGGGACCCACAGCGCCCTGGGAGGTTTGATGGCCTCGGTGTGCTCCCGGATCAGGCTGATCTGGGTCGTGGCGATCCCGGCCTCTTCAATGGAATGCCCCAGCACGCCCACGGCGCGCGTGCACAGGGGTCAGACCGGCACAAGCAGCACGGCATCCACCTTATCCCCTTTCATGATCCCGGCCAGCTCACCGGCCTTTTCCCTCATCTGCAGCGGGTCGGTCGCCCCCATGAAGGAATAGTGAACATCCGCCACCGATCCGATGCTTTGCTCATCGGCCAGGTCCTTGAGCCGCTCCAGGGGAAAAATCACATTGAGATCTTCCTGAAATCCGATGCGGTCGAAATTCGTGGAAATATGGCTCATGATCACGTCCCTGGCCGGGGTGTCCCTGGGAATCACCCGGTAATCATTGGCACCGACATCAAACGGCCGGTCTCCCCGCCGATGGATCCCGGCCGTGGAGATCATGACGACCCGCCGTTTGGACAGGTCGGGCACCTGCACAAAGGGGCTGGTTTCAAACGTTGGGCAGGGGACGGACAACAGATGATCGCGTTCTTGGGCCGGCATGTTTTCCAATCGAGCCATAGGGCTGCTCCTTTCTGGTATGGGTTGCTGATGTCAGGATACTTATCAATCATCTTTCAAGGTTGCGCTTCCGTAGGCGGCCAGAACAGCCTGCTCCATACGGAAGACTTCCCCATCCGACAAGAAATCGAAGTGGCTTGCGCGTTTCCGAGCCGAGAGTCGACCGTTGTTTTGGAGGCAAAAACGGATGAAGAGATCGATTTGACGGTCGGGCATGTCCACGATTTCCTGGATGGCTTTCTTGGTTTTGTCGTAGTTAGCCAGGAAGGTCAATTCGTTGGCGAGTTCCGTATAGATGGTCTGTTCGATAAACTGAAAAAGCGCCTCTGCCTGGGGCGTCATATCAATATAGCGGTACAAAATAGCTGTATCATTTTTGACGGTCATATGACCGTCTTTATCGAGCGAGTATTCCACCAAGGGCATAAGCTGCCGTGAGAACGTTTCCAAAGATGCTTCATACTCAACCGGGTTTTTCAGCATGGACGCTGAGACGGGAAACATGACACCCTCTGGTGTGAAACCCCGTCGTTCGAGAATGTTGTGGATCAGAAAGCGGTGGATTCGGCCATTGCCGTCTTCGAACGGGTGCAGAAAGACAAATCCATAGGCGATGGCTGCTGCGTGAATCACTACGGACACAC
>CAZUMF010000527.1:0-2562 GCA_964621385.1 uncultured Desulfohalobiaceae bacterium
CAAGGGACGCTACCCGTTCATCATGCGCAAACACGGATTCGGGCAGATTTTCGGTCCCGGCCGCCCGGACGGCCCACTACCGGAGCATTACGAACCCGTGGAGTCTCCGCTCACCAAGAACCCCTTTTCGGGTCAATTCAACAACCCGTGTTTCAAAAAGACATCTAACGAGATGGATGCCCTGGCTAAGCCCGGCGACAAGCGTTTTCCGATTGTGCTGACCACCTACTGCGTGACCGAGATGTGGTGTGGTGGCGGGGAGACCCGGAACACGCCCAACCTCCTGGAAGCCGAGCCGCAGCTCTATGTAGAGATGAGCCATGAACTGGCTAAAGAGAAGGGGATCCAAAACGGAGATCCGGTCCTCATCGAAAGCGCAAGAGGAAGCGCGGAGGCCATTGCCATGGTCACGGTGAGGATGACGCCCTTGCAGATAGAAGGTAAAACCGTGCACCTGGTAGGAATGCCCTTCTGTTACGGGTGGACCACCAGGGGTGTTGGCGATTCCACGAACCGGCTCACCGCTTCCATCGGGGACCCCAACACTGGCATCCCGGAATATAAGGCCCTGATGGTAAATGTGACCAAGGCCCAGCGGCTGCGTGAATTGCAGGCCTAACACACGGACGTCTCATGAGACAACCCTCTCAAAAAAAGGAGTAGAATCATGCCCATGACATTTCTCATTGATACATCGAGGTGCACCGCCTGCCGGGGTTGCCAGGTGGCCTGCAAGGAGTGGAACGATCTCCAGGCCAACAAGACACGCCAGCGCGGGACCCATCAAAATCCCCCGGATCTGAATCCGTTCAACTACAAGCTGGTCCGGTTTGCTGAATATAAAGAAAATGGTAAGGTGGTCTGGTATTTCTTTCCGGATCAGTGTAGACACTGCGTATCGCCGCCCTGCAAGGAAGCGGCGGATAGCTATGTGGAGGGCGCCATCATCAAGGATCCCAAAACAGGGGCGGTGATTTTCACCGAGCGGACGCGTCTTCTGAAGCCGGAACAGGTGGAGGAGGTCATTTCTTACTGTCCGTATAACATCCCGCGGCTGGACACGGGCACGGGCATCCTGGCCAAATGCACCATGTGCAATGACCGGGTGAAGCGCAATATGCTTCCCATGTGTGTGAAGACCTGCCCGACCGGAACCATGAATTTCGGGGAGCGATCCAAGATGGTGGCACTGGCCAAGAAAAGGCTGGCCGAGTTGAAGAAGGATTACCCCAACGCCCAGTTGCAGGATCCGGATGATGTCAACACCATTTTTCTCCTAACCGAAGATCCCAAGAAGTACTTTCAGAAGGTCGGTTAGGGGCGTCTTGGACGAGCCGAGCCCTGTGATTGGATTTCACAGGGGCTGAAAGGAACCATCGAAAAAGCCGTTTGCGCAGGCCGTGAACGGCTTTTCCATCAAACCGCGTGTATAGAAAGGACATCCATGGAGAATCCGGTATCAGCCAAAGACGAAGTGGCATCGCTCAAAAACCAGGTTGACAATATGGTGGAACGAAAACCCTTCCTAAAGGAAACGCTGAACGCCTTCAAGGAGCTGATGATTGCCGAGGCGGAACTCAGGGCCCAACTCATGACCCGGCCGGCGCCGGGTATGCCTCCGCCCGATGCCTTGAGACTGTCTGCCGGGGTCCCGGCGTTGTCCGATATGGAACTGGCACCCCTCTTCCCCGATCTAACCGACGGTCTTAAAACCATGCTTGCGGCGCTGAAACGGTCCTTCCCACCGCTCAAAAAGGAAGCAGAGCGGCTGGCCGCTCGAGTGGCGGAGGATCCGGAAGCCCCAGCGGCCTGGATACGGCTCCTGGTAAGAAATGAGGAGGATGCACTCAAAAAATGGGCCGACGAACTGGAGCTGGAGCCGGCATCCTTCCGGTTTGCGCTGGAAAAATCCCTTAAACCGTTTCTCCAGTGGTTGGCCCACGGTGTGGCCCCTCACTTAGAACAAATGAGTTGGGACCGCGGCTATTGTCCCATCTGCGGTGCCTATCCCGACACGAGCTATCTGAAAAAGGGTGAAGAGGAGAGTGAATATCTGGTGGCTCACGGGGGACGACGATGGCTTCACTGTGCCCTATGCAGCCACGAGTGGCGGCTTCACCGTATCGTTTGTCCCTATTGTGGCAATGAAGATGCGGATACGCTGGAGTATTTCTCCTCAGAGGAATCACCGGCCGAAAGGCTTCATGTCTGTCATACCTGCAAAAAATATCTCCCGTGCCTGGACACCTCAGAACTGATCGAGGTTCCTCCGGCCGACCTCATGCCCTTTGAACTTCTCCATCTCGATCTCATTGCCCAGGAAAAAGGCTTTTCCCCGATGGCCTGGCGTCACTGGAACCAGCTGACGAGCTAACACAAGGCTCGAAGCCCCACATTTTCCTGTCAGGCATGTCAGGCCTGGGGGTAAGGCCGAAAAGACCGGCCATGTTTCTGTTTCTGCTGAATAAACCCGGACAGGTCTCAGCAGCATATGCGCCAGTCTGTTCAGAAAGCCATTGGGCAGGGGGAAGCGCCCAGGGTTTTTCAACAGATGAAAAATGT
>CAZUMF010000528.1:0-2557 GCA_964621385.1 uncultured Desulfohalobiaceae bacterium
AACTGGCAGTTATGGATTTCAAGCAAATAGAATAACAGCCTGGCTCCATGTTCTTAAATATATTGAACAATTATATGTCAGGCCTGCCAGAGGCAGGGCTGACATCCGACGTCTGTCTTCAATTTCTTCCTCATGCTCTATGCCCTATGCCCTATGCTCTCTGCCTCTTCTCTTGCCGACCTCCGACCTCTGACATCCGACGTCTGTCTTCAATTTCTTCCCTATGCCCTATGCCCCATGCTCCATGCCCTCTTCCCTCTTCTGCTGATGCGGCTTCCCGGAATTTTTGCTCTTGCCGTCCTCTATTCTTTATCATCCTCTGCAAATTCCAGTATTCCAGCATGCCAGCATGCCAGCATTCCGCAAATCCGACCTTCACCCCTCATCCGGCCCGAAGGCCTCATCCAGCGTCTCCCGGACCAGATCATCTCCGGCGATCCAGGGCAGGGTGATGTGGGCTCCACTATGGTTGTGCCGGTTGAACTCTTGGCTGACAGCCAAGGCATGTTCATTGCCGGCCCAGCTGCGCCGGGCCACGCCGCCCATGACATCCCAGGTCACGGCCGAACGGATGACGGCGTCCACCTCAGGGCTGCCGTCTAAAACCAGGCCGAAACCGCCGTTGACCGCCTTGCCGATTCCAGTGCCCCCACCGTTGTGCAGGGCCACAAGGGACATGCCCCGGGCCGCGTTTCCGGCAAAACACTGGGTGGCCATATCCGCGGTGATGTTGCTCCCGTCCTTGATGTTGGCGGTCTCCCTAAGGGGTGAATCGGTGCCTCCGGGGTCGTGGTGGTCCCTTCCGAGCATGATCGGGCCGACGGATCCCTCCCGGACCAGCTCGTTGAACCTGAGAGCGATCTTGACCCTGCCGGCCGCGTCCTGGTAGAGGATCCTGGCTTGAGTGCCCACCACCAGATTGTTGGCCCGGGCATTCTGGATCCAGACGTAATTGTCCCGGTCCCGGGGGCTTTTGGCCGGGTCGATGCACTCCAGGGCCGCCTGGTCGGTCCTGATCAGGTCTTCGGCTCGACCGCTCAGGCAGACCCAGCGAAAGGGCCCGAAGCCGTAGTCGAAGATGAGTGGGCCCATGATGTCTTCAACATAGGAGGGAAAAATAAAGCCGTCGCCTGCGTCCCGCCCGTTCCTGGCGATTTCCGGGACCCCGGCCCGCAGAACGGCATCCATGAAGGCGTTGCCGTAGTCAAAGAAATACGTGCCGCGCTCAACCAGGGTCTTTATGAGTTCGAAATGCCGCTTGAGGCTTGAGTCCACCAGTTCCCTGTATCTCCCGTGATCTGAATCCAGGAGGTCTGAACGCTTGGCACAGCTGACCCCCTGCGGGCAGTAGCCCCCGGCATAGGCCGCATGGCAGGAAGTCTGGTCCGAGAGGAGGTCGATATAAAATCCCCTGGCCACGATCCCCTCCAGAAGGTCCACGATGTTCCCGTGATAAGCGATGGACAGGGTTTCTTTCCGGTCCGCGGCCTCTTTGGCCAGGGCCAGGACCTCCTCCAAGTCAGAGCTGACCGTGCCCACCCAGCCCTGGTCGCTGCGGGTCTTGATCCGTGAATCGTCCACCTCGGCAATGATGGACACTGCTCCGGCGATTTCAGCGGCCTTGGGCTGGGCCCCGCTCATCCCCCCCAGCCCCGAGGAGACGAAGATGCGGCCCCGCAGGTCCTCCTCCGGCCCCAGGCCGAGCTTCAAACGCCCGGCGTTGAGCAGGGTGTTGTAGGTCCCGTGGACTATTCCCTGGGGGCCGATGTACATCCAGCCCCCGGCCGTCATCTGGCCGTAACTGGTCACTCCCATCTGAGCCCCGAGCTCCCAGTCTTCATGATTGTCATACATGCCGACCAGCAGGCCGTTGGTGATGATCACTCTGGGGCTCTCCGGCCTCGAAGCGAACAGGCCCAGAGGATGACCGGACTGGACCACCAGGGTCTGGTCTTCGGTCAGGACCTGGAGGTATTTCTTGATCAGGCGGTACTGCATCCAGTTCTGGCAGACCCGGCCGGTTTCCCCGTAGGTCACCAGCTCGTACGGATAGAGGGCCACCTCGAAGTCCAGATTGTTGTCGATCATGACCTGAAAGGCCTTTCCGGCCAGGCATTTTCCGGGGTAGTCCCGGACCGGACCGGCCTTGATCCGTCCTGGAGGCCGGAAACGGTAGCCGTAGATCCGGCCCCGGGTCACCAGCTCCTGGAGAAACTCCGGAGCCAGCCGCTGCTGCAGCCCCGGCGGAATATAACGCAGGGCGTTCTTCAGGGCGACCCCGGTCCTGGCCCTGGTCAGGCGATAGCCCCGGTTCGGGGCCCGGCGCACACCAGGAACAAACTCCGGCATCTGCGGCAGATTATCGTCCAGAGTGATAGACAATCGTTTCCTTTCGTCTCCGTAATCCATGTTCGCTCCTTATCCGCTTCGGCCTTCCGGCAAAAAGCCGGAAGGCCAAAGCGGATATACTGCTCCAATTTTGGTTTTTAGATAATGCGGCAGTGATTCCGGACTTCAGCTGCCATTGTACGATAAAAGTCAAGTTGGATCAGTATAA
>CAZUMF010000529.1:0-2556 GCA_964621385.1 uncultured Desulfohalobiaceae bacterium
TGCTCTGATTCGTAAGTTCGGTGACGTATTCTTTATCAGTCCTCGAACCAAGGAGATGGGCTCTGACTTTGCAAATCCGAAATCCGAATCTCGAAATTCGTATTTTTCAGCGTCGCTTCCGATCCCAGTAGCGAACATGCTCCTGGCATTGCAATGTCACTGTATTTACGTCTGCGTGTACTAAGGGTCCCAAGACTCAATCTGGATAGCCATGTCTCATCCACCGGAAGCGAACCCCGCAAACAGGGCCATTCCTCCGTCCGCTTTACCCCCAGTTCAGCCTCCAGTCATAGTTCTGATACTCGACCCGCAGCTCTTCGGCTTTATGTTGAATAAATTCCGCATCCTGCCGGTTGTAGAGAAATCGAGCCAGGAAACGCAGCCGTTCGGGCAGCCGGCTGCCGAAATCCTTTCTGTACCAGGAAAATATACGGGACAGGCTGACCTTTTTCGAGGCCCTGTCCAATTGGAGTCCTCCCCCGCCCAGAAAGGACCTGCCCGCCTGATTCAATTCCTCATCCAGATTCTGGGAGGTATAGATGTCGATGGGGGGACAGGAAGAGGAGGCGCAGACCAGAGCGAAATGGATGCGCGGATCAAGTTTGTTCAAAGAATATTGGCGCTTGGGGTCGTGTGGACCGAGGACCCGGAACAACGATCCCGGGGGCCGGCGGTTGGCCCGGAGTAGGCCGTGCTCCATATCGTCGGGGGTGTAGCGGAGCCCTCCGATGTCGTAACTGATGCGACGGAAGAAGCTGCGGACCTCTTTGACCGAGTCCTTGATATCCAGCTCGATGACGCCGTGGATGACGATGACGTTGTAGAGATTGATCCAGAAGGCCGTCTTTTCCTCCCAGGTCTTGAGGATCCCGGGGTCAAAGGCCTGCAGACTGCGGGTTGCTTTGACATAGTTTTCGTACAGTTCGGAACCTTTCATCAGTTCATAGGCCACCCTGCCTCTTTGGATATCGAAAAAACCGCCTCTTAGAAGATTCATGCTCGATTTCAGGGCAGGGGCCAGCTCGTGTGGAGGAATAACGGATTCGGGCCGTCCTTAGCCAGAAGGAGCAGAGCAAAAACGTGCCTTCATCGCCTTGCAGTCCGTCCTCGGAGCGATAACGGTAGACCAGGCCGTTGTGGGTCAGGCTGCGCATGGTCTCATCAACGGTGGAGATCACCCTATCGGAAAGCTTGAGGGCCGCGTCCAGGAGTTCGCCGTAGATGTCCATCTGCTTCTGATCAGAGGCCGCATTACCTATATGTACCGGTCCGGAGCCTTTGTAGCCCTCAAAATGGGAAAGCCTGGTCTCCGGGAGCTCCCGTTCCCCTCGCAAGCCGTACATGATCTGCATCCTCTCCACTCCGCCCTCGGAGAGAATTCGCTCGATCCAGCGCAGGTAGCCCTCGATCTCGGACATGTGTCCGAGATTGAACAGGGCCTGCAAGGTGAATGAGGTGTCCCTGATCCAGGTGTAGCGGTAATCCCAATTGCGCTCCCCTCCGACGGCTTCGGGCAGGGAGGTGGTGGCCGCAGCGGCAATGGTTCCTTCCGGTTCGAAGTACAACAGCTTCAAGACCAGGGCGGAGCGTTCAACCATGTCTCGGAAGCAGCCATAGTCCACGGTACGTCCTGTTTCATCCTGGTTGAGCCAGCTGCGCCAGAAATGCTCGGTCTCCTGCAGGGCCTGCAGAGAGGACGGAACATCACAGGGGATCAGATCCTGTTTCGAGCACTGTCCGGATCTACCGCTGGTGCCGGCCCTGAAGGACACTTTTTCGCCTTCCTGCATCGACCATCCGGCTCTAGCCTGTCCATTTTCCACCGCCAATGCTTGTGTGCCTGTCAGAGCCAGGCTCAGGCCTCCTCCCTCGGCCAGGACACCGCCCTCTATGGAGCGGATCGAAGTCTCGGCCCGGCCATAGTCGAATCTGGGCTCAAACAGCATCTCCACGTACATCTGCCCCTTGTCCATTTCCAGGAGCCTGTACAGGACATGACGTTCTTCGTTGTTTCCCTTGTCGGCTCTGGGCACAACCGGCATGAAATCGGTGACTTTCAAGACACCCCTGCGGGTGCGGAAACTGGTGACCAGGATATTGGTCTGAGGGATGTATTCAGAGGTGGAATCGAACTCTTCTCCGGGATGGATCGTCAAGCGGCCGCCTTTTTTTTCGTCTAACATGGCGGCGAACACAGAGGGAGAATCAAGATAAGGAAAACAGAACCAGTCGATGGAGCCCTGCAAGCTGATCAGGGCCACCGTATTCATGTCCCCGATTATGCCGTAATCTTCGATCGGTTGATAGGCCAAGGCTATCCCCCCTGTATGACGGACATGAATAAGACATTGATATTACAGACTGTAATGTCAGGTTGCCGTTTTCCCTTAACCCTACAACGTCACTCACCAGTTGTGCAGGATTCGTCACTCCGTCATGCCGGTCCCGGATCGGGGTCCGGGACAAGCTTCGCCGGAATGACGGAATAATAAATATCGTTTTAGGGTTAAAGGGTCTTGAGATAGGCCAGGATCGCGTCTATCTCCCTCTCCGTCA
>CAZUMF010000530.1:0-2554 GCA_964621385.1 uncultured Desulfohalobiaceae bacterium
GTAAGTTGGGTGCTGGTTATCGGTTATCCTACGAAGAAGGGATGGGAGAAGGGCGTTTTCAAGGGGAGGGCTCTTCGCTATATTTCTGGATCAGATCCAGATAGCGCTGCAGGACCAGGTCTTCGTTGAATTCAAGTTCGGCCTTGCGCCGGCTGGCCCGGCCCATGGCCTGGAGGCTGCTGCGGGGCATGGCCACACACTGAAACAGGCAATTTCGAAGCTCCTGGCGGTCTCCGGCCGAGATGAGAAAGCCGTTTTCCCCGTGCTCCACCGTGGCCCTGGCCCCTTTCCAATCCGTGCTGATCAGAGGCTTGCCGCGCAGACATTCAATCAATAGCTCTCTGGCAACCCGGGGTGAGCCATAGTAGCGCTTGCCTCCAAAAAAAGTCCTGTTTGGGCCTTTTCAGCAGACTCGCCCCAAAGATCCAGTTCTGGGTTTCAAAATACTTGTGCGGGGTGTAGGCCACATGCGGGATATCCGGATGCTTGCACTGCTCGTCCTGGAGCATGGTCGAGCCGGAGCGTTTGTCGGAGAGGAGGATGGTGACGGTTGGATTCATCTCGTTGTTGGTTGTTTACCCCGTGAAACACGGCTGGAAGCCTTCCTGCGCAGCAGGGTTTCTCTGGGGTCGGTTAAGATTATCTGCAAAACTTAGCTTACATCAGCGTTCTTGAAGTAATTCTTCAACTGAAATTTTAATATCTTTTGCTACTTGCTTAAGAAGAATCGGAGATAAATCCTGCCCAGGATGAAATGGGACGGTCGTACAACGACCATCTGGATGCCGGAATTGTTTGTGTGATCGCCTTTGCCTTACTTCGATAAATCCGAGTCGTTACAAAATGGAAACAACTTCTTTTGTTTTAAGAACAGGAATATCACCCACTGCTAAGCCACCAGGACATTTTGTGTTCCCACAAATTCAGCCTCCAATTTGGGCTCCCCGTCTTCCAAGAGCATTTTGATCACCTCTTGAAGATTTTGATTGAGTTCGTCCAGATTTTTTCCTTGGGAATGAGCCCCTGGAAAACCCGGGACAAAACCCACATACATTCCAGTATCAGGGCATTTTTCGATGATTGCAGTATAATATTTCATTGTGAACTCCTCTCTGGATTTCAATCCATATTAGCCCCTTGCTTATTGATTTGCAACCCTTCCCGCACAAGCCCCGTTGAACTCTCCATGTGAAAAACCAGTTTTGAGGTTTCGCCCTTCGTCAGCCGTCCTCCGACTTCCGACCTCCGATCTCTGTCCTCTGTCCTCCGTCCTCCGTCATCGGTCCACCGACCTCCGCCCTCCGATCCGGTCTGAACCTTCCCACCTTGCTACCTTGCTACCTTGCTACCTTGTTACTTTAGCACTTTACTACCTTCCCGGGGTTAGCAAAACAGGCGCCTTGAGGGGAGCCGTGTCGGTCATTATTCGTCTTCCCAGGCAGCTGGTTCAAATGCGAAGGCGTCGTAAACCTGCATTCAGCTGAGCAGGCCGCTCCAGGGCCTCTTGGAATGTGTGTCAGGCCTCTTCGGATACCGAAAAATATCTTTCACCTGTTGGTCGTTTCAGCACACTGCATCTAATCCTTTACGATCAACAATATTGAGCAATTTGACTGCTGCCGGTCCCGGTTTTTTTTCTCCTGATTCCCAACTGACCACGGAGGTTTTGCTGACATTCAAATAAAGTGCAAATACTGATTGACTCACTTGATAGCGTAAACGTATTTGCCGAATTTCCTGGGGTTGATAAGCCTTCACGGGGTGCAGACAGAGCGCATCGAATTCACGCATCGTCGTCTTATTCATAATTCCTGAATCATGGAGGCCTTGGGCCGTCTCATGCACAACAGAGAGAATGTCATCATCCTTGGTTTTCATTACATTTTACCTCATAGAGCTCATTTTTTTCAAGCGCCGTGCGGATATCTTTAGGCTGCAATGAAAGATAAAATTTTGCCAGTCTTTTCAAGGCTTTTAATTCGTAGGCCTGTATATTGTCCTGATTACTTTTGGGAAAAACGTACAAAAAGAAAGCCCTCCTAGTAATACACCAGCCCGATAGCCTCTTTCAGGGCCACCGTGGTCCCGCCAAGGCCCCCGGCCTGGGGCAGCAAGCCCCACAAGGACAGGCCCTTTCGGTCCACAACCGAAAAATCCGTCGGCGCCGGCAGCACCGGAACCCGGGCCATGCGGAAGGTCTTCAAGGCCCGGGGCATATGCAGGGCCGAGGTCACCAGCAGGCCGCTTTCCAGGCCTCGTGCTGCTATTATTTTCTTGCTGTTCACGACGTTCTGGCGGGTGTTCTGACTCCGGGTCTCCAGGATGATCCGCCCTTTTGGCACCCCCCATTCTTGCAGGAGCATGGACATGGGGACGGCTTCAGGTTCCTCGCTGCCCAGCCAGTTGATGGTCCCGCCGCTGGCGATAACCACCCGAGCCTTGCCGGCCCCAAAGTGCTTTCGCAAGGCCGCGATCTGACCTTCTCAGCCTGTGCAGCCAAAAGGGGGTTTTCAGCTTTTTTTTACATTTTAGGCCATGCGCGAAATGGGTAAAA
>CAZUMF010000531.1:0-2548 GCA_964621385.1 uncultured Desulfohalobiaceae bacterium
CTTATCTTGGCTATTTCCTGAATAATCTTCGGCAAAGTAGTAGCGGAAGAGCACCCCGTATGAAACTTCATTTGTTTTTCAACAGGTCCGACTTATTCGACTGCCCCCCTGGCGCGGTCCTCCGGCGTATCCCCCTGTCATCCGCCTGGTTTTTCCGAGCTGCTGAAGTTCGTCGCCAAGCACGGCCAGAATGCCATTGGTCTTGTCTGTAAGGGTCTTGTTTTTTGCCTGGAGTTGTTCCAGAAATCGTTTTCTCTCTGTGAGCAGGGCGGCCAGATCTTCTCGGTCCTGAAGATCTTTTCCTTTCAGAGAGATCTCTTTTTCTGTCTCTTCGATGCGGATCAGTAGTTCTCGTATCTCTTGCATGGATCCATGGACCTCACGGCTTTGCTTTCTAAGCAGGGAGGTCTCCAGGGCAAGGTATTCCTGCAAAAGAGAACGGTATAGATCAGTCGCCTGTTTCAAAAGGAATTCACCGGAATAATCGTTGTCTGGCATTGTTTGTCTCTTGCTTAAAATAGTTTGTGTTTGCTTCAAGCTTAAATAGATCCGCGGTTTAGCATCCCTTTTCAGGCTCGCTGCGAATACTACAGGGCCACGCTCATAGCCCGGCGTTCCTGGTTCGGTGCTGGAGAGTCCTGTTCAAGATCACTCCCGCTTGCTTCACCCTTGGCTATGTCCACGGCCTGGACCCAGCCTTCGTGCAGTTCGCTCAGAAGATCAATCACGGTCTGCAGGGGTTCGGGGTTGTTTTCGATATTAGAACGGGTCAGCTCCCTGGTCATGAAGGCGTACAGGCCATCCAGGTTTTCGGCGATTTCTCCCCCGGTCTCAAAATCCAGGGTGTTGGAGAGTTCGGTGATGATGGCCATGGCCCGGCTGACCTTCTCCAGTTTGGTGATTCGGTCGCCTTCTTCCATGGCCATTCTGGCCTGCTTGGTGAAGCGGATGGCCCCTTCATAGAGCATGAGCAGGATCTGCTCGGACGATGCGGTCTGGACCTGGTTTTGCTGGTAGTGGTTCACATAGGGGTTCATTTATCTTTACTCCCGATTTTGGCGATTGAATCCATCTGTTGGGTTAAGAAGTCCCTCTGGGCATTGAGCTGGCTGACCATCTGCTCCATGGCCATGAACTGGGCGCGCAGGGTTTCCTCGCGCTTGACCAGGCGGTCCTGCATCCGCTCTATGTCTGTCTCGATACGGCTGATATTGTTCTGGATGCTTGACGTACGCCCGGCCAGAAAGCCGTCCCGGGAATCGGTGACGTCATCCAGGTAATTCTGAAACTGCATCGCAATGCCCTGGCTGCCGTCTTCCCCGGCCAAAAGCTTCTCCACGCTGTCCAGGTCGTTGGCAATGGCCTCGTCAAGCTTGGCGCTGTCCAGGGTTAAAGTCCCGTCTCTCTGGGTTTCGAGCCCGAGTTCACTCAGGGCGGAGAAGTTTCCGGAGTTGTCCGCCATGGTGGTCAAGAGGTTCTGCAGCCTGCGCTTGACCACGTTCAGGCCGGAATCGCCGCTCAAGATCCCGCCGCTACTGGTCTCGGTCTTGGACTGACCGGTAACGAAGGAGACCACCTCGTTGTAGCCGCTGACAAAGTCTTGGATGAGGCCTTTGACAGCGTCCTTGTCAACATCGACATCCAGGGTGGTGGTCGTGCCGGTTTCAGCCTGGAGCAGATCCAGGGTCACGCCTTCAATGGCTTCGGACACGGTGTTGCTGTCACTGTAGATGTCGATGTTGTCCACCCGGATATGGGCCTGCTGAGCGGCTTGGGTTTCGGTGAAGCTCGGGTTGGCATAGGTTCCGCCGGACAGGCCGGTGGCGTCAACGCTAAAGCCGTTGGCCGTGTCCTCCCCAGTCAGCACGAGCCGGTAGGGGGTGTCCGTGCCGTCGTTGATCACCGTGGCCGTGACCCCGGCTCCGGAGCCGTTGATGGCCTCCTTGATGCCCTCCAGGGAGTTGTTTGTGTCGTCAATCGTGATATCCACCGGGGCTTCACTGCCCACAGTGATGGACAGGGACCCGGTGCCGAAACTGGATGCGGTTTTGTCTGCGTATCCCTGGCTCACGGACTTCTCCACCTGGGCCAGGTCCACGACTTCGATGCCGTAGCGGCCGGCATCCGCATCTGGGCTCACGGAAGCCGAAAAATATGCTTCACTGCTTAAGTTCGCGCTTTTGGCCCGGATATCTTCCGAAGAATCCAGGCTCCCGATTTTGGACAAAAAGGAATCGAGCTTGTCGTCAAACGCGGACAGCGCCTCCAGGCGGCTGCTCATCCACTGCTTGTCCGTTTCCATCCGGTTGAGCGGCTGGCGCTCGATACTCATCAATTCCTTGATGATGCTGTCGGTGTCCAGACCGGAGGAAAGGCCGGTAAAATTGATGGACATGACGAACCTCTCATTGTGCCGGCTATTCCACGGAGTCCGCGAGATTGCCCCGCAGCTCCCGGAGATGTTGTTTCAGGCCCAAAAGCTCCTCCGGCGGAAGCTGGCGGATCACCTCGTCGGTCTGCCGGTCCACCACCTTGACGATCAGCTCGT
>CAZUMF010000532.1:0-2538 GCA_964621385.1 uncultured Desulfohalobiaceae bacterium
ACTTGAAAAGTAAATGAAATATCTCCATGACGGTGGACGTCCGGAATTCCTCGTCCTCCATAGTGGAGATATCATGGACCATATGCTTGAACTCAGGAACAAAGGGCCTGAAATCCTCTGAAGGCAGCTCGAACAAATCAGAAAACCTGAGGCTGTAGTTCCATCTGCCCTTGCCATGATAGATCACCACCGGGATGACCACCGGCAAATTGGTTCCCAGCTGACCCTTTCTTTTCAGGTCATGCCATTTCTGGACCATATAATTCAGGAGTTGGAGCCGGGTCCACATTTCCGGACTGCTTTTATGTTCGAACAAGATGTAGATGCTGACAAACTCCGGATCGTCTTTGATCTGAACCGTCACTGTGACATCTGAATAGAATTCCCGGTGCTCCTCGGAGACAAACCCGGTCAGGTCAATTTCCATGGTCTCCAAGTCGAGCAAAGACCTGATCTCAAAGGGTATGTAGTTCTCAATAAAACTCTGGACGAACTCCGGCCTGCTGAACAGGTCCTTGAAGCAGGCATCGTGAGGATTGGGAATCTCAAATGTCATAGAGGCATTTTAATCTTGAATTTGGCAGAATGCAAAGGGCAGTACAGCAGCAATGTTAACTTTTAGGCAAAACTTAACATTGGTTCGGATGGGTTACACGGAAATATTCACTCTGCGGATCTTCACTTGGCATAGTTGATGGATGCGTCCAGCCGCTTCATGGAATACACGCCTTCCACACCGCCAACCGGCGTGAACTTGCGCTCGTCCTTGGACTGCAGCAAATGCTTGACCTGATCAAAGACCTCGCTAACAAAGGCCTTACTCCCAATGATCCCGGCGTCGCTGAAATACCTGCAGTGGTACCTGAAGCGATCCACCCGGCTGACCTTGTAGTTCCGCCTCCTTTCTTTCTTGACGATCTTCGGATCAATAGTCGCGCCCTTCCCGGCATCGACGGCTCCAGTCTCATAGACAAATTCACGGTATTTGCGTACGATCTCCCGAGATTCAAACTCGTTCCACTCCTGCATACCGAAATCCACACAGAGCAGTTCATCATTGTTTTTAGTCTGCACATGGTACCCAAGTGAACACCATTTGTAATCCTCAGGCCGCTTCACAATCCCGGCCCGGATGGGGTTGAGATCCACATAGGCCAGGAGATTGACCAGGGTTGGGCCGTCTTCTACTATCAAGGACTTGAAGCGACCGCCCCAGAAAAACCCCTGCCGCCGGTACTTCCTGTTGTAGTAGAAAGTGAATCCCTGCTTGATATCTTTCACATAGGCGGCCAGGCTGCAGAGACGCTTGCGCACTTCCTCCACCTGCTCCCCCCCGATATATTTCTCATCACCGTAGAATTTCTGGTAGCGCTGGATCACCTCCTGATCAGAAACCTCATCTTCCGGATGCATCCGAGCAACCAGGTGAAAATGGTTGCCGAGAAGGGAAAAGCCAAGCACGTCAACACAGTACAATATACTCAAGCGCTTGATCAATCCAAGCAGATAGTCCTTATCGACATCGTGGATGGGCAGTCCAGGCAGTGCCGTTCTGGATATCACGTGATAGACCGTACTCTTCGAATCACGGGTAAAACGGGCGATGCGGGGCATAAGGCACCTCCGGAGTTGAATGGCGGAAAGGTTTTGCAGGCGGTGTTAAGAGAGCATAGGCGGAGCTTGAGGGAATGTCAAGAGCTAAAATCCTGTCCCCATACGTCCCTCTCCAGGGTGGCATCATAAGCCTGGAGCAAATCAAGGTTGGTTTGCTCCAGGCTGTGAAACATATCGGCATTATCAATAGCAATCGCTGCCTGGCCCGCCAGGGTATCCAAAAAGTTTTCCCAGTCCTTGTTCCTCTTGACCCGCCTCCTGTGAAAAACTTCCAGAACTCCCCGTACGCGGCCCTTGACCACCAGGGGAATCGCGTAATAGTCGACAAGTCCTTCCGTCTTCATGATATCCTGGACCATGGCGTCGGATTCAATCTCATCCTTATTGGCAATATACCGGGAGCGCCCCCCGTTGGCTACTACCTGGCCAAGAATGCTTTCGCTCAGTGGACGGGAATACTCTTTGAGGCTCGGCCTGGAAAAACCTCGCCAAGCCTCGTATTCGAACATTTGGGATTCAGATCTGCGCTGTAAGATGGCACAGGCATCGACCTGCAGCTGATGCACGACCTCATCCATAATAACATTATAGGTGACACGTAAATCCAGGCTGCTGGTAATGGCCATGTCAATGTTCCGCAGAGCCTGAATCTGACGCAGGTTACGTTGCGCATCCTCGAACAATGAGATTCTATGCAAGGCCAGTCCGACCATTTCACCCACAGTAGCCAGTTGATTCACTTCCGACTGAGAGTAAGGCCGGCCATTAGGGCTGCGGTCGCGGGCAACCGTCAGCACCCCTTTCAGTTCGTCATTTGAGGTCAAAGGAACTGCTATGGCGGGACCCAGTCTTTTTTCTTCTCCTCTTCCTTTAGCAAACTAAAGTTCCGAAAAGGGCCAAAGGCAAGGGATTAAGGGCGGATGA
>CAZUMF010000533.1:0-2531 GCA_964621385.1 uncultured Desulfohalobiaceae bacterium
CCTTGAGATGCAGGGCGATGAGCAGGCTGGATTCCATGGATTTGCCCACGCTGATCACGACATTGCTCATCTCATGGATACCCAGCTGTTCCAGGGCGATTTTGTCCGTGGCATCGGCCTCGAAGACCTGGGTCAAGGTCCCCTGGGCCTGGCTGACCTTGGCCTGGCTCCTGTCCACACCCAATACGGTATGGCCCATCTCCACCAGGGTCTTGCCGACGAAATATCCAAAGTTGCCCAGTCCGACCACCCCGATCTCTTTTTTTGCCATGCTCCTCTCCTGAAAGATTGCCTGTTGCCTGCGTCAGACAATCTTTTCCTTTGTTGAATCCTTGTCCTCTGTCTTACCCGACCAGCAGGTTCGACTCCGGCCAGGAAAAACGCTCCTGTGTTTGCCAGCTCTGCAACAGGGAAAGAAACAGAATCGGTCCCAGCCGACCCAGGAACATCAGACCGATGATCACCGTCTTGCCCGCTTCGCTCAGACCCGGGGTCACCCCGGTGCTCAATCCCACCGTCCCGAATGCCGAAAACACCTCGAAAACGATCTCCAAAAACATACCCCGAGTTGCAGGGTGCGGCAAATTGGCTCCTTCCAGGAAAACCAACAGGAGCAGGGCCAGGACGATGATGCCGGCAGCGAAAAAAACCAGGGTCAAGGCCTTGTCCATGCTTTCTGCGTTCAGGGCCGAGCCGGCGACAACTGTCTGTCTCCTGACTCGCAAACGACCGGCGCCGAAACCGAGCAGGGCTCGAAAGGTGGTGGTCTTGATCCCTCCGGCGCAGGAGCCGGGTGATCCTCCAACGAACATCAAGAGGACCAGGGCCAGCAGGGAAACATTGCTCATCTCGCCGATGCTCACCGTATTGAAGCCGGCTGTCCTGGCGGTCACCGACTGAAACAGGGAACTGAAAATCCGCTCGTCCAGAGCCATCTTTCCAGGGTGAGCCAGCCACTCGGATAGAAAAATGGCCGCCGCCCCTCCCAGTATAAGCCACAGACTGGTGCGCAGGACTATTTTTGTATACCAGCTCAGCCGGACCGCTGACCGTTGCATGAGGAAGCGCTTGCAGGCCCCGAACAATTCGATGAGAACGGAGAAGCCCAGGCCTCCCAGGATGATCAAAGCCATAAAAATCAGATTGACCGTCCACAGGCCCTGCCAGGCCATCAGGCTGTCCCTCTGCAGGGCGAAGCCAGCATTGCAAAACGCGGACACGGCATGGAACAAGGCTTCAAAAGACCCGAATCCGGGCACGAAGAAATACATCAAAACGAAACCGAACGCTTCAATACTGATGCAGACCAGCAGCAGCTGAATGAAGAAGCGTCCCAGGCGAAACGTGGGGTCATGAAGCAGGGATTGACCCAGGGCCAGGCGATCGGTCAAGGAAACGCGCCGGCGCCAGAGATAGAAGATCAGACTGGTGTAGGTCATGACCCCCAGACCGCCGAGCTGGATCAAGAGCATGATCACGCTCTGCCCGAACCGGGTGAAGAACGATCCGGTATCCACGACGATGAGTCCGGTCACGCAGGTCGCTGAGGTGGCCGTGAATACAGCGTCAAGCCAGGACAGACCGGGGCCGGCGATAGCAGCCGGATGGTGCAGGGCGATGCTGCCGACCAGGATGGCCAGGCCGAAAAAGATGATGGGCCAGGCAAAAGGTGAGAGAAGATGTCTGATCATACGCTAGTACGTTCTGTGCCTCGCAACCCGGTGCACTACTCAATGCCGATTGAAAATGCAAACCGGTCTTCCTGCCGAACCTGTACGAATCAGAGCCCTCAAATCCCGACCCGGGCGTGTTCCCGACTCATATGCCTGCTCCTGTCACCTCTTCTTCATGCCGGGCCTGTTGAGGCGCGCCCCGGGAGACTCTCACCTGTGCGATCCTGTGGCCATCCATCTCCAAGACAGTGATCTGTACGCCTTCCACATGGACGGTATCCCCGACCCGGGGCAAGCGGTCCAGATGCCTGAACGCAACCCCGCCAATAGTCGTCATTCGAGGATCTTCAAGACCGAAATGGGTCAGGCTGTTGAAATCCGTAAGCTTCATGTCCCCGGGGACTTCATAGGTATTGTCATCCCGTTCGCGATAGTATTCCTCCCCTTTGACCTCACCCGCCAAGCGACCGAAAATACAACTCAAAACATCATTGATGGTGATAAAACCTTCAACCCCGCCGAACTCATTGAGACAGACCGCGGCCCGGACATTGTGATCCTGAAAAAAATCAAACATCTCGGAAACTTTTTTGGTCAAAGGCACCACCACCGGCGGACGCAGTATGCCCTCAGGACGCAGATTATCCAAATCCGTCTGGTCCAGAATCAGCTGAAGCACATCTTCGGCATGGAGAAACCCCACCAGGTTGTCCACCCGGTGCTGGTAGACAGGGACCCTGGAATGGCGATGTTTTTTGAACGAATCGATCATGTCCGGGACCGTCATCGACTTTTCCAAAAAGAAGGTCCTGGTGCGGGGGACCATGATTTCCACGATTTCTGTCTCATTGGCGTCCA
>CAZUMF010000534.1:0-2524 GCA_964621385.1 uncultured Desulfohalobiaceae bacterium
CGGGGGCCAGCCAGGCGCCAACCTGATAATAGTCAAATGCATCGTCCGGATCCGCGCCGGACAGGGCCTGTTCAGCCATGCGCGCAAATTGGAACGGATCCCCTTCCCTGGCCGCCACCACGGCCCGGGCCATGGGGATGTAATGCCGCTTCCAGACGTGGGCGGTGTCAAAGCGGGGTAAGACCGCGTCCAGCTCCGAAAGGGTGGTCCGGGCCTCTGCCGGCCGTTCCAGGCAAACCAGGGTCACCGCCAGGCAGCAATAGACCGGAGGCACCACAAACAGATTCCCCTGAGCCGTCAATTCCCGGACCGCCCGGGCCAGAAACTGACGGGATTCCTCGAAACGGCCCAGCTCGTTCATCACCTGTCCTTTGAAGGCCAGAAACTGGCCGTGCCGGGCGTTGAAGTCTTCATGGCGGTACTGGGCCAGGGCCTCGTCAATCAAATCCAGGGCCTCCCGGAAACGGCCCAGGGGCAGAAAATAGTGGGGACCCATGAGACTGACGTTGTGGAGATACAAGCGGCGATCCGAGTTTATGGCCGGGTCCGATTTTAGGTCGGACCACACGGCGCGGGCCTCGGCGGGACGGTTCATATACATCAGGGATGCGGCGAGACACATGGACAATTGCCCGTAAGCGGTGGGGTAACCCTCCAGAAGGGGCCGGGCTTTCTGATAGAGTGTCTCCACGCGGCCATAGTCGCCCTGATGATAGGCCATGCCGGCCAGAAGCATGTAAATGCGGCCCAATTGTTCCCGGTCGCCGTTCTGAGACACCAGGTCCAGGGCGCGTTTCAGGGATTGGGCTGCCTGATTCCAGCGGCCGGCAAAATAAGCGGCCCATCCGTGGCCGTATGACAGCCGGGCATTGGATGCCACAACCCCCGGCGGCAGCTGCTCCAGCCGGCTCAAAAGGGGCAGGGATGCGCCCATGCGGAAATAATGGTCAATATGTGCTTCCAGGATTTCGGTCATGGCATGGGCGTCCCCGGCTGCCCCGGCATGGTCCAGGGCCTCTTGCCAACGGCCCCAGGACCGAAAGTATCGGACGGCCCGGCCGTGCACAAGGGACCATTGCTCGGCGGTCATTTCCGAGGCCTGCTTGCCCTCCAGAAACCGCTTGAACAGATCGTGATAGACATAGTGGTCCTCCTTTCCATGCAAACGCCTGATGAAAAGGTTACGTTCCACCAGTTGGCTCAACAAGGTGTCCGCATCGGCCTGATCCAACAGTTCCCGGGCCAGGCACGGATCAAATGTCCGAAAAATTTTCGAGAATAAACACTTAACAAAGAAGGTTTCAATATGGATAATAAGGCCAACTCCTCCAAAACCTTAGCCCCTTTACTTTACGAGGTCCAATAAGGTTTGAAGGCCAGGTCATGATCGGGGTTCGTTTGGATTCTCTCCATCCGGATATGAAACCACCTCGCCATAGCTGGATACGGTTGGGCCCATGAAGCCGAGATGGTAAAATCTGACAAAAATATCCTCAAAAGGAGAAGCTCGAAGGAGCCACTCCCGACGATCATACGCTTTACACGGATCTATTAGGATGGCGAGCCCTCGTTCATGAACTGCCCAATCTTACATCGAAAAAGGTTGAAATTAAAAGAGTGTGTCCCAACCCCATAGTGGATTGACAACTGACCGGATGTGGGATATTTTTGCCGATACATGTGGATGTGCCCCATTTCATGATGAAACGAGGAGGCCAAATGGAACAAATTATATTGAAAACAGACATGCCCAACCAAGCGGCGAAATTTCTGATCGAAGCATTGGAAACCGAGAAGCTGCGATTGAACTATTCAAGGAAGCTTGCGAAAAGACGGCTTTCCCGATTTGAAAAAAAATACCGCGTCACTTCAGAAAAATTTTTGGAGGAGTGGAGCGCAGAAGATTTGGAAGGAAAAGATCTTGAGTATGTGGAATGGGCAGGTGAATATAATCTGACAAAACGTCTGGATGAGCGCTTGAATGCGCTCAAAAGCATCGAGCATGTCTCTTCATGATTATTTGGATTCTTTTCACAGCGCCATATCGAAGATCGAGGATTTTGGATTTTCTGAATCTATCGATATTAACGTAGAAATAAGACCATCAAGACAGGCTGCATGCAAAGCACGAGTCGTCCTGATTGATGGATCTGTTTTACAGATTAGGGAATATATTGACGCAAAATATAAGGCCGAAAAAGTCAATTATGGATATCATTACCAAGACAAAGATGGCAATCTGATGTTCAGATATGACAATGCGCGCCACAAGCCGACTTTGGGGTTTATTGATCACAAGCACCTGAGCGACGGCACTGTGTTAGAATCTGCTGAGCCTGATATTGCAGATGTGATCGATGAAGTGATCTCCCACATATAGTCACCCCTGTCATTAAGCATCCGGCAACCCCGCCCCTCGGCCCCATTGAACCTTGAGCCCCGCGCTGGCGGTACCTTTAACTTTGAACCCAATGTCATTAACTTAAGGGGTCATTTACGAGATAACCGTCTAACATTATTACAG
>CAZUMF010000535.1:0-2499 GCA_964621385.1 uncultured Desulfohalobiaceae bacterium
TAGCCATTTTGGCGGCTATGTGGATCATTCGGAGTATCACCACGCTTTTGACCCGAATCATCGGCGGCTTGAATGAGGGGTCGGAGCAGGTCGCCTCGGCCTCGGGACAGGTCTCGTCCGCGAGTCAGTCCCTGGCTGAAGGGGCTTCAGAACAGGCCTCCAGCCTGGAGGAGACCTCTTCCTCCCTGGAAGAGATGGCGGCTCAGACCCGGCAGAATGCAGACAATGCCGACCAGGCGGACAAGGCGGTCAAGGACAGTGCTCAGATGGTGGAAAGCGGAGTGTCCTCCATGCAGCGCATGAACAGCGCCATCAACGAGATCAAGGAGTCCTCCAACGAGACCTCCAAAATCATCAAGACCATTGACGAGATCGCCTTCCAGACCAATCTCCTGGCCTTGAATGCGGCAGTGGAGGCGGCCCGGGCCGGGGAGGCCGGCAAGGGCTTTGCCGTGGTGGCCGAAGAGGTCAGGAACCTGGCCCAACGCTCGGCGGAAGCAGCCCAGAACACATCCCAGCTCATTGAGAAGTCACAAGAAAATGCGAACAATGGGGTCAATGTGGCCGAGGAGGTGGCCAAACAGCTGGAGAGCATCCAACAGAGCTCGAGCAAGGTCAACTCCCTGATCGGAGAGATTGCGGCCGCTTCCAAGGAACAGGCCCAGGGGATCGACCAGGTGAACACCGCAGTGGCGGAAATGGACAAGGTCGTGCAGCAGAATGCGGCGGATTCCGAGGAATCGGCCAGCGCGGCCGAAGAGCTTTCCTCGCAGGCCGAGGAAATGGAGCGGATGGTGGGCGAACTCTCGGCCTTGGTCGGAGGCGCCAACAGCAAAGACGGGCACAAAGGAGGGCAGAAGTCTGCACGATATGGCGGGTCTGCAAAAGCGCTGCCCAGGAAAGCTGCGAATCAGAAATCAGGTCAAGGGTCTGCAAAGGGCCCGTCGTCCCAAACGGCCCGGACCAACAATGCGGAACAGGTGATCCCATTGGACGATAAGGATTTTCAAGACTTTTAATTCCATTGTGCAATCATGGGATACAATTGCAACCGGGCCTTCGGGGGATTGCCCCGGAGGCCCGGTTTGGGAGGTGCGGCTTCAGAACAGATCAGAGTGTTCCGGGGGAGGTAGGCAGGTCATCAGGTCTTGTTTATGTTTTTGTCAGGGGCACGCTGTCGGCATAGGAATAGGTCTCGATGCCCAAGTCCCGGGCAACGCGTTTGCCTGGATCATCGATCATGGGAGAGATGACCATGGTTCGGCTTGCCTCTATCCCATGTTTTTGCTCATAGAACTGTTTCTTGCGCCAGAAAACATACATCCCGGCTTTATCCTTAGAGGATTTGATCTCACAGAGAATCAAGGTCCCATTATGGATAATGAGATCCATTTCGATTTGATCCGGACGGCCGAAAACCTGCCCTTCATGATCGTAATCCTCATACCGTTTGACGGTCACACCGAAAGAGTCTTCCAGGATGGCCTTCAGGCCATTGCGGAAAGCCGCTTCAGAATGGATGCCCCATCGCGCTCCCAAGGCCCCGATGGTAGAATCATATCTCTTCTCCTGTGACTGAATGGACTTGAGCATACTGTTTATCGTCTTTTGGTTTTCCTCCCATTTTTTTTGATTTTCTTCCCATTTTTTGTCCTGATACTCACGGTCCCTTTGCAATTCATCCATCATCCGGTCAAACCGGCTTTCTGTGTCCTGTTTGCCGGCATACATCTCTTGGGTGATTCGCAGGATAAAGTCACGGATCTCCGGTTCGGTTCTCATCATTCGTGGAAGATCCGAGAAAATAGCTTTTTTCAGTTCTTGGAGTGTTGGCATGGTCTGCCTCCTGCAGATGAAAACTATTTGCAAAGCTCTGAATCATCGGTTAATTTTAACCAGGCCAAGCCTCCATGTCAAAAGGAACTTGAAATACAAAGCGGGGCTCTCCTGGCTCGTTTCACCAAGTTTGGCATTATTTTTGCGTATTTTCCATCAAGTGGTCTCGTACGGATTTTTTTTGACATTTGTCTCATTAACGCGTAACTACCACTATAAGTCTCAACTGACTATCGTTTTTTTCAGTTCTTCTCTGATCGGGCACGGAGCAATAACCAATCCGCAGATACTCCATGTTGTCATTTTCAAATTCATTTTAAGTGCTAAGGGTTGGCGTGAATTAGTATCAAACGACGCAAAATTCCATTGAATACGGTATGTTTTGTTCAATGGGATTTTTTTTAAAGCCGAGGGTCGGCAATGGTTTTTCTAAAAAATAACAAACATATTAATAAGTTATCGGTTTTTTTCTGTCACAGAAAACAAGAAAATGTTTTGCTCCGAAGCAGTTGAAGTCCTTGTCAATGAAATTGGAAATTGGAAATTTGATGAGGCGTAATAAAACACTCTGCTTTTCTGCATTCTTTTCTTGCCAATTTCCAATTTCGAATTTCTAATTTCGAAGTAAACTTGGAACCTTTGGGTTGCGGGCGGAGCCAGCTT
>CAZUMF010000536.1:0-2496 GCA_964621385.1 uncultured Desulfohalobiaceae bacterium
AAACAGTTCAAAATAATCAGATAATAAAAGTCCGTTTAAAAAGAAAACCAACAGATGCCTTCCTGTTCATGAAATGCCCGATTTCATGGAACCATATAAAATAATAGATTTCATCCGGCTCAATATCGATTCCATGTATTTCCCTGATCTGCCGGGCAACCGCTTCCCGGTCAAGGTGCGGATTAAGGTCGATATGCTTGACGCCCGTGTCCACAAAAGAAACAGCCTGATATCCCTTTTCCAGAAAGTGCCAGTCGGTGATCGTGCCGACCTCATTGACCCCGTGTTCCAGGCACTCTGAAAGAACAAACTCCCAGGACAAAAGCGAATCAATCTTTTTGAGGTAAACGAGTAGGTCCGCAACCGAAAGCCCATGCTTTGCCCTTCTGTCCTGGCGGTTAAAAGCATCGCCTGGAAAAAAAGGGTTCATGGTGATCGAACGGATATTCTCCTGCTCTTTGATTTCCTGCATTTCATCCGGGATCATACTGTTGATAACATCACCCATGCCATACCTCCATACTTGATTTTACGGTTTGTTTTCTGTAAATATCGGAAAAAGCCGTCGGCAGTCGGGCCTCTTTGAAATCATCTCCGCCCTGAGGTTGATTTAAAAGCCTTTTGCCGGCGGCTTTTCTCGATAGCTTCATGCCTCGATTTCCGTCACAAACTGCCGGTCTAAAAGCTCCTGCAGGGCATCCGTCTTTGTCTGGCCAGCCCCTATGCCGATATAAGCATACTGGCCGGATACCCCGGAGGCACCAGGTAAAAACTGATAGATACGCCAAGCGTTTTTCCCATTGACCTGGCACCCCTCGATTTTTTCAAACCTGAAATGCCCCATTTGCTCCGTTTTACGCTCCAGGGCTGCAGCTGCTTTTTGCATATCACCCCCTGAAAATAAAAAAACCGCTTCCCTGAGACGTTCCCACGGCTGTAGCGCCGCCCCGGATTGTCGCCAATACGGGTGTCTCAGAAAAGCGGTATTTGTAAAATCTGATTTCATTGTCTGCTACAGTTTGGGAGTTTGTATCGTTAACTACATAACTACATTAAAGGCATGACTACATAATGTCAAATCTTTTTTTGTTTGCCGATATTTCTTTTTGATGCTAAAGAGCCAGTATGCAAAAAGAACGAAAAGGATATAACACGACACTGCGCACTGACCTACTCAAGGCAATCAAGATTCTGGCCATCAAAAAGGACCGCCGGGTAAATGATCTACTTGAAGAGGCAATCGAGGATCTACTCGGCAAATACTCTGAATCCCCACCCCCAGCTGACAAACCCGAATAGTTCATAAAGCTGCAGCTGCAACCCCAGGATCCGGCCCGGACATCTTCCGGGCCCGGTGGGCGGGAAAAGGCCCGGAAACACCCCGGGCCTACCCCTTGCCTTGCTTGAGATCGTTCAAATTTCGGCCTCTGTGCGCGCCTTATTTTTGATGAACGTAATCAAATACTGCTGAAACTGCGGCTCAGGCTGTGACAACACCTTCAATAAATACAGGCAGCCCCTCAGCTCGGCTTCATCAGGGCCAGGCCCGGAGGCATCCTTTTCATACCGGCAGCCGGTACAATCCAAGGGGCCATTTGCCCGGGCGGCCCGGTCCAGGCAAATGGCATAATGGCCACAAGATGGATTTCGCATTTCAGTGCGTCGATTCGTCGTTCATGACTTTGTTATATACAATCCGCCACTTCTCATCGACGTCTGCTATCTGCGCTTTCACCACCTCAACGGCCTCCTGGAAGTTTTTCAAGGCCTCACTGGACTCTTCCTGACGCTTATCGAGACTTTCCTGCAGCCTCATATGCATACCATGAAGCGCCTCTAAAGCCTTGACCACGCCGATCTTAAAGGCTTCTCCCTCATACTTTGCCAAAAAATCAAATTCGCCGCTCATGTTTCCCCCTCTCCTTTAAGAAGTTGCTGAATTCACGCCGATCAGGAACTGATCAGCATATTGATTAAGCTCGGTCTGCATCAGCTCTAAAATGTTCATCATGACAAGCCTGAGCGCCGGCTCCACGGAATCGTCAATGGTGATGTTCATGGCGCTTTCGCCCTCTTCCATCTGTTCCTTGCGCTGGCGCATGAGTTCGAGCTGTTCCTGGTTGATTTTCTGCTGCATTTGATGAGATTCTTTTTCCATTGCAAACCGCTCATCAAGCATCCGGGACAGCTTGAGCCGGCCTTCGCCGATGTCTGTATCCCTATAGGCGCTCATCATTTCGTCAACGGCTTCCTTGGAGGCCCGCGCAGTTTCTCCTGACTCTTCGATCACGCTCTGGAACTTCTCGATCTGCGCTGTGTCCACTTTCGCCTTATACTCAAAGGCAGCCTCGGCCTTCCTGGCGCTGGCCTCGATATGGGCAATATCCCGATCGATCTTTGCCGTCTGGATCTCTACCGGCACCTCGAAATCCGGCACTTCCAGTTTTTCAATCTTTGGCGGCAGGTCGGTTATTTTCTTCTCTGCCTTGCTTGTGT
>CAZUMF010000537.1:0-2456 GCA_964621385.1 uncultured Desulfohalobiaceae bacterium
CTTTTCTGGCTCTTTTAAGGAAAATCACCAGCAGGATCGAATCATTGACCACCACCCCGCCCAGGGCGATGAACCCCAGAAGGCTTGGCATGCTGATAGGTACTCCCATCAGGCCGTGCCCCCACACCACCCCGATCAGTGAAAAGGGGATGGCCAGCATGACAATGATCGGTTCGGTATAGGTTCGGAATTGAAAACTTAACAGGATAAAGACTCCGACAAGCCCGATAAGCATGGCCCTGAACATGGATTTACGAGTGGAGTTGGTTTCCTCGATCGAGCCGGCAATGGTCAGCTTCAGTTCCGGATATTTTTTTGTAAATTCCTTCAGGTAGGTTCCCTGGAAACGGTTCATTAGTTCATTGGTGTTGATCAGCCGGGTATCGACATCGCCGCGAAGAGTTATCGCCCGCATACCGTCGAACCGTGCAATCCGCGCCCAGCTCCTGGCCGATTCCCATTCAACCACTGCCTGCAGCGGGACCTGGCTTCCATCTTGCAGCACTAGTTTGAAGTTTTCGATGTCGGCCAAGCTGTTTCGGTCTTTTCCAACAAACCGGACATCGATTTCATAAGATTCTGATCCTACCTGGATTTCATCAGCCTCGATCCCCTGAAATGCCCCTCGCAACTGGCGGCAAACGTCAGCGGCATCAATGCCGATTCCGTAGGATCCCTCCCGCATCCGCAGGCGCAGCTCCGGTTTGCCGGGCCGGAGATCATCGGCCAGGTTGACCACGCCCTTGAATTGGCTGAACCAGCCTTTCAGATCTGTTGCGGCTTTATCCATTTTTTCCAGGTCGTTTCCCCGCAGGCGCACTTCAATGGGCCGGCCGCCCGGCCCGAAACCAGGCTCCCCCAGGGTCAGGCTGATGACATCGGGAAGGGTTCCGATCCGCCGCCGCCACTCGGTCAGGTAAGCGTCAATCGTCCCGGAGCGTTTCCCCGATGTCACCAGGTCCACGGTAATTGTCGCCACATTGGGGCCGTTTTCAAAGGCCTCGGTGTTCAGGTTGTACTGAACGTATGCATTTCTGATCAGATCCCGGTTTTGCGGCTGGCGGGGTTTGAAATGTCGATTTGTCTGTTTCAGGGCTTCCATGATCCGGTCGACCAACTCCTCGGTTCGCGACAAGGGCGATCCCTGGGGAAGCAGCAGGCGGGCCAGCACCACGTCTCCCTCGAGTTCGGGGAAGCCCTGAAACTTGATATTACCGGAAGCCACCATGCCCAGCGAAAAAATAAATACACCAATGACACAGGACAAAAACAGATACCGCCATTTGAGCAGCACCTTGACCGTCCCGCCCAGCAGGCGGTCCCGAATCCAGTCGAAAAACTGTTCAAAGCTCCGCCTGAGGCGATTGGACTGTTTCGGGTCGAAGCCGTGCATGGCATGGTTCAGATGGGCGGGCAGAATCCAGAAGGCCTCGATCAGGCTTACGGCCATAACCAGAATCAGCATCATGGGCACTACCCGCAGCACCCGGCCGATCTGTCCTTCGATAAAAGCCAGGGGGCCCAGGATGCAGACCGTGGTAACAAAAGAAGAGATCACGCCTGCGGCCACCTCTTTTGTGCCGTCCACTGCAGCAGCCACCGGTGATTTGCCGGATTGCCGATGGGACATTATGTTTTCGGCGATCACGATGGCGTCGTCCATCAACAGACCGAGCGCCATAAGCATGCCGACCATGGTGAACATATTGACGGAAAGCCCCAAATGGGGCACCAGAACAAAGGCCCCCAGAAAGGAAGCCGGCAGGCCCATGGCCACCCAGAACGAAATCCGGACATTGAAAAACATCCACATGGTCACAAAAACCAGCAGGAGTCCCTGGATGCCGTTGGTGACAAGCATGCTGAGCCGGTCTACGAGGAGATCGGTCTGGTCCTGGGTGACGGTCAGTTTCATCTGCGGATAACGGGCATGTTCGTCCCGGATAAATGCCTTGACCTTTTCCGCCACGCGGATGGAATCCTGGTTTTTGGTCTTGGCTATATTTACCAGGGCCGTGCGCTTTCCATCCCGGGTAATCTTTTCTTCATCGAGTTCAAAAAGGTCTTCGACATCGGCGATATCGCCGAGCCGGATTTCCCCGCCGCGCGGGCCGGCGTGGATGATCAGGTCTTGAAGGGCCTCCGGGGTGGTGCGCTGATCGGCAAAACGAAGCAGGATGTTTCTTTCCCGTGTTTCAATGGTGCCAAGAGGCATGTCCTTGCTGCGGGCAGCGATGCGCTCGGCCACCTGGGCGGCACTGAGCCCGATCCTTCGCAGCTTGGCGTCGGAAAGCGAAACCCGGAGCTGATGTTCGGAAAATCCTTCGATTTCGACCAGGGAAATGCCGGCTTCCTGGAGCCGATCCTTCAGGTCTTCGCAGTAGGTCTTTAAATCAGGCGTGCTCACAGGCCCTGAGACCAGCAGGGACATGACCGGGTCCGTCCGGCCCAGTTCG
>CAZUMF010000538.1:0-2449 GCA_964621385.1 uncultured Desulfohalobiaceae bacterium
CTGCGACAAGCACGGGGTCCTGCTCATCTTCGACGAGATCATGACCGGCTGGTTCCGGACCGGTCCGGCCTTTGCCTGGGAGCACTGGAACGTAACCCCGGATATTCTGACCATGGCCAAAGGGGCCAGCGCCTCCTACACCCCGGTGGGCGTCACCGCGGCTTCCAACGAGGTGGCCGGATTTTTCGAAGACGAATTCTTTTGCCACGGCCACACCTACGCCTACCACCCCCTGGCGGCCTCGGCCGTTCCTGCCGCGGTTTCGGAGTACAAGCGGGTCATGGCCTCGGGCCTGCCCCAGAAGGCAAGCAAGCACCTTCAGGCCAGTCTCTATGAACTGGCGGACAGGCATGAATGCGTGGGAGACGTGCGGGGCATCGGCCATTTCTGGGCCCTGGAGATCGTCAAGAACCGCAAGACCCGGGAACCCTTCAATGTCAAGGCGGACAAGATCAGCGGCACCCCCCTCATGACCGGGAAGATCGCGGCCGAGGCCCTCAAGCTGGGTCTGTTCATGTTTGCCTGGTACGACAATCTGATCATCGCTCCCCCGCTCATTGTCACGGAAGAGGAGATCGACAAGGCCAAGGACATTCTGGATCAGGCCTTGAAAGTGGCGGACAGCGAAGTTGAATCCACCGGGGTTCCCGCCTCCAAATCAACCGAATATCCAACCAAGTAAGCATTCGAAACCGCAACGGCTCGTTTTTTTCCGAGAGACGGGCCGTTGCGGTTTACCATTCATGGTTCAGCTTCTTCTCCACCTTCTCCCAGTTGGCGTTGAGCTGGGCCACGGCCTCCATACCCATGTCCAGATGCGTGTCCTTGTAATTGGTGTACACGTCCACGTGCATCTTCTTGCCTTTGATCCCCCGCCGCTGGAGAGGCATATCCGAGACGAGCATGATCGAGCCGATGGGGATTTCGTAGCGATAGGCCACGGAGAACAGGGTGGCCAGCTCCATGTCGATAGCCAGGATCCGCTGAGCCCGCAAGTACTCCACGAATTCGTCGTCAAACTCCCACAGGCGCCGGTCCGTAGTGTAGACAATCCCCTGTCTGGGCGTGATGGCCTTGTCCTTGACCGCGCGCCGGCAGTAGATGTTCACTGAGGTGGCGGGAATGGCGGGAAACTCCTTGGGCAGATAGTGCCGGCTCGTTCCTTCGCCCCGGATGGCGGCTGCCGGGATCACAAAATCCCCGACTTCCAGGATGTCGTCGATGCCCCCGCACATGCCCAGAACGATCACGGATTTCAATTGGTCCAGGTAGGCCAGGCAGTTGATGATCAAGGCCGCCTGGGGGGAGCCTATCCCGAAATCGATCATGGTGCAGTTCAACTCCCTGGCGTTGACGATGCGAAAGTTGCCTTCGGAGCAGCATTCGTCGGTCTTGTGCTCAAAGCTTTGCAGATACTGCTTGAAATTGGTGAGCAGCACATGCTCGCAAAAATGCTCCAGGGGCGAATTGGTGTAGCGCTCCAGGGTCTGGCGCACGTATTCGTGTTCTTTCAGGTTCAGAGCCATAGCGTTCACTTTGTCAAAGATTGAGACGTTGGCAGAATGTGTACTGCTCCAACTTACCTTTTTCAGAATACTGTCGTTGAAATCCAATGACAATCAGTCTTTGTTTCGACAACCAAAATTGGAGCAGTATGGAACCCGGCTGTGAGAAAATGATGGCCTGACGTACGTCTATGACCTCATTCGAGACAACAAGAACCCCGCCAGCTTCCAGCCATTATCCCGGGCCGCCCGGCAGGGACCATTCAATGGATCTTTGGAATCAGCCATGGCCATCCAGCTGGCTGTGTCCACGAACAATTTATTCATTTGGCCTGCGTTTTGTACAAGAAGACATCATGGTCTGCTGCATGAGGCCACCTCTTTGAAGTTCACCTGAAAAGTACCTTTATGCTGGCTTCGCGTCAAGAATGAAGGACAGAGGTTACGCGTTTGAAATCGCTTGCCCCATGAAACAGCACCAGAATGAAGGTGCTCCTGACTTTGGCAGGATTTCATCGGGGTTCACCACAGGTTCCTTCATGGCATTCTTTTACGTTCTTCAAACGTGAACCGCCTGCCCGGTGAAATGCCGCACTGTGGCCCTGTCGAAAGACAGGATTTAACAGGGTGAACCTGGAACCGTGAACTCATTTGTCCGGGCATCGCTGCTCACGGATTTTTCTTAGAGTGACGATTTTGGCACCAAAATGGTGATACTAAGATATCGACAGGGCCTGATTTTGAATAGTTATTCAATGATTCAATTATGATAGAGATGTCCGAATCCGGCCAATGGCCAAGGTATCTTATGTTGTTTCTGCATTTGAGGGCACGGGAATAAAAAAAGCCACCCGTGTAAACCCAGAGCGGCTTATCTGTGTGTGTGGGGTGCGCTGTTTAGTTGTCTGTGGCCCGATGGACCTGCTCTTGGAACTCGTCCAGCG
>CAZUMF010000539.1:0-2447 GCA_964621385.1 uncultured Desulfohalobiaceae bacterium
AAGGCCAATCCCACCTGGTCCACCCCCCTGATGCCGCTCATCTTTCTCCTTTCCGCGGCTGTTTCCGGCATCGCCGGGATCATCGTGGCCTACCTCCTGATCCGAAGGCTGACCAGCAGGAGCATCGACATGACCTGTCTTCGCCATCTGGTCAGATACCTCTGGGGGGTGCTTATTCTCTGTTTCACCTTTGAAATGCTGGAGATATTCACCCTCTGGTATATGCAGACCGCGCACTGGCACATGGTCGAGGGGCTGATTATGGGGCCGAACTTTTTGACCTACTGGATCGGACAGGTGGCCCTGTGCTCAGGCATTCCCCTGATCTTACTCGGCCTGTTGACCATTTTCCCTGATATCAACGAAACCCTGTACAAGATCCTGGCCTTTCTCTGTTCTTTCATACTCCTGATCCAGGTCTTTCTCATGCGCTGGAACGTGGTCATCGGCGGGCAGCTCATGTCCAAGAGCGAACGGGGGTATACCTATTTCCATCCAGAATGGTTTGAAAAAGAGGGCATTCTGGCTGCTCTGATCATCCTGGGCGCCCCCCTGGTTATCCTCTTCATTCTGAGCAGGATCTTTCCCATGTGGGAAGATGAAGAAAGGATGAAGACAGAAGGATGAAGGCGGAACGCGGAAAGGGCAATTGGAAAGGCTGAACATTAAAGGCATGCAAAAGGGAGGTGATGCAGAAAGGAATTGAAGATTAAGGATGAAATCTGACTTCTGCCTTTCTTAACCCTGCTGGGGAACCTGCCTCAAGAGCAGACGTGGAGTCAACACACAACCAAAGGAGGGGGATACATGAAGCGTATAAAGCTCGTCTTGCTGTTTCTCTTTCCGGTCTTGTTCGCATCTCTGATGGCCTGGGCCACCACCCAGCACTCCATGGATGTCAAGGACCCGGAAGTGCAACAGATCAACGTCAAATGCGTCAACTGTCACCTCAAGGAAAACAACTCCCTGGTGGAGCAATGGGAGAACTCGCCCCATGCAGCGGCCCAGGATGGTCAGGTCGGCTGCTACAACTGTCATGCTGCGGAAAGCGGTGATCAGTACGGCTTTGACCATGAAGGGGCCTATATCCGGACAGTGCTCACGCCCAATGACTGTTCGTATTGCCACGAAAAGGAATTCGAGGAGATGAAGACCTCCCACCACGCCACAGCAGGTGAGATCATGGCCTCTCTGGACAACGCCCTGGCCGAGGTCATCGCCAGTTTTCCGGAGACGAAAGCAGACGCTGTGAACGGCTGCTGGCAGTGCCACGGCTCCATTGTAAGCTACCAAAAGGATGAGGAAGGAAACCTGTTGAAAAATGCCCAGGGATCGCCAAAGCCTGACCCCATGACCTGGCCGAACACCGGCATCGGCCGAATCAATGTCGACGGGAGCAAGGGGACCTGCAACGCCTGCCACTCCAAGCACTCCTTCAAGGCCAGCGTGGCCAGGCAACCGAAAAACTGCGGCAAGTGCCATATGGGCCCGGATCATCCCCAGCTGGAGGTCTATGAGGAGTCCAAACACGGGATTGCCTTTGAGGCCGCCATGAAAGGCGACGTTCAGAACGGGATGAACATCCTCAAAGACGGGGATTGGATCCTGGGCAAAGACTACTACTTTGCCCCAACCTGTTCCAGCTGCCACATGGGCGCCTATGTGAAATCCAACGGTTCGATCCAGCCCAGCTCGCACAATCCCGGGAACAGGATTTCCTGGACTTTGCGGCCCAAAGTATCCACCAAGATCAACCGGGTGGTGTTCACCGACGGCAGCGAATCCGATGTTCCGGGGGACATCCCACCCCGACCTGGTCAGAAAGTCAGAGACAAGACCTATGTGCGTGAAGGCAATAGCCTGAAAGGGGTGATCCAGGAAAAACAGATCAAAAAAGTCACCTCCTGGAAGCAGCGGCGGAAGGAAATGCAGGGGGCCTGTAAACAGTGTCATTCCCTGTCCCAGATTGAAGGATTTTACATGCAGTACGATTCCCTGGTTGTCACCTATAACGATAAATTCGCCAAGCCCGCTCTGAATCTGGTCAAGGAGCTGAAGGCGGATGATATCTGGGAAGGGACCGGCTTCCAAACCCACCTCGGATACACCTGGTTTGAACTCTGGCACCACGAGGGACGCAGGGCCAGGCACGGAGCGGCCATGCTGGGACCGGACTACACCCATTGGCATGGGATGTATGAAGTCTCCCGTAACTTCTATCATGAATTCCTGCCTGAAGTGCAGGAACTGGCCGAAGAGGCAGGACAAGGAGAAAAGTACGAAAAGCTGATCGATGAAATCTTGGATCGGCCTGAGCATCAGTGGTATCACACCGGAGGCGGCGAGGCCCTGATGCGAAAGATCCAGGAGGAACAGGAACTGCGCTACGGAACCGACTAATATCCGGTTTTCCCCCGGGGCCGCCGGCCCCGGGGGAAAACCGGATA
>CAZUMF010000540.1:0-2424 GCA_964621385.1 uncultured Desulfohalobiaceae bacterium
AGACCGCGACCCTCAGGCCGGCCTGCCTGCAGAGGATCGCCGCATAGAGTCCGGCGATCCCGGACCCGACCACGACGATGTCCGTGGACAGCCTTTGCATCGGTAGTCTCCTCCCAGTAGTAATAAGCCTGGATCTGAATAGAGGCGACGCCTGTCACGAGAGAGGCGTTCGTGATGTTTGTGACTTGCCCGCAAGGTCTTCATGACAGCAACGGCCAAGTCCTGGGGCTCGATCCCTGAGCGCACGATCTTAATCCCAAGTTGCGAGCCTTGTCAAAAGACCACCTTTGCGGTCCGGAAATATCTTGCGTTGCCGGATTCGGGGATTTTACTTGAGCGACTGTTTCTGCCGCCCTTCCGGGTCCTTCTCTTGTGCTGCCCATTCGACGTGGTCAGAGGCATTATTTGACTTCAAAATAGGAATACTTATTACTTAATGTCATATGAGCTTCCTCGGTAGTTCTCCGTGGATACTTTGCTTTACTTTTGATGTGCTAAAGAGAAAAAAAAAAGATGGAAGAAATTTGTACCGCGCCCGCTTCGTTTGAGTCACAGAGCTTTCAGAGAGTACAGAGGGAGAAGAGGTTTCTTTTTGTCCGTGTCGGAGAAAGGCAGGACACGGCCAAAAGGGCTCAGCCCTTCGGGCAAATATCAGAGTGTTCGCCGAAGGCGATGCGGTTTTTACCCGGCCGTTCCCTGTCCCGTGAAATTCACGAAGTGACCTGTGTTCCAGGATTTCACTGGGATACCTCCCGCCCGGATAAAAAGAAAACAACTCTTTCCTCAATCTGGATTCCGGCCTCCGCCGGAATGACGGACCTGAATTCATTGGAGATGCGTCATCCGTGAAGGCCCTGCTGGACGTACACTACGGCCGGGAAATGGCAAGCGCGGCCTGCCTGGTCTTCGAAGGCTGGCAGGACGACCGGCCTCTCGAGATTATTCAGAGCATCCAGCCTATCCCAGGACCTTATAGGGCCGGGAGATTCTACGAGCGGGAGCTGCCCTGCCTGCTAACCGTGCTCCAACAGACCGGCCGAACCTTCGAGACCCTGGTCATCGACGGCTATGTGCATCTCAAGCCAGATGCAGGCAAAGGACTGGGGGAGCATCTGCACGAATCCCTGGCCTCTGCTCCGAAGATCGTGGGCATCGCCAAGAACCCCCTGAAAATTGCGGACCGTTATCTTCCGGTGCACCGCGGCAGAAGCAAAAAGCCGCTCTATAAGGAAAATGTGAAATGAATGCACCACAACACATCGTCGCCTACTGCTCGCCAGCCGGCAGCACAGCCGATCTGGCCGAAGTGATCGAACAGGAGCTGACTGAACACAAGGCTGCAGTCAGTACCCTCAATTTGGGAAATCCGGGCTGGGAAGGACGAGCCCGGGAGCTTATCGCTCCGGGGGCGAACCTCTTCCTCTGGCTTGGTTCGCCAGTCTACGCCCTGCATCCGGTCCCGCCGGTGGAAGCCTTTCTCGGCTGGCTGCCTGATCCGACCGGCCGGGCCTTGGCCGTACCCTTCGTGACCTGGGGCTCGGTCACCAGCGGCACTGCCCTCTGGGAAATGGGCCGGGCCCTGGAAGCAAACGGCTTCCAACTGGCCGGAGCGGCCGCGGTCCCGGCAAGGCACTCCAGCATGTGGCAGTCTGAAAAGCCGCTGGGTGCCGGCCGCCCTGATGCAAAGGACAAAACGGAGCTTGCGGGCCTGGTCCGCAGGGTCCTGAGCGCGTTGTCCAAAGGCGCACCGTCTGGGATCTCCTCTGAAGTCCTGGATTACCAGCCAAAGTCCGTCAAGGAGTTTGCCCGAGAGCTCGATATTGAGAAGGCCAAACAAAACCACCCCGGCTATCGTTTTGATCAGGATCTCTGCACCCAGTGCGGCATCTGCCGGGACAGCTGTCCGGCCGGGGCCATCAGCCTGGATCCGTTTCCGGTGAGAGATGAAAATTGCTTCGTGTGCAACACCTGCGCCAGGCTCTGCCCGGAAGGGGCCATGAGCCTGGACACCTCGGGAATGGAGAAGAGGCTGCGGGGCCTGCAGGAGCGGTTCAGGGAAGAGCAAACGGTCAGGTTGTTTTCCTGATGGATCGGCTCGTCCATCTCTTGCCGATGGAGGCCAGCCGTGCTGTCCGTTTCTGGAAACCTTGTAGCGCTATGACCTTTCCCGAAAATATGTCTATAAACTGACCACTATATCCGGGGCCGGGGAAATCCTGCCAAGGAAAAGACTCACGAAAAAAAGGGACGCTACGCCTTTTTCGAGTACATGGATGTTTATGAAGTCCCTGAGTACGATCCGGTATATGTCAGCACTGCCAGAGGCAGGGCTGACACAGAACTTGTTATCATTGAAGAATTTTTTAACAAATGATAAAAAAAATCACAACTCTGTATTTCAGCGCAACAGGCACAACTGAGAAA
>CAZUMF010000541.1:0-2403 GCA_964621385.1 uncultured Desulfohalobiaceae bacterium
CCGAAGGCGAGAAGCAAAAGCGGATAAACGAGGCCGAAGGCCAGGCCCAGGAAATATTGGCTGTTGCCCAGGCAAAAGCAGAAGGGCTGAAGCTCATCGCCGAACAGCTCCAGACAACTGGCGGCCAGGGGGCAGCCAATCTGCGTGTGGCCGAACAATACATGACTGAGTTTGGCAAACTGGCCAAGACATCCAATACCCTGGTGATTCCAAGCAATGCCGGTGATCTGGCCGGCATGGTGACAACGGCGATGAGCGCCTTCGAGAAGATGAAGGAGTCGACAAAAGAGTCAATGCAGCAGGACTTCGACGATATAACTTGACTCTTGAAAATATTTTACTGAAATAACGAAGATTCAACTCGTTAAGGACTCAAGAGGGAAAAAACTTACAAGAATGGTGCACAAATCCGCATGGCTCACAACTGGCTGGCCGGAGTGAATTTGGACGAACTGACCCAGTGGAGAGCGCGACCATGATTGCACACATTGAGATCAGAAGCGAAACCAACTCCGATATCCCGGCCATAGCCGACGTGGGCTATTCGCTTCTATGAAAAGAACGGCTACGTTCTTCAATCCCGGGATACGACACGCAGCCTGATGCGCCGCTACTGGAGCATTCCCGAATGGCAGATCGAGACCTCGGTCGTGCTCGCCAACTGGAGGGAAGGGTCGGGAGACAAGCTCAAAGGCAGCTGACGCCGCACGCGGGGAAAAGGCATGGAGCATAAGGGCAGAGGGAAGAACAGATGACAGTGGTCAGAAGTCAGCCGTCAGGGGGAGGGGGGAAGACGGATGTCGGACGTCGGAGATCGGATGTCGAGGGCTCAGGGATGAGAGACAGGGAGCGGATATACTGATCCAATTGTGGTTTTTGAAACAAAGACTGATAGTTTTTTGATTTCAAAGACAGAATCCAAAAAAATGGGACGTTGGAGTGTATAAGAAGAAGGTTTGCCTTGTCCCCATGCAGGAAGAGCATATTCCCCGGTTTCTGACTCTTTCTGATGATCCTGAGCTGATGAGTACGATGGGCTGGGCGCCCTTTCAGCATGATGAGAGGGAACGGTTTCTGCAGTCGCTGGAAACGCCTACAATCCCCGGCCATGAGAGCGGCCTGCCAATACGCTTGAGCATTGTCACCACCAAGGAAGCTCTCCCCATTGGATATGTTGTCCTGATCAGACTGGCCTCAGCAAAAAACTCGGCAGAACTTGCCATCGCCATCACGGTAAGAGCGTATCGGGAAGGAGGCTATGGATCGGAAGCCCTTCGGTTTGCCATTGCCTACGCCTTTGAGACGCTGCAGGTGTCCAGGATCATGCTCACTGTTTTTCCTCATAACTCCAGAGCTATCCATGTCTATGAACAGTGTGGATTCAACAAGACCCAGCTCTTGACAAAGGCCTGGACACTGCCGGACCACACGAAAGCGGATATGCTGGTGATGGAGCTTGAAAAGGGATAATGAGCAGGCTGTTGGTCGCCCCTCAGGGGGGCACGGGCTCTCCCTGCGATGATAGTCTCCCCCATTTCGCGCCCGGCGCGAAATGGGAAAATTGAGGACTCAGCCGGCCTTGAGGCAGCGGATCAGCCGGCCGTCGCCTGTTTGTTTGAGGGCCACCGGGGATTTCCGGCATTCGGGACCGGCAAGGGGGCAACGGGTGTGGAAGCGGCAGCCCACAGGCGGGTGCAGGGGACTGGGGACGTCCCCGGCCAGAGGCTGTTGCTGAGACTGAGCAGCGTCCACACGGGGCGTGGCCGCGAGCAGGGCCTGGGTATACGGGTGCCGGGGCTCGGCAAAGAGCTCTTCCGTGGGGGCGTATTCCACGATCTGCCCCAGATACATGACCGCCACCTGATGGCTCAGAAAGCCGACCACGTTGAGGTCGTGGGAGATGAACAGATAGCTCAATTCCAGCTGCTTCTGCAGGGTCAGGAGCAGGTTGATGATTTTGGCCTGAATGGAGACGTCCAGGGCCGAGACCGGTTCGTCGCAGATGATGAGCTTCGGCTCAACGCTCAAGGCCCTGGCCAGGCCGATCCGCTGCCGCTGCCCCCCGCTGAATTCGTGGGGGTAGCGGTTTCGTATCTCCGGGCTCAGCCCCACCTGTTCCAGGAGGGAGCCGATACGTTCCCGGCGTTGGGCCTTGGGCAGGCCCAGGACCCGGAGGCCGTCCTCCAGGGTGGAGGCAATGCTCATTTTGGCGTTCAGGGAGCCGTAGGGGTCCTGGAAGACAATCTGGATGTCTTTGCGCAGGGGCTTGAAGGTGGCCTCGGGCAGCCAGGTGATCTCCCGGCCTTGGTAGACAAGCTCCCCGGCATCCGGCTCCAACAGCTTGAGGACGATCCGGGCCAGGGTGGGTTTGCCGGAGCCGGACTCTCCCACCAGACCCAAGGT
>CAZUMF010000542.1:0-2378 GCA_964621385.1 uncultured Desulfohalobiaceae bacterium
CCGGAATTCAGCTGCCATTTTACGACATAAGTCAAGTTGGATCAATAAAACAATATGAATTTCATTTGGCATAGGCACAAAAGTCAGTCTATTTCTTCGTATTGATCTGCCTCTTATGATAAGAAGAACGAGGAAATAAGGAAATGGTGAAAAAATGGGTATTTTAAATAAAAATTTCTGTGTAACCGTTTTTTCACCCTTGTCATGATCACAGCCGTCATCTATTCTCTGATGGTCGGAAAAAAAAATAGATTTTGATGGTACAATTGATTTTGCCCGGCCAGTTGCGGCTGAAGCCTATATCGCAGGCGGTTCCCTCAGCTATTATTTGAAAACTCCCGGTATCCCCTGGCTAAAATATATGATTCCCTATGTGGAGTACAGCAGTATTTTCAAGGAAGAAAGGGACTTCAAGGACAGTGAGTTGTTCGTCGTGGGAAGTGCCGGGGGGCGGGGTGGCTGGTACATCTATACCGAATTGGCTTATTCAAACGGTAATTTTTTTGTAGGAGATAAGGAGTTTACGCACTTCGGGGCCAACCCGGATGATGAATGGCAAAAGCGGTTCAATATCAATCTGGGCTACTACTTTTGATACGATTCAGGTCACCCAAAAAGGAGGACTTATGTCTGGCATAGCTATCCACGGATTCGGCCGCATCGGCCGCTCGACTTTGAGAGCTGCCTTGCAGCGCCAACTCTTTGTTCCGGCCAGTATTTCCGACATTGCAGAGCTTGAGACCATGGCCGCATTGTTTGCTGTGGATACCAGTTATGGTTGCTGGCCCGAAAAGGTTGAAGCCCGGGAAGGGGGATTGTCCATCGGAGGACGAGACATCACCTATATGAACACCAGGCAATCCCTTCCAGATTGGGGGAGCATGGGCATTGATCTGGTCATCGACTGTACAGGACAATCTACTGTCCGCCAGAAGGCTCAGGCCCATCTGGACAAGGGGGCCAGACGGGTCCTGGTCAGCGCCCCAAGCAAGACCGCGGCTGATTGCGATGCTGTTTTGCTGCCGGGCATCAATCTGGACACTTTTGATCCGGCCGGACACCGCATCGTGAGCATGGCCAGTTGTACGACCAATGCCCTGGCTCCGGTGATCCTGGTCATGCGCGAGCATTTCGGCATCCAGGCCGGTTTCTTCTCCACAGTGCACGCCTACACCAACAGTCAGTCCCTGACGGACAGCCTGACCATGCGGGACCGCCGGGACTCCTGGGCAGCGGCTGAGAACATCATCCCTTCATCGTCAGGAGCTGCTCGGGCTCTGCAGTTCATCTGGCCGGATCTGAATATGACCGGAAAGGCCTACCGGGTTCCGGTCCGAACCGGGAGCATCGCCGAGGTCAACCTGATCCTGGATCAGCCGGCTGGGGAAGAAGATGTCCGGGAGACCCTGCGCAAGGCCGCGAGCAAGGAATCACTTCAGGGCATCATGACGGTTCTCGAAGATGAATGGGCCTTGTCGCGGATTGTGGGGGAGTCCCATTCCTGTCTGGTGGATCTGCCCCTGACCCAGGTCATCGACCGTCGGCTGGTTTCGCTGGCCGTCTGGTACGATAACGAGGCCGGCTATTCGCATCGACTTGCAGAAACCGCGGCCAGGATGATTCAGGGCTGATAAGGATCAGCGAAGGAAAGGGACTTGGGGGCATGGTTTTTGTCCATCAAAGCGGATGGTTCTCGTGAGACTAGTTGAGGTTTTGAAACAGGGGCCGTTTGGCCAGGATGACCCGGTGTTCGCCGAAGATGTAGGCCCGATCCCCGGGCTGCAGCCTGAAATCCGCATCCGGATTGACCAGGGTGGCTTCACCCCGCTTGACAGCGACGAGGTTGAGACCGTGCTCTTTGCGCAGGGCAGTTTCCTGAAGGGTCTTGCCCTCCAGGGCCGCCCCCTGATCCAGGCTGATCACAGCCAATTCGTAGCCGGTCAGCACCACGCTCATTTCACAGGTGGCAGCCGTCTCGTCACCGGGGTCGCAGAGAACACCGTAGTTTTCGCTGCGGACCTCGGCCACGAAACGCTCATAATAATGAATAAGTCACTGAAGAGGTTTATAGATCATTGATAACAGTGAATAGGATACCAGGTCCGTGGTCAAGAGACAAGATGAACCGGCCATGTTGCGGACAGAAGCAGGCTTTACTGATTATACCCGTTTTTTCACCGTTGCCAGGAGAGCCGTATTCCTGTATATTTTTCATTGAAATCGAAGTCTCAAGGCTGGGACTTCCCAGGATAATAAAGGATCTGGACTGCAAGCGACCGTTCTTCTCTGTCACGTGTCCACTGCGCAGGCCTGCTCCTTTTCCTGGTCATCGTCTTTCTGGCGGGATAATCCTATAAATTGGGTGAACTATGAGCATT
>CAZUMF010000543.1:0-2375 GCA_964621385.1 uncultured Desulfohalobiaceae bacterium
CATTCTGCCCATTGTCAATGTCATGACCTTCCCTTATTTTGGGCATCTGGTCATGCACTGTTTTTTATGTCCCCCGGGCCAGAGGCCCGGGGAACATAACAATCACGAATCACGTATTTTGCTGCAGGTGTGCCCTGACGGCGAGTCACTTGGGGGGCGCTTCACCGCAGGCGCGCGGCAGAAGCCTCCGGCAAGGGTTCGAAGGAGTGTACGGCGGGTCTGGGTCAGTTCGGACCCGCCTCTTTTTTTAACGCCTGATCGTCCCAGAAACAGCCATGATTGCTTTCATCATACGCCGGGTGCTCCAGGCCATTCTGGTGATGCTCATCATCAGCGTCATCGCCTTCGCCATCAAAAAAAACGTTGGGGATCCGGTCAGGCAGATCACCGGGATTTCCGTCTCCGAGGCGGAACGGGACAAACTCCGGGAAGAGCTCGGCTTGAATGATCCCGTGCCTGTTCAGTACTACCGGTTTCTTGTCGGGGTGATGCATGGGGACCTGGGAAAGTCGTTTTTCTATAAGAAGCCGGCGACCCATGTGATATTGAGCAAGGCCCCGGCTACTCTCGAGCTCGTGCTGGTCAGCTCCCTGATTATCGTGTTTTTATCCGTGCCCCTCGGGGTGTATGCCGCGATCTACCCCAACCGGATTTTTTCCAAGACCGTGATGGGGGCCAGCATTGTCGGGGTCTCTATTCCGGTCTTTTTGACCGCGATCATGTTCGTCTACCTGTTTTCGGTCAAACTCGGCTGGCTGCCTTCCTTCGGCAGAGGGGAAACCATCGATATCGGCGGCTGGAAGACCGGACTCCTCAGCCTGAACGGCTGGTCGCATATCATCCTGCCCAGTGTCTCCCTCTCCTCCATTATGCTGCCTTTGTTCATCCGCTTGATCCGCTCGGAAATGATGGAAGTCCTGGAGTCGGAGTACATCAAGTACGCCTGGGCCAAGGGCCTGAAAAGGCAGAGAATCTGGTTCCTGCATGCCTTCAAGAACACCCTGCTGCCGGTGATCACCGTGGGCGGGGTCCAACTGGGGATTACCATTGCCTTCACCATCCTCACGGAAACGGTTTTTCAGTGGCAGGGTCTGGGATTTCTCTTCATGGAAGCGGTTGAACGTGCGGACACCTCGCTCCTGGTGGCGTATATCATGTTTGTGGGAGTGGTCATGGTGGTGGTCAACACGGTGGTGGATATTATTTACGGGCTGGTCAATCCGACCGTGCGCATTACGGGGGCGAAATGAGGGAACAGTGGGAACGCTTCAAACGGTCCTATATCTGGTATAGTTTTCGCCGGGACAAGGTGGCCATCGGCAGCACGGTGGTTTTTCTCATATTGCTGTTCTGCGCGATTTTTGCTCCGCTGGTCGCGCCCTATTACCCCTATGCCCCTGAAAATATAGATATCCTTGCCTCGGAAATCCCTCCGGTCTGGATGGACGGGGGCAGCGGGGACTATCTCCTGGGCACGGACGCCCAGGGCAGGGACATGCTCTCCACCATGATTTACGGGATGCGCATTTCCATCATCATCGGCATCGGCGCGGTGATCCTGCAGGCCTTTCTGGGCATTGTCATCGGACTCATATCCGGGTATTACGGGGGCAGGCTGGATAATTTCTTCATGCGTATGGCTGATGTCCAGCTCTCGTTTTCCTATCTCATGGTGGCCATCTTCTTGAGCGCCGTGCTGCAGACCGCGGTCGGCGTGGGTCGCTTCAATGAGATTGCCGTGCCCTTTCTCATCCTGGTCATCGGTCTGGCCCAGTGGCCGCAGTACGCCCGGACGGTCCGGGCTTCGGTCCTGGCGGAAAAGAAAAAAGAATATGTGGAAGCGGCCCGGGTGGCCGGATTCAATTCCCAGCGCATCATGTGGCGGCATATCCTGCCCAACTGCATGTCCCCCATCCTGGTTTTGTCCACCATTCAGGTGGCCAACGCGGTGATGAGCGAGGCGGCCCTGTCCTTTCTCGGGTTGGGCATGCCCATCTCCAGGCCTTCCCTGGGCTCCCTCATCAACTCGGGGTTTGAATATATTTTCAGCGGTTCCTGGTGGATCACCGCCTTTCCGGGAGTACTGCTCGTGGTCCTGGTCCTGGCGGTCAACCTCCTGGGCGACTGGCTCCGGGACGTGCTCAACCCCAAGCTGTACAAGGCCTAGCCGCGGCAGAGGGCAGGAGGGGCAGAGGTCGGACGTCGGACGTCAGATATCAGATTTCGGAGGGCAGAGGACGGAGGGCAGAGGGCAGAGAGAGGGATAACAATTTCGTATGTAAGCCCTGCCTCCGGCAAAGCTCGAATGAAACTTCAAACGAATGGAGTCATAGTTCCAAGCATTGATCAACGCTCGTCATTGCGAGCGAAGCGAA
>CAZUMF010000544.1:0-2371 GCA_964621385.1 uncultured Desulfohalobiaceae bacterium
AGACCATGGAGAACGTGACCCAGATGGGGGGCATGCTCAACCTTTTCCATGCCGGGGCCCGCGTCCACCAATCCGGTTGCCTGGGCTGCATCGGCATGGGGCAGGTCCCGGCCACCGGGACCAATTCCCTGCGGACCTTTCCCAGGAACTTCAAGGGCCGCAGCGGTCTGCAAGAGGACCGGGTCTACCTCTGTTCTCCGGAGACAGCCGCTGTCTCGGCCATTCAGGGACGCATCACCGACCCCCGCACCTTTGGCCGCTGTCCTGAAGTGCCCTATCCCGACGTCTTTGCATACAGCGACGAATGGTTCGTGAATCCCGCCCCGTCCTCGGAAGAGGTGCAGATCAGGCTGGGTCCGAACATCAAGCCCATGCCCCGCTTTGAGGAGATCGAAGAAGACATGCAGGGAGAGGTCTTGCTCAAGCTGGGGGACAACATCTCCACGGACCATATCCTGGCCGGCGGAAACAGAATCCTGCCGCTTCGCAGCAACGTACCGGCTATAAGCGAATATACCTTCGAAGCCCTGGACAGGGAATTTCCGGCCAAAGCCAGGGAAAAAGGGGGCGGTTTCATCGTGGGCGGAGAAAACTACGGCCAGGGCTCCTCCAGAGAGCACGCCGCCCTGGCCCCCCGCTATCTGGGTGTCCGGGCCAAGATAGCCAAGAGCTTCGCCCGGATCCACAAGGCCAACCTGGTCAATTACGGCATCGTTCCCTTGGAGTTCGAAAAAACGGAAGATTACGACCAAATCCGGCAGGGGCAGCAGCTCAAAATCCCGGGTATCCGCCGCTCTCTGAGCGAGGGCAGGGACAGGGTCCGGGCTCTGGTTGACGGCCTGGAGATGGAGCTTCGATTACGGCTCACTCCCCGGGAGAGAGAGATCGTTGCCGCGGGCGGCGCCCTCAACTGGACCCGGCAGGCGCTTCACGGATAAAGAAAAGGGTTTGCAGCCCGCATATCCTGCGCCCCCTCACCCAAAACAAAGACCATGCATGCCGCACCGGGCAGCAGCGGGTTTGCATGATGCGGCTCTGAGTCATTTCCGCTGATCCATGGGCACAAAGGCGCACTCTTCCGGCCCGCAGTACTCGCCGACGTATTCGGCCGACGGCCGGTACAGCACCGGCTTGGGGGCGGCCTCTGCATACTGCTCTTCTATGACGTGGGCCGCCCAGCCGGACACCCTGGATATGGCGAAGACAGGGGTGAAGAGATCGATGGGTATGCCCATATAGTAGTAGACCGAGGCGCTGAAAAAATCCACGTTCGGATAGATGTCTTTGCCCTTTCGTTTCTTGAAGGCCCCTCTGCCCTCTTCTTCCAGTTTCTTGGTCAACTCGTACCATCTGCTGTCCTTGACCCGTTCCCCGAGCCTTTTGGAGATGGGATCCAGGATTTTTGCCCTGGGGTCCAGGGTCCGGTAGACCGCATGCCCCAGGCCCATGATTTTGCCTCCCTTGTCCAGCAAATCGGACACATAGCCTCCAACCGCCTCCAACGAACCGATGTCCAGGAGCGTCTTCATGACCCGGGCATTGGCCCCGCCGTGCAGCTCCCCGGACAGGGAACCCACTGCAGCGGCCACGGCCGCATACATGTGGGCCCTGGTTGAACAGACTTCCCGGGCCGCGAAGGTGGAAGCGTTGAAGGTGTGATCGGCGTGCAGCACCAGACAGATATCCATGAAACGGGCGACTTCCTCATCCGGCCTGGTCCCGGTCAACATGTAGAGAAAATTTGCGGCATGTCCCAGTTCGGGATCAGGATCGACCGGTTCCCGGCCGTTGCGCAGGCTTTCCCAGGCCGCGACTGCTGTCGGAAATTTGGCGATGATCTTTACCCCGATATCCAGCGCCTTTTCCTCGGTCAAGGTCTCGGCATCCGGATCGTGGTTGGCCAGCATCGGGGGGATGGCCTGGAGTATGTCCATGGGCCGGGAATCTCCGGGCCGGGTCTTCAGGGCTTCCAGGATTTTCTTCGGAAGGACCCGTTCTTTGCTCAGACGCTTTGCAAAGTCTTCCAGCTCCTGCTCCCGGGGCAGTCTTTCATACAAAAGCAGATACACGATCTCTTCAAAGGTTGCATTCTGGGCCAGGTCCGTAATGCGATAGCCGCGATAAATCAGCTTGCCGGCTTCTCCGTCGACGTTGCTGATCCTGGTCGAGGCAACGGTTACCCCCCTTAAGCCTGTATTGATGATGTCCCTGGTCTCGGCCATACTGTTCCTCCTAAATTTCCAACATCAGATTTCGTGCTGTCTTTCCAATTTTGACATTTAACTACTTAAAATGATTGAATATATTTTCAATGATTTTAAAATTGGACATAATATCGAAATTCGAAGCACGAAATTCGAAACAAACTTCA
>CAZUMF010000545.1:0-2369 GCA_964621385.1 uncultured Desulfohalobiaceae bacterium
CTCCCGGCCCTGATGCGCGGCAAAGGCTTCGAGGCCTATGGCCTCGACAAATTTGTCCCTGCTCAGGCCTCCCCCTGGCTTATCCAGGGGGATATTGGCGACGACCGGCTTGAAAAGGGGTCGTTCGCCGCCATCACCTGCTATCATCTCCTGGAGCATCTCAGCGATCCGGTCCGGGACCTGCGCCTGGCCTTTGACCTCATGACACCGGGCGGAATCATGATCCTCGAGGTGCCCAACATCTCTTCCCTGGGATTTCAGGTCTTTGGCACAAGATGGCAGCCGCTTGAGATCCCGCTTCATGTGAATCACTTTACCCCGGCAAGCCTGAAATACTTGATTGGGCAGATCGATCACCTCGCCCTGGAAAAGGCAGCGACCTTTTCCTGGAGGACCTCGGCCAGTTCCATTGTCCTGTCCTTGTTTCCGAAACTGGCCCCGGGAGACATGCGCCGGCGGAACCGGGGCCGGCACCCGCTTTCCTGGCTTCTGGCGTATCTGTTCCTGCAAATAGGGGCTCTGCCCTTTGCGGCTGCCGAAGCCGCACTGAACAGAGGAGAAGTTCTGAGGCTCTGGTTGAGAAAATACAGCAAATGAACCGGGTTCAGGCCTGATCTGCGGCAGATGAATCCGAGCCGGGAGTGGATGTGTTCCTGATTGTTGTTCGAGCCGGGCAATCATCGTTCAAGGAGAGCCCGGTCAGGTGGTAGATTTTTTGGAGATCGCCCCGGTAGCTAAGCTGAAGCTGCTGTCTGGTATCGGGTTGCATCGGAGGTATTTGTTTGAGCAGGATCTTTTCCAAAAGGCGCAGTCCAAAGGCGGCCAGTCCGGGAAAGCGCCGCAGCAATCTGCTTCCTGCCAAAGGGCGCATCAATAGCGGCGCCCGCAATGTCTTGCCCGGATTCTGCATGGAAAGTTCGGGCTGAAAATCGGTATTCACATCGAGGAAGCTAAATATTTGCCTCAAAGAGACACCTGGCTCCGCCCTGAACTGATCCAGGGTCAAGAAATGGAACTGAGCTGGGTCAAACAGGGCGAAAAACCGCTCAATCTGAGCCCCGAAGAGACCGGACCGAAAATAGAGATAATTGCAATAATAATGCCGGCACCTTTTAGGAAAGGAAGGGCTGCGTACCCTTTTTTCTTCGGCCTGGAGGGCTTTTTCAAACGTAGAGGCCTTTTCGTATCCGGTTCTGCGCATGTGGTGATACAGGGAATAGGCCCGATCGACCGGGTTGCGGAGGATGACGAGGAACCTGGCCTCAGGGAACAGGGCCTGCAGGACCCTGGCCGAGGACGGATTCGTCATGTAGGCATGGGAGGCCTCTCCAACGGCCTTTTCCTGCAAGACAGAGTCGAAGAGTCTGAAATAGTCGACAGGATTGGTCACGACCTGAAATTGATCGCAAAAAAAAGTCGGCTCTTTCATCGACGGCAGGAAAATCTCCGGATGCTGCCGCAGAGAGTTAAAGAGGGACGTAGTACCGCACTTACCCGCACCAAGAATAAAAAAATTCGGTTTATGGCAGACATTGGGTCCTGACATCAGTCGACTCGAGCGTCCCATTCATTACCCCTCTGGACCCCGGTTCTCCTCAATCCAGGCCCGCCGGTCCTGTTCTTTAAGGACCTTCTCAAGACTTTCCTCCAGGGTCTTGGACAGGTTAATGTTTTTGTCCCTGGCCTGATGCAGGAGATCGCTTCTACTGCTTAAATTCGCTGATTGCTTGCGGACAGCAGTTCCCATGATCCTCCTCCTTCATGCGCAATGTTAATCCTGTCGAGTTTCTTGAAGAATTTTTAGACAGGATTTACAGGATTAAACAGGATAAGAGAGAAGAGGCAGATTCCAACCGCCCCGGAAGGTCGGCTGAAAAATTCTCCGTCTCCGGCGGGGAGGCCACTGTCATCTGTCCTCTGGCTACTGCCCACCGACTACCGACCACAGTCCCCTGAACCTCTTTCATGCTCCTCAACTCATCAACCGTGAACTGTAAACCGTGAATCTATAACCTTTTTCACCTCAAATGCCTTACCTCGGGGTCGGTATCGCCATCACAATCGGTATCGAGGCCTTCCGTCCTCCGTCCTCTGTCATCCGCCCTCTGTCTTCCGACCACCGACCACTGTCCTCTTCCAATCCCAGCCTGCCAGCATACCAACATGGCAGCATTTCTTCTTCAGTTGACATACAGGTCTCATTGGCATATGCTAGAAGCATATATATTTTTGATAATCTCTGGAGGTTTATAATGCAAAAAGCATCCCTAGCAGATGACGGAAAAAAGACAACGCGAATCGCCAAGCTGTTTCAAAACGGTAAAAATCAGTCAGTACGCTTGCCCAGGGAGTTTGAAATTCAAGCCAAA
>CAZUMF010000546.1:0-2362 GCA_964621385.1 uncultured Desulfohalobiaceae bacterium
ATGTCAGGCCTGCCAGAGGCAGGGCTGACACCTGAAACCTGTGAAATGTCCAATTTTGAAGTCAAATCAATCATTTTAGGCAGTTAACTCTCATAATTGGTACAGGTGTACGAAGTCTGAGTTTTTGAAGACTCGTGAGCTTTCATCAGAGCCAGTCAGACGCACACCCCTTGCAGCAAAAGGAGTATGGATTTTGATCAGAGGAAGTTTCAGCGCAAACTGTATGCTTTGGTTTCTTTCATTTTTTTGCTGGCTGACAAGCGGGTGTACTCCGGTGGATCACTGGGAAGTCTTTCAGCCGGATTACGATGCCTTGATCCGGGAGGAGGCGCTTGAACCTCTTGAATCGGCCGGAGCCTTTCAGCCGGAGATGACCGAAAGGCCGGAATTTGAACTGCCGCCGCCTGGGAAACCCCTTAAGCTGTCCATTGAGGAAACCACCATCCTGGCCCTTCGAAACAACCGCGAACTCCGGGTGCAGCAGTTAAGTCCCGTCATTGCGGGCACCTTTGAGCTGATCGAGCGGGGGGTCTTTGATCCGGAGTTGTTTGCCGAATACAGGTATGCCGAGGAGACCGCCAGCGAAATCTCCCGGGCCACCGGAGAGCAGTTTTCAGTGGAATCATCCCAAACCCTGGCTGAGGCCGGGATAAGGCAGGATCTGCCCTCTGGAACAACCCTTGAGGCCAGCCTGGAGCAAGACCGGAATCAATCCAATCGGGCCCCGAACCAGAGGCGGGCCAGGGCGGGGCTGTCCATCACCCAGTCCCTGCTTGAAGGGTTCGGAGCGGCCGTGAATCTGGTCAGCGTTCGCCAGGCCGAGTTGGACACGCTGGCCAGTATTTACGAGCTGCGTGGATTCACCGAGGTGCTTCTGGCTCAAACGGAAATCGCCTACTGGAATTATGTCCTGGCCCTGCAGGAAATATCGATTTTTGAAAGCTCCCTGGACATTGCCAGGCAGCAGCGAAACGAGGTCGAACAGCAGATCGAGGTCGGACTTTTGCCCGAGACGCAGGCGGCGGCGACACGGGCCGAGGTGGCCCGCCGGGAGCAGGACCTCATCGATGCCCGCAGTCTTCTGGAGGAGCGCCGGCTGAGGCTGCTGCGATTGATCAGCCCCGGAGAGACCGGGCAGCTGGACAGGCGGTTTCAGCCAGAAAGCGATCCTCGGATCGTAGCAGAGCCACTTGAGAACCAGGCCGAACGCCTGGCCCTGGCGGAGCGGTCCCGACCAGATCTGGCCGAGGCCCACTTGCGCAGACGGCAGGGCCGCCTGGAAACCATCGTGACCCGAAACGGGCTGCTGCCGAAGCTCGACCTGTTCATTGATCTTGGAAAAACCGGATTTGCAGAGAGTTTTTCCGATTCTTTTAGGAATCTGGACGAGGATTCGTACGATTTCAGCACAGGGCTGAGACTGAGCCACTTTTTAGGGAACCGGACGGACGAGGCCCGGCATGAGGCGGCCCGGGCCACCCATCGTCAGGCTGCCGAGGCTGTTGACAACCTCAGGCAGATCGTCCGTCTGGATGTGCGTCTGGCAGTCAATGAAGTGGAGCGGGCCAGGCAGCAGATCACCGCATCAAAGGCCACACGGCGGTTTGCAGAGCAGACCGCCCGCGCGGAAAAGGAGCGCTTCGATGTGGGAGCCAGCACCGCGCTTCTGGTGGCTCAGGCCCAGCGGGATCTGCTGGCCGCCCGGATCGAGGAGGTCAGAGCGATCGTCAATTACCGCATCGCCCTGGTCGATCTCTATCTCTCCGAAGGCAGTCTGCTTCAGCGGCGGGGGGTCAGGATCGGCGGTTAATACAACTATTCTTATATAAATTAATTAATTATATGTCAGATTTGCCAGAGGCAAAGCTGACGTCTGGAAGGAGTAGGACTGACATGGGCAAGAGCGTCAGCGACATTTGTGAGATCATCAAGACAGAGCCGGAAAGCCACGACATCACCTCCATCATATTTCAAGGACCGGAGGGCGGCCGGGTTGTCGACTGGAAACCGGGGCAGTATGGGGTCATACGGGTCTATCGCAATGGACAGTGGAGCGAACCGCATCCCTTTACCCTGTCCTGCTCTCCATCAAGAGACAATCTTCAGATGACCATCAAACGGCAAGGTGATTTCACCTCCACCATCCCTGAGCTCATGTCTGGCGATAAAATCAAGTTTTCCGGACCATACGGCAATTTTTGCCAGGATATTGAAAAACATGACGATATCATCATGATTGCCGGCGGAGTCGGCATCACGCCTTTCTTGAGTGTCCTGCGCCATTTCCAGTCAACCGGGGCCTCGAACAGGGTTACCCTTTTCTGGGCCAACAAAACGTTAGATGATGTTTTTGCGGAGGAGG
>CAZUMF010000547.1:0-2346 GCA_964621385.1 uncultured Desulfohalobiaceae bacterium
CGACGTATACAGAGTTCAAACAGGAGCTGCCAAACATCTCGCCAGACCAGGAAATCATCTTCTACTGCGCCTGACCTGATGAAGCCACTTCCGTCGGTCGGGCGGAACGGCTGCAGCGGGATGGATACACCAATGCCAAGGCTCTCAAAGGCGGGGTCAAGGCCTGGAAAGAGGCCAGGTATCCGATGGCTTCGCAATAAACCGAAAACGGGCGGCGGTAAAACCGCCGCCCGTTTTTCCATTATTTCTTGAGCTTGGAGATCATTTCCTCGACCTCTTCATACCCGTCCTTGTAGAACTTCTCTTCTTCCGGATCCAGCTCCCTCAGGAGTCGCAGAAACTCTCCGGCGTGCTCTTTTTCCTCGTTGGCTATATCGATGAGCACATCCTTGGCCAATTGATTGTCAGTGCTCTCGGCAGTCTGCTGATAGAGCTGGACAGCTTCGTATTCCGCAGCGATCATGAAGCGGATGGCCCGGACCAGTTCCTCGTGGGTCAGATTGCGATCGTTCTTAAGGACACTGAAAGGATTGGCAAATTCAGGCATAACTTTCCTCCTTTTTGATTGATATACTGCTCCAACTTACCTTTTTCAGATTCCTGTCTTTGAAATCAAAGGACAATCAGTCTCTGTTTCAAAAACCAAAATTGGATCAGTATATCAGCAATTCTTACAATGTTTTGAAATTGAACCTGAGAACGCGACAAGATTGTTCTATTTCCTCATTTCCAGCCCTTCAAACCCATAAGTCCGCAAAAAGCAGATGAACCGAATTTCCGACCTCCGACATCCGACATCCGACATCCGACCACTGCCCTCTGTTCTCCGTCCTCTTACCTCTCCCCCCTGACCACTGACTACTGACCACTGACTACTTCCCTCCGCCCTCCGCCTACCACGGCATCTCCACGCCATCATACCGGAAAAAACGTCCCGTGTTCTGCATGGTGAATTGATCCACCAGTATACGCATCCCCTCCACGCTTTTATCAGGCATGAGAGATGTGCCTGTTCCGCCCATTCGGGTCAGGACATGGCCGGGATGCAGCAGGAGAAGAGCAATGTCCATTTCCTTCAGTTCATGGGTGATACCTTCCATGACCGCATTCAGGGCGGCTTTGGTCGAACGGTAGTAATAGGCCCCGGGCGCGGCAATATCCGCGATGCTGGCCATGTGTGTGCTGGTGATGACCACCTTGCGCTCTTTGCTCTGAGCCACATGCTCGACAAAGGCTTCCGTGACCCGGACCGGCCCCAGGGTGTTGACCCGGAAGGTGGTCACCCAGTCCTCGTAATTCAGCCGATTCAATCCCACGTCCCGGTATTTTTCCAGATAGATTCCGGCGTTGTTGACCAAAATATCGATAGGTTCCTTCAAGAGCTCGACGGCCACGGCATTGATCTCGTCGGTCCGGGTGACATCCATGCGGTGCAGGCTCACCTTTTCGAATCTCTCGGCCAATGCCCGGAGTTCACTGGCTTCACGGGGATGCCGGCAGGTCGCAAAGACCCGGTTTCCCTTTTCAGCATACTGTCGGACCCACTCCAGGCCGATCCCCCGATTGGATCCGGTTACAAGTACTTGTGCCATAAGTCCTTCCAAGCCGGGTTACCACTTTCAATCATTCGCAGTTTCCAGACTCGCTTCCATTCCTTTATGTCCAATACTGAACCATTCACCAAAGACAGTAAAGGGTGATATTTCAGGGATCTTGCTTTCACCGCCTCTTGATTGGTCTTGTATACGGAAAAATCCAGGAGGTTGCTTGTCTTTGCAAATCCCCAAAATTTCCCCCTATCTTTTGCTTAGCCGGATGCTATACTGAATTTTAATACTTTGCTCGTTGTTTCCGGTTCTTCGTCTTTGCTCCCAGTTCCCAGTTCCGCGCTCCAAAATTCAGACTTCGTAACATGCTGAGCTTGTGTTGGTTTAAGAAACTGAAATACTTTACATTATGCATTGATGTCAGCAAAATTGGACATTCAGTACAAGAAACAAGATGCCTCGCGCCCGCTCCCGGCACTCACCCGGCACTCAAAATGCTCAGGGGTATGGAGCAAAGATATTGTCTTGGTTGGATATTTGACTGATCTAACATTCTCTTTTGAGTGCCAAATGAATGCCGGGCAGGCGCAGACTCGCCCCGGTACCATCACAAAGCTGAGCTACGGGGTAAACTTGAGCTATGGAGTACGCCGAGAAGAGCAAGAGCATTATTGTGTCTTTTTGCCCGGGTGAGAGGAATCCCAGTGAAATCCTGGTAAAACAGGACACTTCGTGTATTTCACGGGACAGGGAACACCCAGGCAAAAACAGCATCGCCTTCGGCGACCGGGTTGCTTCA
>CAZUMF010000548.1:0-2340 GCA_964621385.1 uncultured Desulfohalobiaceae bacterium
GTTTTTGATCTCGACCTTTGCGTGTCTTCAAGCTCCAATACGGTCTGTTCCGCAAGATCGATTTCCCCCTGCTTGGCAGCACTCTGGGCAACGTACTGGGAGGCACTGATCTGCCGCAATTGGGCCGCGGCCTTGATCAATTCGTTTTCCTGGACCGTGATTCGAAAATTGAAGCGTTCGGTTCGTTTTTCATTTTTGTGGAGCATTGGCACGGCCCATCTCCCCCTGTTCACAGAATGAAAGCCCACAGCTCGGAAAAGAGTAAAATCCCGGGCACCTGCAGCTGTTTGACCCTTTCAGGCAATCTGAATAGGATAGTGCCTTTGTATCTCCACACCCAAAGAAACATCAAGGATAGCCTCATGAATTCTGATGTGCCTGAACCATCTTGCTGGACCCTCTCGAAGTGGGAACAGTTCGCCGAAAGCCCCAGCCCCTTTGTTCGCAAGTGGGTGGCTCAAAATGCCCGCACGTACCTGGACAAACAGAGCAGAATCCCGCTTATCCATCGTCTGCTCAAGGATGAGCGGGACCCGGTGCGAATCCGGGCCCGGTACGATCTGCTTGAAACCTTTATGCCGGAGCTGGCCGATCACTACCTGGAGGTGGCCCTGGAAGAGGATGCTGGCAGGAGAAGAAGGATTGCTTTGGAAGCCCTGGCCGGACTTGGTGATACCGAGCGTCTTTCTGTCTGGATTCAGGAAATCGAGGAGCGGATTCTCGAAGAAAGCTCTTCCCTGGAAAACAACCTGGAGGAGCTGTTCGCTCTGCCAGAGATACTGGCCGTTCTGCCTTTGGCTGCGGCCGCACCCCTGGCCGAAAAGTTGTTCGATACCCTCGAGCTGGCTATTGGAGACGATCTATTTGTTTTTGAAGAAAACAAAGAAGGGCTCGGCACGGCCCTGGTCGGTCTCATGCTGTCTCATCCCCGACCCCGGGAATTGCTCGAAACCCTCATGGACTATGAGCTGGCCGACGAGCTGTATCGAGGGATCTTGAACGTCTGCGGCCGGGACTGGTTCCAGGAATCTCCCGAAGTGGAGCCGGAGGACGGCGAAGACCAAGACCAGGTCTTTCCCTGGGGTCTGCCGTCTGAGTGGGTCGAACAATTCCTGTCGGAAGAATTCAGCCAGAGTTGGCAGGAAGCCCCTGCCAACAGGATCGCGCTCTGCCTGAAAGAGGCAAAGAGGCTTCGATCCAGAGCACACGGCTCATCAGGGGAGAAGGGGGCCACGGTCCACGAGGCCTTTGGGGACGATGTGGGCCGTCTCAGACGCATGGACAGCCTGCTGGAGTTGACAGCCGAATATGGCGTCCACCACGACATCGATCCGGATATCGTGGAAATGAGCACCTGCGCCTTGCTGGTTCTGCTTGCGGCCGGCCAAACCTGCCGGGGGCGGACTCAGGCGGACATTTCCAATCACGAGAGGCTCCTGATCCTGGCCGAAGATCGCCCCGGCCTGATCCAGGATTGGATGTTCGCCTTTGTTCTCAAGGAGAGTGCCCACAAGGGTCAGGCTGCTGTGCGAGAAACTCTGCTGAAGCTTTGTGAATCGGCTCTGCAAACCTGCAGCTCGGCCTGGGCCAGGCGGATACTCGACCTGGCGCCTGCTTTTGCTCTGGTGGAACTGATCCCGGAAATGCTGAATACCTATCTCACGATCAAAGACGGAGAGGACGAGGACAGCAGTGTGTTTATGGAGAAGATCCTGACCTCGTTTCATACCCCTTTGCTCTGGCCTGAATATGCCCGGCAAACCGGACTGGAGAAAACTGTTGAGCCGGAATCAGACCAGGCCTCCTCCTTTGTCTGGAAGCATCTCACCTTCACCTTCCTGCTCCTGCAGAACAACCCCTGCCCCGAAGCATCCGACTGGATGGAGGCCAATTTCAACACCCTGCTGCAGGAGAACGAGGCCGAGCTGTTGGAGGCTGTGCTCTCCTCTGCAGATCCACGCTTCATCCCCTGTCTGGAGTCCATCCTGGCCGAGGATGAGTCCCGGCGCAAATCGGTCTTTCAGACACTGTGCCGTCTGCACGAGGATCCAAGAGCCCTGGACAGCGACTTGGAGCTAAGCCTCTGGAAAGAGGAAGAAAAACAGCAGCAGGAGTTCTTTGACTTTACCAGGCAGACCCTGCTGGGTGATGAGCAATTCTGGCAGCGCCTTGGACAAAAAAAACAAAGCCTTCAGTTGCGTTGTGAAAAGTGTCAGGGAGTCTTCAACTACATCCCCGAGCGGGTCATTTACTATCTGGCAATGGAGGAGGGCGAAAAACCCGAGGTCGATATCGGCGGGGAAATCGCCTGCAAGGCCTGCCGGGCCACCGGGGAGCATC
>CAZUMF010000549.1:0-2330 GCA_964621385.1 uncultured Desulfohalobiaceae bacterium
ATGAGAAACAGCTGGAGGACCTGCGGGCAAAGCGCAAAGACGTTGAGGATAAGATGGCTAAATTGCAACAGGCCGGTGATGGAGCCTGGGAGGATCTCAAAATTGGTATTGAAAGTGCGTGGGATTCGCTCGGCAACGCTGTCAAGTCGGCTGCTTCCAGATTCAAATTGTGAAAAAGCGGGTGTTAAAACTCAGAGGAGGGTGAACATGGGGATAGAAGTCAGCGGCCTTTTAGGGCTTATTATTTTGGTCGCAGATGTCTGGGCTATTGTAAAGACTGTCGGCAGCCAGGCGTCCACCGGTGGAAAGGTATTTTGGATCATTCTGATTCTCATTCTCCCAGTACTGGGATTGATTATCTGGCTGATTGCCGGACCACGCATGGACGTGATACGGTCATGACTGCGAACGTTCCTAGACAAGATGGATCATGAAGGCTGAACTGAAAGGACACTGTAAAGCGCACCAGCGATATAGAAACCGGCCCTGAAAGACGGGCTAAGGAGCTCTTCAATGCGGATACGAATTCTGGGACTTTTGACCCGGAAAGGCCGGTTGAGATTGAAGCGCTATCGCAAGATCTTATCCACTCTGGCCGCCTATGGTTTTGATGAAATCGCCTACCAGACCGGCATCGGCAAAATCCTGCGCTTCGCGGGCAGAATTTTCGGAAGGGCATCGCCTCGTCAAGTCCGATTTGTGGGCAAGGCCGGCACGTGGGAACGAATCCGCATGGTTGCCGAGGAACTGGGTCCGACATTCATAAAACTGGGACAGATCCTGAGCAATCGCCCGGACCTGATCCCCAAAGAACTCCAGAAGGAGCTGGAAAAACTGCAGAAAAGCGTATCACCCTTTCCTTCCAGCCAGGCTGTGCAGATCGTTGAAAAAGAACTGGGCAGGCCAATCCGGGAACTTTTTTTGGAATTCGACGAGACCCCTCTGGCTGCGGCTTCCATTGCCCAGATACACCGGGCCGTGCTGCCCGACGGGGAAGTTGCGGTTATGAAGGTGCAGCGTCCCGGACTCCATGAACTTGTCGAGGTCGATATTGATACCCTCCAGGAACTGGCCGAACTTTTGGAACGCTACGTTCCCCAAGCGCAAAGATGGGGGCCACGGGGAATTGTTGACGAGTTTGAAAAGGGCATGTTCCAGGAATTGGACTTCAGGCGGGAAGCGGCGGCCATTCAACGTTTCGGAATCCAATTTACCGGGCAAGACGACATCAAGGTGCCCCTGGTGCATTCTGAGCTTACGACGCAGAAGGTTCTCTCCATGGAGTTTATCACGGGCCGTCCTCTGTCCGAACTGCTGGATGATGCCACCCTGAGCCCTGAGGAAAAGACCCGAATCGCTCACCAAGGCGCCAAGCTGACCCTGCAGCAGATATTCAGTTATGGTTTTTTTCATGCCGATCCCCATCCGGGCAATATCATGCTTATGGACGACGCTCGGCTGTGCTATATCGACTTCGGCTTGACCGGCAGCCTGATACAAAGAGACTTGGAAGTGGTCAGTGATCTCTTGACCAGCATTATGGCCCAAAATGAGCAAAAGGCTGCCAGAGTGGTCGTCAGGCTTGCGGGAAGCCGGGATTTTGCAGCAGCCCAAAGCATAGAACGTAAGATCGCGGAACTTATAGAGCGCTTTCAAAGCGCTCAGGCCGGGGAGTTTTCTTTTACAGCCCTCTTGGGAGAACTTGTAGAGATCCTCGTGGGCAAAGGGCTGCGAATGCCCCCGGACCTCTTCTTGCTGGTCAAATCTCTCCTGACCATTGAAGGCGTCGCCTCTGCCCTGGATCCCAAGTTCGATTTTACCCCCCAGCTGACTCCTTTTGCCGAGAAATTGGTCAAAGACCGTTATGATATGAGTCGGCTGCAGACCAGCGCAAGGACTTTAGCCGGGGACTTTGCGGAACTTGTCCAGAACTTTCCCGGTGACTACTACAAGGTCGTGGATACTCTATCTTCGGGCAGGCTCTGTCTGAGTCTGGAAGAGCAAAGCCTGGTTCAGGCCCGGGAAAGCGTGTTCAAGGCCAGCTCCACCCTGGCCTTTGCCGTTGTGCTGGGCTCCTTGGTCATCGGTTCCGCCATCATTGTCCATTCCAGGGTGCCTCCGCTCTGGAAGGAAGTCCCGGTGATCGGCATCATCGGCTTTATCGTCTCCGGCCTGATCGGGTTTGGATTGTTGATTAAAATCATCCGCAACCGGGGGCTTTGAGAAGCAAAACCGAAAGGAATTGAAAATGGCAGATTTGAAAACATCCGAAGATGAAGCCCGCCAATACGCTGACAGTATAATTAACACCATCCATGAGCCCTTAATCG
>CAZUMF010000550.1:0-2305 GCA_964621385.1 uncultured Desulfohalobiaceae bacterium
GAGAAAAAGGCCTCAAAGGCTGCCAAGCCCCCGGCCGAGGCCCCGATGCCCACGACGGGAAAACCGCCGCCGGCCCGATCAGGCTTCGGCTGCACCTCAACTGTGGTGTCGGAGTGTTCCGGCGGCATGCCGGTTTTCGGTTTCCCTTGGTCTGGGCCGGCCGGCTTGGCCGGGTCTTTTTTTTTCTTTTTCATGCCAAGCGCCCCAATGTAACATAGTTATACGTTCATTGATGATAACGTATCTTTGCCTTCCTGGTAAATTGCAGAAGTGCCTAAAGTGAACTAAAGTTGATAAGTAACTGATTGGATTTTGGATTGCGGATTTTGGATTGCGGAATTCAGAGTCATGATTTTGAGACTGTTTGTTTTTTCTCGATGAAGCGATTTCAGTATCATTCACAACATCGCCCTTTACTCTTCATTCCCCATTCCAAAACCTCCAAACTCGAGTTTTTTCTGCAATCCAAAATCATCTCTCGCATCCCCATTGGACTGAATATTCAATCACTTTCTTCAATTCTTCCCTCTGCAATAGTCATTATTCACTAGTCAATAGTCAATTCCTTCCGTCCCTTATTCCCCCGTCCAGCACTTTGCGTACGGTCCTGGCCAGGTCCGCCTTGACAATCGGTTTATAGGCAAAGGCCTTGATTCCCAATGCAGCAGCCGATGTATCGGAGACCTTTTTGCTGTACCCGGTACAGAGAATAACCGGAATGTCCCTTCGAATCTTCAGCAATGCAACAGCCAATTGGTCGCCGGTCATATTTGGCATGGTCATATCCGTGATCACCAGGTCAAAATCATCCGGTTTGCTGGAGAACAATTCCAGGGCCTCCAGGCTGCTGGTCCGTGAAGTGACAGAATATCCCAGACTTTTGAGAACCGCGCCGGTCATCCTGGTCAAAGGGGCCTCATCATCCACCAGCAAGACATTTTCCGTGCCCAAGGGCAAATCTTCCGATCGATACACGATCTGCTCTTTTTGGCTTGTGGAAATAGGCAGGTAAAGGGTGAAGGTCGAGCCCTGCCCCGGGGTACTCTCCACCAGGATCTTCCCGGAGTAACTTTCCACAATGCCGTGCACCATGGACAGGCCCATTCCAGTGCCTTCACCCGGCCCTTTGGTTGTAAAGTAGGGGTCAAAAATGGAATCAAGGATTTCAGGATCAATGCCTTGGCCGGTATCGCTCACCTGTAATTCGACGTAGCCGCCGGGTTTCAGGCCGGACTGGACCCGGCCGGCAGTCTCATCGAGCTGGACGTCACGCAGGCCTACAGCAAGGGTTCCCCCATTGGCTTCCATGGCCTGGGCCGCATTGGTACAAAGGTTCATCATCACTTGATGAATCTGCGTGGCATTGCCGATGATCAAAGAGTCGCTTTGAATGTTTTTCCGGATTTCAATGGTGCTGGGTATCGAGGAACGGAGGAACTGAAGCACCTCCTTGACAATCGCACTGACCTGGACCGGCTTCATCTCCTCATCGGATTGCCGTGCAAAGGCCAGTATCTGTTTGATAAGGTCTTTGGCCCGTATCCCGGCGGTGTAGATCTCTTGCAGGTTGTCTTCCAAATCAGAGTTTTTTTTGACCTCATCGAGTGTCAACTCGGTATACCCGAGTATCGATGATAAGATATTGTTGAAATCATGTGCGATTCCTCCTGCCAGGGTGCCGATGGACTCCATTTTTTGCGCCTGCATGAGCTGTCTTTCAAGTTTTTCCCGTTCCTTCTTTTCCCTGCGGTGGGCATCGATTTCCTGTTGCAGTCTTTCGTTGGCCTCCTTAAGATCAGCTGTTCGTTCCATGACCCGTTGCTCCAGGTCTCGATTCAAGCGCTTGGTCGTATTCTGCTCCTCTGCCAGTCGGCGGGTCATATAAAAATCTTTTCGGGTGTAAAGTTCAATGGAATACGAAGTGACCATGCCGATGAGCGTGGCGCTGAAGAAGAAAAAATTATTGTTCACCAGGATCGGACCCGGAGTATGCACCACCCCGACCGCCACAATTTCATAGAAGGCCACATTGATCCATCCGGCCAGGGTGGCCCAGACAAACCTGGCCTTGATAAATCCGTAGCTCATCATAAAGACCAGAATGACCCCGGCATAATAGGAGTAATTGGCCGGTGGACTGGCGATGGCCACCATGATGCTGATGCCGGACCCGGCAAGCACCATCAGGATGACCAGGCATCCCTGCATGTATTTTTCAAAGCCCTGGATAAAGGACAACAAGATCCCGGCCCAATACTTAACGGAACAGTTTTTGCATTAGCCTCCGCCCAGTAAAAAGATAGCG
>CAZUMF010000551.1:0-2297 GCA_964621385.1 uncultured Desulfohalobiaceae bacterium
ACAGCGGCGGGCCCGTCCCTGACTTGCACAGGGTTCCCTTTTCAGCCCCAACCTGGATTCTTAAAAATTGTAGCAGATTGCGGGCACCCAAGTGATGTGATTAGAAACATAATTCAATTGCAGTCAGGATGTCAAGCCTGGGAACTACGATTCTTGACAATCAGATTGAATTGGATGTGATCATTTACAATGGAACGCTGATCCTGTGCGAGATCAAATCCTCAATGAGCAAATCCGACGTGTATGCCTTCTGGCGCAAGAAAAATTTTTATGAAGATAAGCATGGGCGAAAGGCCTCCCGCACAATTGTTATTTCTCCAATGATTGAGCCCCGTTGCCGAAAATCTGCTGAAGAACTGGGCATCGAACTTTACAATCACAGTCTGGATGTCAAGTTCTAAGCGCCTGCAGATGCGCATACCTTCTCGTCAATTTTCAATCAGATAACGCTGAGACAGCCCCTGCACAGGGCTTTTCCTTCAACCATTTCAAGCTTGGTGCGCATGGTGGGCTCTCCGCACCGGCTGCAAAGCTCTGAAGGTTCGATCCTGGCCCTGGCTGGTAGTTCCTCCTCAACTTCCTGCAGGTCAAAGAGCTGTTCTTCCGGCATGTCCAACACATCGCAGCTCCGCTGAAGGTGCAGCTCCTGAAACCGCTCTTTCTCCCATTCACTGGCCTGGCCCTGCATCACCTTCTGCAGTAGGGCCCGGTGTTCCGGGTCGGGCTCAAAGGCTCCCGGCTTCATGGACACCCGAACTCCTTTACCGGTAGCCCGGCTGAAAAGGGTCAGGGCCATCTTGCCGTGGTCGCGAAAATGAAAATTGCCCTTGCCGAAGGTACAGCCGGTCAGGACCTGCACGGCATCGGCCGAGCAGGCATCGGTCTCCACCACCGCCGCCATCTCTTCGTCTTCGGCCCTGATCTCGTCCAGTTTGGCCATGGCCAGTCTGGCCGCCTTGTATCCGATGGACAGCCCGGGGCAGATGTGCCCGTGAAACGCTTCACACCGCTTGAAGTCTTCACTGTTCCTGATGTCTTGTGCCTTCATACGTTTTCCTGTGTTCTCCTTGGCGACTCGAATGTCGAGGTTTTATGTCATCTTAAAGAGATTCAAAGTATCCGTCAAGGCAGGCACAAAAAGCCCTCTCTGCCCCAAAAGGCGGGGCTGAAGCGGCGGGCATTCCGCTTCAGCCCCAGGAGTGGATGGACAAATGTAAATCGTTATCCGGTTTGGGGCCTCCAGTTTGCCGCCTGGAGGCTCAAAACCGGATATCAGAACTCAAAGCCGAGCTGGGTGGTCAGGACATCAGCTTCATCGTCGTTTTCAAAGCAGGCCCACTGGTATTCCACGGCCAGGACCGTGTTCTCAAACATGGCATAGGCCACGGTCGCGTCGTAGCGTTCTTCAGGCAGGAAATCACCCAGATCTTGCCCGCCTTCGTAGCGCAGGGCCACTTCAAAGTCTTCCAGGGGCAAAAAGGCGAACTCGACGTTCCAGGCCGCTGGTTCGGCTTCCTGCCCGTTGTCGAAGCTCAGCTCACCGGCCTGGAAATGGTCCAGGGCCGTGATGAACTCCCCCTCCACAAAGAAGCGTTCCTGAAAGGCCAGGCTGACAAAACCGCCCAGGCCAGAGACTTCGTCCTGAAGCACCCCCGGGGTTTCCCCCTCCAGGCCATCGCTGTCTCCGATATTCGTGATGTAAGAAAGACCAGCCGACAGATCAAAGCCCTTGAATCCGAGTTGGGGGCTCACCCGAACTGAGGCCACAAAATCATCAATATGATCGTCATCCCCGGACTCGTCCACATCTCCGTTGAAGGGAGCCAGGCAGAGGTCGATCCAGTCATTGGCAAACCCGACCTTCAGGGCGGACTCGTTGGTTTCCCCGATTTCCAGGGTCAGGGGATCGCTGATGAAGTGACTTTCAAACTAGCCAAAGGGCACATACATCTTCCCGGCATTGAGGTACATGGGCAGCACATCCTTTCCGTCCAGAATGATAAAGCCTTCGTCCAGATCCACCGGCTCGGTTTCGTCTTCTTCCCAGAGAAACAGGAGGTGGCCCCCCACATACTCGGTAATGGCCGCGTCAATCCCCAGCTCCATGGTGGCCAGGACCAGGTCGCTGCTACTCTCGTCGTCTGCAGCAGGGTCGGCAAAATCCATATTTTCATATACGGCCTCCACTTCGAGCAGGCCGCTGATGCTGATCCTGTCAAACCAGCCGCCCAAACGCAGTCCATCCTCCATGGCCTGTTCGAGGCGTCGCACCCGGTCCTCTATGCCCTTAACCCCGA
>CAZUMF010000552.1:0-2293 GCA_964621385.1 uncultured Desulfohalobiaceae bacterium
TTTTGGCCGCTGCTGGGATTTGCGCTTTTGTTCTTCGTGGCTGCTGCCATCGGTTTCATGCTGCTCTTCTTGCCCGGGATGATCATCGCCTTCGGCGGTGCCTTTGTCTGCCTCTACCTGCTCTTTCTCCTGACCGATGCCGGGCTGGGGCTCGTGGAGGGGATCAAAAAGAGTTACGAACTGACTGTAAAAGGCAGTATGGCCGATCAAATCGTGGTCTTTTTGATATTCATCGGCCTGTCTGCCCTCGGGAGTACGCTCTTCATTGCCTGGCTGTTCACCCAGCCCCTGGCCACGGCCTTCCTGGCCTTGGCCTATGAGGAAACCAGAAAGGGGGAGCCGTCCTGAAGCAACCACCCAGGACCGGATCGCGATTTGCTCTGACAGGTCCCAGCTTGCCAAGCTCATCGCGTTCGCATCTCAGGTTTGCTCCCCGGGTGAGAGCCAGAGGGGGACAATGGCGAATTTCTCGACATCCACCAGTCCCTTGTCCGTCAATCTGAGCTTGGGGATAACCGGCAGGGCCAGAAAGGAGAGGAGCATAAAGGGGTTGATGTCTCCAGGGCAGCCGAGCCGGCCTGCTGCCTCGTTCAGATCCTCCAGACGCCTGACCACGGCCTCGATTCCCCAGGGACTCATGAGACCGGCGATAGGTAGGGGCAGCGAGGCCACAACCTTTTCGCCCTCCACGACGACGAAGCCGCCGCCCATGTCCTGAATCGCTCCGGCGGCCACGGTCATGTCTGAATCGTTCATCCCGGCCAGGATCAGGTTGTGCGAGTCATGGGCCACGGTGGAGCCGATGGCCCCTGTTTGCAGTCCCAATCCGACCACGAATCCGAGCCCCACATTTCCTGTGCCCTGATGCCGTTCCAGGACCGCCAGTTTGGCCAGGTCCTGTTCTGGATCGGCCAGGGCCAGACCCTGGGCATACCCGGGTATGACGGTCCTGCTTCCGGTCAGGATCTGTCCGGGGATTAATTCCAGGGCCCTGGCCGCGGCTCCCTGTCCCGGGGAATCAATGCAGAAGGTCCGGTTGCTGACCTCGTCCAGGTTGACCATGCTTTCCAGGAGAAGGTGGTCGGGTTCGGCAAAATCCTGATCCCGGACCTTTTTGCCCTTGAGATAGACCGCTTCGATGTCCACGCTGCTCAGATCATTGAGCAGGATAAAGTCGGCCCGGTACCCGGGGGCGACGGCTCCGATACCCTTCAACCCGAAATATCTGGCCGTATTGATGGAGACCATCTGCACGGCCCGGACAGGATCCAGGCCGGCCGCAATAGCCAGGCGCAGGGTGTGATCAAGGTGGCCCTTGTCCAGGAAATCGTCCGGATGCCGGTCGTCTGTGACCAGGGAAACGTTGCCGGAGTTGAGGTCGTTGATCACCGGCAGGAGATCGAGGAGATTTTGGGCGGAGCTGCCCTCCCGGATCATGAGGTGCATGCCTTTTTCGAGCTTTTCCAGGGCCTCGGCAGCGGATACGGCCTCGTGTTCGCTTCCGGGGCCGGCCAGGATGTAAGCGTTCAGATCTTTTCCGGAAAGCCCCGGGCAATGCCCGTCGATGACCCTGTCTTGAAAGAGGTCCAGCTTGGCCAGGACCCCGGGATCGAGGGACAGGACTCCGGGCACGTTCATCATCTCGGCCAGTCCGGGGATTCGTTCCGGGTATTTTAGAAAGAGGCGCCGGAGATCCTCTGCGTCCAGCCTGCCGCCCGCGGTTTCCAGGGACGTGGCCGGAACGCAGGAGGGCAGGAGGCAGTAGACGGTCAGGGGCAGATCCTCGGTGACGGAGAGCACATAACGCAATCCTTTTGCTCCGAGCACGTTGCAGATTTCATGGGGATCGCAGATCACGGCGGCTGTACCGTGGCGGGCGGCGATTCTGGCGAATTCCACCGGAGAGAGCAGACTGGATTCAATATGGATGTGTCCGTCAATGAAGCCCGGACAGAGGTACCTGTTCTCAGCTTCCAGTACCTCCCGGGCCCGGTAGTCGCCGCAGCCGAGGAATATCCCGTCGTAGATCGCCACATCGGCCTGATGGATGGTTCCGGACAGGACGTTGACCAGGCGGCAGTTTCTGACCAGAAGATCGGCTTCCAGTTCCCCCCTGGCCGCTTTGCTCCGGTTTTCAATGCTCATGGTGCGGCTGACCCTCCCGGCTTTGGTTGTCATGCGCACCTGGTTCATCCAGGGGGAGCTTTTCCTGGTTGCGGCAACCAGTCTTCAAACCCATTTCGCAGGCCCTGGCGTAATCTCTTTTGGCCCGGAAAAGGTCACCGGTCCTTTG
>CAZUMF010000553.1:0-2289 GCA_964621385.1 uncultured Desulfohalobiaceae bacterium
AACGGTGAACCGTGAACCTGGAACCTTTGGGTTGCGGGCGGAGCCAGCTTTAGATGGTTGAGTGCAGACATCACAACCGGGGCCAGAAGTCTGTTGTTAGGAATCGCTCTCGGCCTTCAACTGCCTGAGCACCGCCCGGATGGCTTCGCCCACAATGAGCTCCGGGTCCTGTTCCAGGACCTGGCTCAGATGGGAGCGGACCTCGGCGTCTTTATACCCGAGGTTCAGCAATCCGGCCAGGGCGTCTGAAAAGGTGGTTTGCCGTACCCCGGAGGGCTTGCCGGACAGAGGGGCATCCGGGGACCAGCCCTCGAATTTGTCCTTGAGCTCCCAGATCAAGCGCTTGGCTGATTTCTGGCCGATCCCGGGCACGCGGGTCAGGGCCGGAACGTCTTCCCGGACCACGGTCTCCCTGAGGCTTTGGGGGTCAAAGGTGGACAGAATGGCCAGGGCCGTCTTAGGTCCGAGCTTGGACACGGAAATGAGCAGGGAAAAGACCTCCTGCTCCTCCTGCTCCAGAAAGCCGAAAAGCTCGATGGCGTCCTCCCTGACCAGGGTCCGGACATAGAGGCTGACTTCCTGTCCGGTTTCCGGCAGCCGGTCCAGGCCCCCGGCCGGCATCTTCAGCTCATAGCCAACCCCCCCGGGCGTGAGCAGGGTGCAGCCCTCAAAGCGGCGTTCAAACAGAATCCCCTGCAGAAAATTGATCATGCGCAGCTCATCCCAGGCCCTGCAGACGGTGCAACCGGTTCTGATTGAGATGACAGATCGCGGCCCCAAGGGCGTCGCTGCTGTCCCGGGACCAGTTCGGCCTGACCCCGAGCAGCTGTCCGACCATGAAGGCCACCTGTTCTTTTCCGGCCCGTCCCGCTCCGACCAGTGTCTTTTTGATCAAAGTCGGTTCATAGGGATACACCGAAAGCCCATGAAAGGCGCAGGCGGTGATCACGGCGCCCCTGGCCTGGCCCAGCTTCAAGGCAGAGGCTGTATTCCGGGCCACAAATATATCCTCCACCGCGGCCACCCGCGGCTGGTAGCGCTGAATCACCTCGCTGACCCCCGAGAAGAGTTCCCCGAGCCGGCAGCTCAAGTCGCCGCTGTCTTTCGGCCGGATGGTTCCGGTGTTCACCAGTTCCAGACGGCCGGATCGCTCCCGGACCAGACCGTAGCCGGTGCAGCGGCTGCCCGGATCCAGGCCCAGCACGAGCAGGCCGGATTCAGGGGCCGGCATGGTCAGGTCCAGCCCTGAGCGGTCTCGAATTGACTATTGAAGATCGAAGATTGAATATTGCAGAATGAAGATTGTTGAATTCAAAGCTGCTCATAGAGTTCGTCCGGGATTTCAAAGTTGGAAAACACCTTTTGCACATCGTCATGGTCATCGAGCTGTTCATAGAGCTTCATGGCCTTGCGCGCGGTATCGACATCCAGTTCGACAACGTTTTGGGGCAGTTTGGTCACTTCAGCGTTGAAAATCTCGATATCCGCCGCCGCGTAAGCCTGTTTCACGGCCATGAAATCCTCGGGCGCGGTTCGGACTTCCCAGGCCTCCCCGTCATCCACCAGGTCCTCCACCCCGGCTTCCAGGCCGACTTCAAGGAGCTGGTCCTCATCGTACCGGGCTTTGTCAAAGGACAGCACCCCCACGTCCTGAAACATCCAGCCTACACAACCGGCCTCCCCGAGATTGCCGCCGCTTTTCCCGAAGAGCTTCCTGATCTCGGCCACGGTCCTGTTTTTATTGTCAGTGGCCGCTTCCACCAGCACGGCCACCCCTCCGGGACCATAGCCTTCGTAGACCACTTCGTCGATGCTCCCGGCGGAAATTTCCCCGGTCCCCTTTTTGATGGCGGTGTCGATCTTGTCCTTGGGCATATTGATGCTTTTGGCCGCTTCAATGGCCATGCGCAGCCTGGCGTTCATGTCCACATCACCGCCCCCGAGCTTGGCCGAGAGCATCAGCTCCTTGGTGGCCTTGGTGAACATCTGCCCGCGCTTGGCGTCCTGACGTCCTTTCCGGTGCTTGATATTCGCCCATTTACTATGTCCGGCCATAGAATTCCCCTTGTGCTAGTGAAGAGTGAAAATTGCTGATTCAGAGCTTATTCCAGTGAGCGACACTATTGCTAAGCTTTTGGGCACTTTTTTTCACAAGACTATATATCAGCGTGGTCAGCGGCAAGGCTCGTATGAAACTTCAGACGAATGGAGTCACAGTTCCAAGCATTCATCAAAGCTCGTCATTGCCGAGTAGGAAGCAGGTGCGCGCATGTTTAGGCTAAATTCCGA
>CAZUMF010000554.1:0-2270 GCA_964621385.1 uncultured Desulfohalobiaceae bacterium
GGCGTAGGCGCGCTCTTTATACTGATCCAATTTTGGTTTTAACAACAAGGCCTTTAACCCGAAGTCTCAAGACTTAAAATTGGTAAAAAACTAAGTTGGATCAGTATAATACCTCCTCACTCCTCACTTCCCAACTGTCTCTGTCTCAATAAACCTCGTGTCTCACCCAAGAACCTGATACGAATTTCTAAGAGGATTCACAGTCCATAGCCCTGACTCTCTCCCTCACTCACTCCCTCCCTGACTCCCTCCCTCCCTCTCTCACTCCTTCACTCTCTCACTCTCTCACTCTCTTATCCCGGGACTGGCACCTATCTTGCAAATCATTATCCATTGTCTAGGTCAAAATCTCGACATCTTCAAATCAAAATCAGATATGTCAGGCCTGCCAGAGGCAGGGCTGACAACGGTGTCCAATGAAGCCCTGTGACAGAAACATCCAGAAGACCCTGGATCTGACCCGCAGCATGATCGAACTGGCCAACCAGGGAGATGAGGACCGCGCGGACAACGGCTGTGGCATTTTGTACGGCGTGCTCCTGGATTCCGCCTACCGGATACAGAAGCTGGCCGAGAAGGAAAAAAAGGCCCATATCCAGAAGGGCTGGTGGAACCCTGATTCGCAGCAGAAACCATGAAAGACTGATCCAATTTTGGTTTTTACAACAAAGACTGGCGACCCTAAGGGTTCAGGCCCAAATTTCACAAAAAGCTAAGTTGGGTCAGTATATCTGCCGTCAATGAAACCTTTGAGAGATTACGTAGAATAGGAGCTTCATTTATGGATGTTGTGCTTCTTTCCCGCCTGCAGTTCGCAGCCGCCACCATGTTTCATTTCCTTTTCGTCCCCTTGACGCTTGGTCTTTCCATCCTGGTGGCCATTATGGAGACCAGGTATGCCCGCACCGGAGACGAAATCTATCTCCGAATGACCAAATTCTGGGGGAAACTGTTCCTGATCAACTTTGTCATTGGCATCGTTACCGGCATCACCCTGGAATTTCAGTTCGGCACCAACTGGTCCCGGTATTCGGCCTATGTGGGAGACATCTTCGGATCGCTTCTGGCCATCGAGGCCTCCTTGGCCTTTTTCCTGGAATCCACGTTCATCGGTATCTGGATCTTCGGTTGGAACAAAATTTCCCCCAAACTCCACGCCTTTGTCATGTGGCTGGTGGCCGGAGCCGCCAACCTCTCGGCTGTCTGGATCCTAACCGCCAACGGCTGGATGCAGCAGCCAGTGGGCTACGCCATTAGAAACGGACGGGCTGAATTGACGGATTTCTGGGCCGTTCTTCTCAACAAGTTCAGCATCCTGCAAATCCTGCACACCCTCCCGGCCGCCTATGTCCTGACCGCATTTGTGGTCATGGGCATCAGCGCCTATCACCTCTTGAAACGGCAGCATGTTGAATTCTTCACTCGTTCTTTTCGGGCCGGACTGGTCATGGGCCTGATCTTTTCCATCTTTGTGGCAGTGGAAGGCGACATGCATGCCCAGCATGTGGCCGAGTCCCAGCCGACCAAGCTGGCGGCTATGGAGTCCCACTGGGAAACCTCCACCAATGCTCCGATCATCCTCTTTCCCCTGCCGGACCCGGAAAATCAAAGAAATAGCATCGAGTTCATCAAGATCCCAGGTGTCCTGAGTTTCCTCGGACATCACGACCTTGGCGCCGAAGTCAAAGGCCTGCGCGATTTTCCCAGTGACGAACAACCCCCGGTTCTGATCAATCTCATTTCCTTCCGGACCATGGTCGCTCTGGGGGTTCTCTTTATTGTCCTGACCATCGCCGGCTGGTTCAAACGCAACCGTCTCCTTGAAAGCCCACGCTACTTGAAGACCATGCTCTGGGTCATCCCCCTGCCCTATATCGCCATCCAGCTGGGATGGATACTGGCCGAAGTCGGCAGGCAGCCCTGGATCGTCTACAATGTCATGCGTACATCGGATGCAGCCTCGCCCATTGCGACTTCCCAGATCCTGACCACGTTGATCGCTTTTGTCATCGTCTACTCCCTGATCGGCGGGATTGGGTACTATCTCATTGTAAAACACGTCAAAAAGGGCCCCGTGTAAATTCAGACTTCATGCACCCGTAACAAATAATGGCAGTCAAATTGATCTGTTGGACTTCAAAGTTGGACTTTCATGAGGTTTCAGGTGTCAACCCTGCCTCTGGCAGGCCTGACATATAACTATCGAATATTTATCACAATATACAGGCATGCTGTTACAATAAGTTCAAGTCCACAGCTGCCAGTTTGAT
>CAZUMF010000555.1:0-2270 GCA_964621385.1 uncultured Desulfohalobiaceae bacterium
CATCGTCTGTCCCGGAATTTGCTTCGGCCAGAAGCTGTATAACCTCCTCATCCGTGGTCTGGGAGAAATTTTGGTACCATTGCCCAACAGCTCGAAAATCCCTGGGGGATTTCAAGCAAATGACCTTGTCCGCTTCTTTATTCAGAGAATGACAGACTTCTTCACTGCCAACGGGCACAGCCACCGTGATTTCAGCCGGGGGATACTCCTTGATCGCCCGTATGGCCACCAGCATACTCGACCCGGTGGCCAGACCATCGTCCACCAACACCACCGACCGCCCCTTGATCTCCGGAAAGGGCCTGTTTTTTCTGTACAGCTCTTCACGATGTGCAAGTTTTTTCTTCTCCGACTGCAAAACCCTGTCAATGTCTTGCCGGCTCAGTCCCTCGCGCTGCACCAGTTCTTCGTTCAAGACTATCTTACCGCCGCTGGCGATGGCTCCCATAGCCAGCTCCTCGTGTCCCGGCACCCCGAGCTTTCTGACAAGAAAGACATCCAGTTGAGCTCCGAGTTGCGCCGCTACTTCAAAGGCCACCGGCACACCCCCTCTGGGCAGCCCCAGGACAATGCAGGTTGTGGTCACGACATTGTTGGCCAGGACTTGTCCCAGCTGTCGCCCGGCATCACGCCGGTCACGAAAAACATGTGGCCTGTTTGCTCTGTCTTGTTCCATATCGCGATCCTCCAACTTTCTCTATTGTATATCCAGGCTACCCTAAACAGGAGGAAAGCAACAGAGGGAGAAATGGGTGAATTTTGAATTCCGAGCCGACTTGCATGAAGATCAGACGTTTTAAAGACTGGCATATAAATTGCTAATTAGTGTCAAGGTGGATATTCACAACACAACAAGACGGAGGTCAAGAGTGCTTTTTACGCCACAGCATCAACGGACCGAAACCGCCATTGAAGCCGCCAAGCAGCAGTGGGAAAAGACTTTCGATGCCATATCTGACTGGGTCTGCCTTGTCGATCGAGACTATCGGATCGTTCGGACCAATACCAGTGGGGCTGATTTTCTCCGCATCCCAATCAGGGAGATCATCGGCAGGCAGTGTTATGACCTTGTTCAGTGCAACCTGGAATCTTTTGAAAAATGCCCTCTGCAAAGAGCTCTGCAAAGCGGGCTTCGCGAAGAAAATGAAATCAAATTTCCGGACGGCAGGTGGTGGCACATTGTCATCGACCCCATCGACTCCGGGCTTGCGGTCAAGATCGTCAGCGACATCACGCAGCGCAAGCAGGCCGAAGCGGAAAAGGAACAAATGCAGGCCAGACAATATGAGCACAGAAAATCCGAAAGCCTCAACCGCATGGCCGGGGCAATCGCCCACCATTTCAACAACCAACTCAGCGTCATTCAAGGCAACCTGGAGTTGGCCATGTCCGATGTAACAGCTGATTCAGGCATCACCCAGAACCTGATCCAGGCCATGCAGGCCGCCAAACGATCTTCGGAGATCAGTCGGATGTTGTTGAACTTCCTCGGCTGGAATCCCGGCGGAATGGAACTTTTGAATCTGTCCAAGGTCTGCGCGAATCACCTGGCGGAGCTCAAAAAATCCCTGCCCCCTGACCTGAGCCTGGAGCTGGAGTTGAGGGAACCCGGCCCGATAGTTCAAAACAACGTCCAGAATCTGCAGCTTATTCTGTTCAGTCTGATCAGCAACGCTCATGAAGCCCTTGATGACCCCAAACACCCTTTTGCTGTGGCCACCAAAACGATTTCCGCAGAGGACATTCCCGGCCAGGCTATGTGGTTCCCTAGAGACTGGAGGCCGAATCAGAACAGGTATGCCTGCCTGGAAGTCACTGACAGAGGCTGCGGGATCGACCCTGATGAACTGGACAAGATCTTCGACCCCTTTTTCACGACCAAATTCACCGGCCGCGGTCTGAGCCTTGCCGCCGTGCTGGGTCTGGTCAGCGCCGCCGACGGTGCCGTGCTTGTGCAAAGCCGGGTGGAACAGGGGAGTACCTTCCAGGTCCTTTTGCCCCTGGCAGAGAAGGCTGCTCCGGAAACAGGCCCAGATGCTGTTGAGTCCCGGGGCTCCTCATCTACTGAAAACGAGTTTCCGTTCAGGCACTAGACAGTGTTTGGCCGGAAGCTCACCAGTCTACTTCGTCACTGCAAAATTTTGAAATCCTCAGGTAAAGGAGATTGTTATGGAAGACAAAAGAAACCTGCATCTTAAGGTCCAGGAACACATCGACTGTTTCGGGGACAGCGATTATCTTCAGGAAATGTCCGAAATACCGCGAGATCA
>CAZUMF010000556.1:0-2248 GCA_964621385.1 uncultured Desulfohalobiaceae bacterium
CGGGCACTATCGAAACGAAGAGACCCTGGACCCGGTCTGCTACTATGTCAAATTGGCGTCCAACCTTCACAAACGCACTGCCCTGATCCTCGATCCCATGCTGGCCACCGGCGGTACCCTCATGGCCACCATCGGGCAGCTCAAGGAGGCGGGCTGTACCCGTATCCGGGGCATTTTTCTGGTCGCGGCCCCAGAGGGGCTCGAGCGGGTCACCAAGGCCCATCCGGATGTTGATATCCACGTGGCGGGCATTGATGAACGGCTCAACGACCACGGCTACATCCTGCCCGGTCTGGGCGACGCCGGGGACAAGATCTTCGGCACCAAATAGGATCGACTCCAGGCAGATCCGTATTACAAAAATCGTCCCTCAATACCATTTTTGTATTCCAGCTTCCTCGGGCGCCTGGTCCGAAGCGATGCGGTTTCAAAGGCCATCGCCTGGAAGCCGGGGGAACGTATCCCGCCTCTGAAGACTCCATTCAAGCCCTCAGCAGCCTGCAGGCACCGCCTGCCCGCCGGTCAGGCGGCAGAGCGGCATCCATCGGCACGATATTTGCAATCTGTAAAGACACAAGGTCAAACAATTACCGAGAGGATCAACCTCGGGAGTCAGGGTATGTCGGATCACCGTGTCTTTCATTGTTATTCGTTTTTGAATCGAGTTCGGGATCCCCCTGTCCGGCACCGAGCCCTGAAGCCGAATACCCATCGAATGTGCAAAGCCCTCTGATGAGCCCCGGAGGGCTTTGCTGCGTTTAGGCCTCCAGTGCCGGATTGAAATAGCCCAGCCCCAGCCACGGAAAATCTTTCCCCAGTCTCTTCTTGAAATGCGCAAACCCCATGGATGGAGCCGGAGCGATGCCGATGTGGCGGAGATACAGCTCCGGGTCCAGATTGAGGTTGCGCAGCTGCAGAAAATCCAGCCCGGTGTCGGCAATCAAAGCACCAAGAGCGGCATACTCCGGCTCGGAGTCATTGAATCCCGGAAAAAACAGATAATTGAGGGAGACGAACAAGCCGTGGGCTTTGGCGCTCAGGATGGTTTCCCTGATCTGCTGAAAAGCATAGGTTTTCGGCTGGTAATAGGCCGTGTACACAGCCTCCTGCGCGCTGTTCAGGCTGACCCGGATCGAATTGAGACCGCAGCGGGCCAGTTGAGGGATGGTCTCCGGCAGGCTGCCGTTGGTATTGATATTGATGGTTCCCGGACCATGCTGCTGCCTGAAGAGACCACAGGCCTCGGCGATGGTTTCGGCTTCCAACAGCGGCTCTCCTTCACAGCCCTGACCAAAGGAAAAAATCGGCCGCGGCTCGTTTTCGGCATGGGTGTGCATGATTTCAATGATTTCTCCTGGCGTGGGCCTGAAGCCGATCCTGGTCTGTGTGGCGGGAAATCCCGAATCCTCGGGCTGCCGGGATATACAGCCCAGGCATTGGGCATTGCAGCCCCGGGCTGTGGGCAGAGGGGCCTCATACCGGCCTAAAGCGAGGTTCCTGGCCGCAGGGCAGCAGTAACTCAGGGCGCAATGGGCCAGATGCCGGACGAGCCGGTTCTTTGGAAACCGCTGCAGCCATGCCTTGGCTCCGGCTTCTATCCGGCCCTGGGGGATGTCTTCAAATTGCTGGCGGGGGTCCGGATCAACCTGTTGTGCGCAAATCCAGAATCGGCCCTTGGCATAGCCCAGGGCTCCGTAGGCAAACAGCGGCAGCGGAGCGGCATGGTGAGAGCCGGCATAGGCGCAGAGGCCGGTCAGGGTATGCCCGGGACTGACAAATCCGGCAACCGGAAATTCCTCCAGGGCTTCAACCTTTCCGCTCTGGGGGTCCAACCCCAGGGCCTTCCTTTCCGGCAAGAGAAAGACATCGCTTCCCGGGGGCAGCGGCATGAGATCCATGGGACCGGGCAGGACAAAATCTGCTCCTTTCCGGCAGAGCATGAACAACTCCGGATGATCGTAAATGTTCCCCTGCCGGTCGGCGAAGACCAGTCGCGGGCGGATGTGTTTCCGGCTCATGGAGGATTCGGGGTAAGTTGGGAAATTGACGATTGAAGATAGACGATTGAAGATTGCTGAATACAAGACCAGCAAGAACAGAGCTCATCACCAAGAGCGCACATTTGAGTATTGTTACTTTGCTCGACCCAACACGCCTAGCACAAAAAAAGCAGAATCGCAGCCTGGCTGCAATTCTGCTTGCTGAAAAAAGGTATCACACGCCGGAAGGGGCGAATCTGAGAGACAGA
>CAZUMF010000557.1:0-2243 GCA_964621385.1 uncultured Desulfohalobiaceae bacterium
GCTCAAACAGGTCTTCTACCCTTGCGATGTCTCCCAGCCGGATCTCACCGCCCTCGGGCCCGGCCAGAATGACCAGATTCTCAAGCGCCTCCGGTGTAGTGCGCTGATCGGCAAAGCGGATCAGAATGTTTTTTTCCCGGGTTTCCACGGTTCCAAGGGGCATGTCCCTGCTTTGGGCGGAAATGCGTTCTGCCACCTGTGCGGCACTGATTCCGAGTTTGCGCAGGGCTGGATCAGAGAGGGCAACCCTTAGCTGGTGCTGTGAAAAACCGTCAATTTCAACCAGGGAAATACCGGCTTCTTGCATCCGGTCTTTTAAGTCCTCGCAATAGGCCTTGAGATCCGGAACGCTCAGCGGCCCGGATATCAGGAGGGACATGACCGGATCTGTCCGGCCGAGTTCGGATATGACGGGCTCTTCAACTCCTGCCGGGAAATCGTCCAGGGCCTCGACCTCGGTTTCGATGTCCCGCAGAAAGGTCTGGATATCCCCGTCCGAAGACATTTCAACAAGGACCGAAGCAAAGCCCTCCCTGGCATCGGACCGGACTTCCCGGACGAAACTGATGCCGTCAATGGCGTCCTCTACCCGCCGGCAGATCACTTCTTCGACTTCTTCGGCCGTGGCACCGGGATACCGGATGCGGATTTCGGCTTCTGTGGGGGCATAATCGGGCTGGGTCTCGCGCAGGATATGCGGCAGGCTGAACGCGCCGGCAGCCAGAAAGACGAGCATCAAAAGGTTGGCTGCAGTGGGATGACCGGTAAAAAAGCGGATCATTGGTCTGCTTTCCCGGCCTGGCTTAGGGTCAAAAGGCGTTGTCTGAGACCCTCATCTGCCACTGCCGAGACTTTCATGCCGATAATGGCCGGGGAGGGGTCGGAGACCACCACGGTTTCACCACCGGAGAGTCCGGTTTGGATCACCACAAACTCCGACTGGGCGAAATCCACGGTGACCTGTTGTTTCCGGAGCCGCTCTTGCTGATCAAGGATGAACACGCTTCCTTCCTGCACTGCAGTCCGAGGCAGAACAATCCGTTCTGGCTGCACCGGGCCGCTGAGGGTCACCCGGCAGAACATCCCGTCCGTCAAGGGCGGGCGCAGGCCTGGAATCGCTTTTTCATACGGGCGGTCAACCGCGGCCACAACCTTCATCTCCCGGGTCTTTGCATCGACTGACTCTCTGATCCGATCGATCCGGGCCTGCCACTGCGCGGACCACTCCCCGCTATCCAGGCGGATCAGCACATCAACATCCTGAAACAGCTGTTTGAAGGTCTCCGTTCCCAGTCCCGGCTGGAAACGGTCGCGTTTCTGTCTGCTCAACAAGTTGCGAAGCTGTTCCGGCCGGAACCGGGCTTCAATTTCCGTCACCCCGGTGCCGTGGGCCTTGAAAAGCGATTGACCGGCACGCAGGAATTGTCCCGCTTCAATGTCAAGCTCAGCCAGGCGGCACTGAAAGGGAGCTTTTATGGTGGTTTTTTGAAGATCGATCCTGGCCTGTTCCAGATTGGCCCGGTTAACGGCCAGGGCGGCCTGCAAGGTCTTCTGCCGTGACGGTATAAGGGCGATCGTGTTTTTCAGCTGCCGGACCTGTTGTTGCTGCTGCAGGAAATCTCTTTCCTCTCGATCCACCTCGTACGGGGTGACGGCATTTTTTTTCAGCGCCGTACGCTTGCGTTCCAGGGACTTCCGGGCAAGTTCCAGAGATCGTCTTTCGATGCTCAGCAGTTGCTGGGCGTTTGCTTTTTCTTCGTTCAGTTCGGAAATCTTGGCCCGGGTCTCCTCGATCCCGGCCTCCAGTCGGGCCACCGCCAGTTCGTATTCCGAGGGATCGATGCGCAGGAGCATGCTTTGAGCCTCGATGATCTCCCCGGAATCCAGCCGGGGATGCACGGTCAGCACCGTTCCCTTGACCTCGGCCACCGCTTCCCAGACCTGCCCCGGACCGGCAAGGCCATAGCCGGTTGCCCTGGGGACCAGGTCCACACGGGGAGCCTCGATGACCCGCAGGGTCCGAACCGATTCATCTTCAGGTTGTGTATCGGGTCCTGCTCGGTGCATCACCAGGTAAGCTGAAACCCCCAGTGCCAGCCCAATGGGCACAACCAGCAGGACCCGTCGGAAAAAACGATACATGAACGATCGCATCAAAGCTTATTTTCCGGCCATCATGGCCTCAATGTCCTCCTGCACGCTGCCGATGGGCTTGATGTCGAACTTGTCCACCAGGACCTGGG
>CAZUMF010000558.1:0-2243 GCA_964621385.1 uncultured Desulfohalobiaceae bacterium
TTCGCTCGCAATGACGAGCGTTGATCAATGCTTGGAACTGTGACTCCATTCGTTTCTTTTCGATCAAACTGGACGTCTGCGGCCAGCGGCATGGCTGAAACCAGACACCTGAAACGTCGATTTGCAGAGCAGAGTGTTCTATTACGCCTCATCAAATTTCCAATTTCCAATTTCCAATTTCTTGAACAAGGACTTCAACTGCTTCAGAGTAACCCATTTTTTTGATTTCTCTGACAGAGATGAGCCGATAAGACACTACGCTCCACAGCATTTCTTATACTTTTTGCCGCTGCCGCAGGGGCAGGGATCGTTTCGCCCGACCTTGGGCTGATTCCGCTTATAGGGCTCGGCCGTGCCGGCTCCCCCTTCCGGGGCCCCTTGAAACTGCAGATTCTGGGCTGCTTCCTTGTGCTGGAGCTCCTCCCGGGCCACTTCCTGGAGCCGGACCCGGCAGAGGGCCTTCAAGGTATTCTCCTTGATGAGGTCGAGCATTTCCTGAAACAGGTTGAAGCCCTCTTTTTTGTACTCGTGTTTGGGATCTTTCTGGCCATACCCGCGCAACCCGATCCCTTCCTTGAGGTGATCCATGTTCAGGAGGTGTTCCTTCCAGAACCGATCCAGGTTTTCCAGGAGAAAGTAGCGCAGGATTTCCTGATAATGCTCTCCGGCGCTGCGCTTGAGTTCGTCGAGGATGGTCCGGGTGCCCTGTTCGGCGGCCTCCCGGTCGGGCAGCTCGGCCTGCAGGTCCAGGACCCGGTTCAGGGCGAAGACTTCCTGGATCCGGCTGCGAACGAGCTCCAGGGTTTCCGGATCGGGCCCGTCTTTGCTTTTGCCCTGAAGCGGTTCGTATATTTCATCAAGAATGTCTGTTATATAGGCCTGGATGGTTTCTTCCAGGTTCTGCTCCTGCATGATTTCCCGGCGCCGTTCATAAATCACTTTGCGCTGCTGATTCATGACATCATCGAATTCCAGGAGTTGTTTCCTGATGTCGAAATTGTGCTCCTCCACCCGATTCTGGGCGTTTTCAATGGCTCGGGAAATCAAGGCGTTTTCAATGGCCTGCCCCTCTTCAACCCCGACTTTTTCCATGAGGGAGGAAATGCGGTCCGAGCCGAAAAGACGCAACAGGTCATCGTCCAGGGCCAGATAAAAACGGGAGCTGCCCGGATCGCCCTGCCGGCCCGACCGGCCCCGCAGCTGGTTGTCGATGCGCCGGCTTTCATGGCGTTCGGTTCCCAGAATATGCAGGCCTCCCAGTTCCCGCACTCCCTCGCCGAGGACGATGTCGGTTCCCCGGCCGGCCATATTCGTGGCGATGGTCACCCGACCCTTGGCCCCGGCCATGGCTACGATTTCCGCTTCTTTCTCATGGTGCTTGGCGTTCAAGACCTCGTGCGGGGTGTGGTTCTTTTTCAGGCTGCGGGAAATGAACTCGGATTTGTCGATGGAGGTGGTGCCCACCAGGACCGGCTGACCCTTCTGGTGCAGGGCCACGATGTCCTGGATAATGGCCTGGTATTTGTCCTTCTGGGTCATGTAGACCAGATCGGGATGATCCTTGCGGATCATGTCCTTGTGCGTGGGGATGACCACCACGTCGAGGTTGTAGATCTCTTTGAATTCAACGGCTTCGGTGTCGGCTGTGCCGGTCATGCCGGCCAGCTTCTCATACATCCGGAAAAAATTCTGAAAGGTGATGGAGGCCAGGGTCTGGTTTTCCCCCTCGATTTTCACCCGCTCCTTGGCCTCCAGGGCCTGATGCAGGCCGTCGCTGTACCGGCGTCCCGGCATGACCCGCCCGGTGAATTCATCCACGATCATGACCTGACCGTCCTTGACCAGATAATCCGCATCCCGCTTGAAGAGATGGTGGGCCTTGAGGGCCTGGAGGATGTGATGCTGAAAATTGATGTTTTTGGGATCGAACAGGTTGTCGATGCCCAGGATTTCTTCGCAGTGCACTACGCCTTCATCGGTGAGCATCACGGTTTTGGCCTTTTCGTCCAGGGTGAAATCCTGCTCTTTTTTCAGTCTGGGGATGAAGGTGTTGATTTTTTTGTAGAGCGACGTGGAATCTTCGGCCGGTCCGGAAATAATGAGCGGGGTCCGGGCTTCATCAATGAGCACCGAGTCCACTTCGTCCACAATGGCGTAGTGCATGCCGCGCTGCACAAGCTGCTCCGGATAGAATTTCATATGGTCCCGCAGGTAATCAAAGCCGAACTCGTTGTTGGTCCCGT
>CAZUMF010000559.1:0-2240 GCA_964621385.1 uncultured Desulfohalobiaceae bacterium
CGGAGATGGCCCTCAGGCAGGTTGACGCTTTCATTTCCTGTCAGTCTCATTTCTCATTTTTTCTTGCCGGATTCAAGTTCGTATGGCTTTTGATCTTTTTCTGAATTGTCCAGCTCAAGGTGTTTCGCTGTCCGGTTCGCCTAGTCGAATCGCCCTGTAGCGACGGAAGAACAGCCACACGATGAAGCCAAGCAGCACGGTGACGGTCAGGATATAGAACTATCTGAAATACTCGATAATGCCGCCCTGCAGCATCTCGAATAGCTTTTGGGCTAGATCGGTGAAACCGCCTGAGGAAGCGACGAATAAGATGACAAGCAGGGCCGCGGGAAGAAACACCCAGGGCTCCATGCCCTGAATGAATCTCTGAATCAACGTCTTTGGCTTGGTCATATATTTTCATTATAAAAGCATAGCGGATCGGGATATGCGTGTCAATTTTCTTGGAGATACAACAGCTTGCACAGTTGATCAGGCCGGCTCCTGCCGGAGCCGGCCGGAAAGCCCTTGAGCGCTCAAGCTTGCAAGGCGTTTCACAGACCGTGGAAACAGACCGCCTGCTCCGGCTATCTAATGCCCTTGTACAAAGGCATCGATCAGATGCCGGGCGATGCTGATTGGCGGGGGTATTTCAGGCAGATCGTCCCTGGAAAACCAGGCCGCATCCACGAGTTCAACATTATCCACCCTGATTTCTCCACCGGCATGGACTGCGGTGAACCCAATCATCAATGAATCCGGAAAGGGCCACGGCTGGCTGCCGAAGTAGCGAATATCCTTGACGCTGATGCCCACCTCTTCCTTGATTTCCCGCACTGCACAGGCCTCGAGGGTTTCTCCCGGCTCCACAAAACCGGCCAGCACGCTGTAAAAGGGTATTCGAAAGCCCTTGTTGCGGGCCAGAAGAATCCGGTCGTTTCTGGTCACGGCCACAATAACCGCCGGAGACAGCCGGGGGTAGTTGACCAGGCCGCATTGCCGGCAGACAAGTGCCCGCTCGTCCGCCTTGCTCTGGGTGGGAGACCCGCAGCGGCCGCAAAACCGGTGTATGCGGTGCCAGTGCAGGAGATGGTTGGCTCGGCCGGCTACCCAGATCAGATCTTCTTCAAGATGCCCAAGCAGTGCCCGCAAATCCCTGAGACAAAAACCGTCCGGAAGATCGCTGCCGCCTGGATAGGTCCCGGCATAACAGGATCGTCCCTGCAAGACCCCGAAATATTGTTCATGCAGCGGTCTGACTCCGATCGAGGCGAGATCGGCGCCGTCAGGTATATCATGGCGACCAGCCGTTGTTTTTGTCAGCAGTTTTCCCTTTTCAAAGACGAACCACAAATCTTTGCTCGTATGGCTGCCGGGCGGCTTGAAATCAGGTATAAAGTTCATCAGGTGGGTTATGATCTTTTAGTCGCAAGACAGGCAAAGCCTGATTGAATGTCTTGGTTGAATGCGGGCTGGGATTAAATCTTTTGACTATCGATTCGCGGGCTTCGCCCGCAACTCAAAAAGTTTCGGGTTTACGGCCTCCGGCTCGTAGAGCCTACCCTCCGGCCTGTAAGACCTACGGGCTGGAAGCGGCCTCGGGGAGTTCACCGTTAAAAAAAGAAAAAAAGCCTTTGGGGCAACACATTTTCTTGTATTTTATAACAGTGATTCAATGATATGGCGCTAGAGGTCATCTTAGCCGATCCGAAAGCATTTGGCAAATCTCAAAATCTGTTGTATGGCGAAACCGATTTGCGAAAACAACGGAGTTTGATGGGGTGCAGAAATGGTAAGCTATATGACTTTCAATACCCCGTCCGTTGACATCATTTTTTTCGGGCTTTAAACTGACACCAGCGGCTGAATAATATGAATTCGGCCAGTTGACTGAGGCACTGCTTATCAAACAACCGACTGCTTTTAAAACTGTATGCGAAAAAATGCATAAAGGGAGTTGCTTATGTTCCTGGAGCTTTTGGAAAAAAGAAGAAGTATTCGGGCCTATACCGACAAGCCTGTTGAACAGGAGAAGATCGATCAACTCATCGAAGCCGCTCTTCGCGCGCCCTCATCCAGAGGGTCGACCCCCTGGAAGTTTATCGTGGTGACCGATGGGGATCTCCTCCAGGCTTTATCCAAGGCCAAATCACACGGAGCTGCGTTTTTAAAAACCGCCAAACTGGCCTTTGTGATCTGCGCCGACCCTGCGGTCTCAGATGTCTGGATAGAGGATGCCTCGGTTGCCACCTTGTCCATTC
>CAZUMF010000560.1:0-2236 GCA_964621385.1 uncultured Desulfohalobiaceae bacterium
CATGGCCATGTGAAAGGCGGAGGAATCGATGGTGGCCTTGCCGGCGTGCTTGCCTGATGTCAGCAGGACACCGGACAGGGGCGCCTTTACCCCGAACTTGTCCTGCCCGGCCTTGGAGGTGAGCCCCGCCTTGAATCCGGCCACCTTGTCGTCAGCCAGTTGTTTTCCAACGAACTTCTTCTGGACCTCATAGGCCAGGCCGAGATCCAGCCCTGGATGGTCGATGGACAAGACCCGGATGGGTTTCCCAGCCCTTTGAGCCTGCAGCAGCTCTTCGGCCAGGTCGCCAGCCTGGGACCCTGCTGCTGGAAAATCCTTGAGGCCCTTCTCCAACTCACCCTCTGATCGAATGATCTGCTCAGCCTGAATGGATTGGAAATTGAGGGGTATGGAAAATCCGTACTCTTCGTTCCAAGCGCTTTCTCCCCACAGGCAATCTTCCACCACCGAATGATCCGCTCCTCGCATTATTTTCCAGCCTTCGGGGGTTTCCCAGGTCAGGGGCTCCTTTTCCACGGCTTTGATGATCGTTTCAGGATCGGTTGTTCCGGCCCGCTCCATGGCGGCTTTCAGGAAATAGACCCCGGCGTAGGTCTCACCGGCCATGTAGTCCGGGTAGACTCCGTACCGTTTCTGATAGGCATCGACGAAACGTCGATTCATGGTTGAATCCGGCGAGGTGAAAAAGTAGCGTGAGGAAACATAGACACCTTCAGGCATGTCCTGCCCCATGGGAATCAGGACCTCGAGCGCCCCGGCGCAGGGGAAGGCGAATTTGACGCTCTCGAATAATCCAGTCGGCTTGGCCTGCTTGATAAACGTGACCGCATCACCGCCCCAAAGCGGACACCAGACGGCGTCGGGCTTCGCTTCGTTGATCTGTTTGATGTATGAACTATAATCCTCGGACAGGAATTTGGGAAAGAGTTCCCCAAGGATTTCCACATCCGGTCGGAGTTCCTTCAACTTTTCTTTGAAAATCTTCCAGGACGAATGGCCATAGGAGTAGTCCGGCCCGACACACATGTAGCGCTGGTACGGCTTTGAAGCCATGAGATAGGCCCCGGAACGGGCATGCATCATGGCGTTGCTGAGGGTGCTGAACACGTACGGGTGCAATTTTTGACCGGTCAGCCCATCTGCGGCAGCTTGCGTCAGGACAAGAATTGTTTTGTTTTCCCTGGCCACTTCGGTCAAGGCCATGGCCAGCCCGCTGGAGGTCGGTCCCATGAGGAAGTCAACCTGGTCCTCGTTGATGAACCTGTGGGCCAGATCGAGAGCAACATCCTTATTCAGCTGCGTGTCCTCGAGAATCGCTTCCAGCTTTCTGCCCAGGATGCCGCCGCTGTCATTGATTTCATCAACTGCCAGCTCGATGGACTGTCTCCCGTGGACGCCATAGCCGCCCATCGGGCCAGAGGAGATGAACATGGCCCCGAGTTTGATGGGACAGTCTTGGGCAAACGCCGGCGGAGTCGCCCCGAGAACCACCAGGGAAAGCAGAAACGCCAAGGCAAAAATGTTATTCCGGATCATAACTCGTCCCTCCATGTGTTGAAGAAGTTGGACCAGTGCGATTAGCCATTCGCCGTTAGCCCGTAATCAAGCATAAAGCATTCGTAATATGGTTGCCTTACGTGCTTGCTGACACACTCATACCCCTTGGCTAATGGCTAAAGGCTAATTGAACAGCTTGTAGAAAGTTACATCCCCCTGACCGCATCGAGTAGGCCTTTGCTCACCACGTGGGGTTTCGTGAACAGGGCTTCGTGGCCACCTTCCATTTCAAGAAAGGTGTATTCCCCAAGCCCTTGAGCCATCTGCTGATAGGTACCCGGCGGCAGGGAAACATCTTCCTTGTGAAGTAATGTTCCGCGTCTCCCGGGTCGGACCTGCGCAACCTATTCATATTTCGTGAAAACAGCGCCAAGGAAGCCTATTTTCAACCCCCGATGAAATACTGCTGTTGCAGGTTCGCATTCGCTCAATTTCATGGGGTAAACCTTAGGTCAGCCATTTCATACCCAAAATGGGGGTTGTAAGCAGCAATCAGTTCCGGGAGTATACATGCAGTTCCATCGGAAAAGATACCATCTGCATGAATCCCATGTGCAGAAGGCCATCAAGCAGGCGGTCCCCCAGGCCAGGCTCACCAAGCGGGTCACCAGTCACACTTTCAGGCACAGCTTTGCCAGCCATCTCCTGCAGGCCAACTACGACATCCGGACCATCCAGG
>CAZUMF010000561.1:0-2235 GCA_964621385.1 uncultured Desulfohalobiaceae bacterium
AATCCCAGCCACAGGACGAGGCCGGTTGTGATCAGCACCAGGAGACGCTTACCTGACCTGTTCTTCATGCCACCAGAAATCATTGTTGCCCACCGGATCGTAGATTTTGAGCTCGTCGCCCCGGACCACCCGCTGACTGAGGCTGGCCTCGTCAGCTTCGTGGAGCAGACGGTCCACCGTCAGGAGCCAGCCCCTGAAAAAGCCGTGCTTGCGAAAGGCCTGGAGGCTGTAAGCGGAACAGCTGGGGGTGGACGGACAGCGGTTGCTGTCCACGGCCGAGATATGGTCCCGGAAGAAGCGGACAAACCAGGCCCCGGGATTGGCCGGGGTCCGGTCTTCGACATGCTCTGCTGCCTCTGGCGCTGGACTCTGGTTTCGAACGGCCGCCTTCTGTCCGCAGCCGGCGAGGATGACGCACACGAGCAAAAGAAGGGGATATATACGAGTGCACATGGTTTAAAGCGGGCTTTGCCCGCAACCCAAAGATTCCAGGTTCACGGTTCAATGCTAAATTAAGCTGAACGTACAAGCAAGAGAGGAGAAGTGTCAACCTTTTTAAAAACTTGGAGCAACCGCTCACCAGTCCTTCCGTCTTCGCTTCTCAGCTACGCCGCGACAGGCTGCTTGGCGGGAAAGACAGATGAAGGGACAGGAATCGATGGGATTCAGATCTGAGAAAAATGGTGCGGAAAGGCGCACAAGCAGCAGCCCCGGCAGCTCAGTATTGTGTATACTTCTGGCTTTTCCCCCGGACCAGCTCGGCCGGATACCTGGCCGCATTCTTTTCTATCTTGTCAAAGGCCGCCTCGACCGGGTCGATGCCCAGCCTGTCCGCCAGGAGCAGGACATAGATGAGGATGTCGGCCACTTCTTCGGACATGGCCTCGACCTTGTCCTTTGCCAGCGGCTCGTCATCTGTGGTCCACTGGAAGTGCTCCAGGAGCTCGGCTGCCTCCAGGGTAATGGAAAGGGCCAGGTTCTTCGGGGTCTGAAACCGGGCCCAGTCCCGTTCATCGCGGAATTTGAGCAGCCTCTCCAGGAGCTTCTGCAGGTTCTTCTCCATACTGTCATCTCCGTGTCTGTCGTCAGCCCTATCTCCGGCAGGCCTGACATATACATGAAACCTCACGCCAAATCATTGTGAACTATCCATTCTCTTACATATCATTCTGAAATATTATGCATTCTAGTTCCCCTCCCTGGTCAGGGAGGGGACAGGGGAGGGTAGATCGAAGCGGCCGGTATGTCACAGCAGCGGCCGAAATCAAGGTCTGATGAACTCCTGCTTACAAGGACTATTTTGAGAAAAAGGTATTGCCCCAAAGGCTTTTTTCTTTTTCTTAACCGTAAATCTGGAACCTTTTTGGTTGCGGGCTGCGCCCGCTTTGGAGCTTTTCCTTGAACTTGACGCGTTTCTTTTGTATACAACAGAAGGTTTATCCTCAAAAAGATCGAGATCCCGGGAATCATCATGACTCATGAACCAACCTATGATCAATTGCTGCAGAGAGTCAACAGGCTCGAAAAGAAGCAAAAAGAACAGCGGCGGATCGAGGAAGAGCTTGCCAAGCGCCAGAAATACCTCGAATCCGTCATCCACCACGCCCCCGACGCCATCGTGACCCTGGACTCTTCTCACCGGGTCCTGGAATGGAACCCCGGCGCAGAGAACATTTTCGGCTATACCTGCGAGGAAGTCTTGGGCCGTGATCTCGACGACCTGATCAGCCGGGCCTCGGTCATCCAGGAAGCCAGAGACATCACCCGCCGGGTCATGAACGGAAACCCTCTGCCCCCTTTGGAAACGGTCCGTTATACCAAGGACGGAACCCCGGTCCAGGTCATCGCCTCGGGATCCCCGATCTTCCTGGATGGGGCCCTGCAGGGAGTGGTGGCCGTCTACACCGACATCACCCGGCGCAAGGACATGGAAAAGGCCCTTGAGAAGAGCGAACAGACCTACCGGGCCATTTTCGAGAACACCGGATCTGCGACCTTTATCGCAGACATGGACACCACGATTCTCCTGGCCAACAAGGAGTTTGAAAAGCTCTCCGGCTACGAGAAGCAAGAACTGGAAGGGTGCAAGAGCTGGAAGGATTTCGTGGCTGATGAAGGCGATCTGCAGAAGATGATGGAGTATCACAACCTAAGGAGACAAAACCCCGAACTGGCCCCCACCAACTACGAGTGCCGCTTTCAGGACAAGCAGGGCCTGATCAAGGACATTGTCAT
>CAZUMF010000562.1:0-2233 GCA_964621385.1 uncultured Desulfohalobiaceae bacterium
GGTCCAGGAAAAATCGATCGTGGGCCACAAAGACGAGTACGCCCTTGAAGCTGCTCAGAAAGTCTTCCAGCCAGCTGACCGCTTCCAGATCCAGGTGATTGGTGGGTTCATCCAAGAGCAGAATCTCCGATCCCTGGACCAGGACCCGGGCCAGCTTCGCCCGTTCCTGCCAGCCCCCGCTGAAGGATTGCAGGGGATTTTGCAATGAAGCCGGGGCAAACCCGAGACCGGTCAATACGGCTTTGGCTTTGTGTTCCGGATTGTAGCCAAAGACCTGTTCCAAACGGTTCTGTTCTTCGGCCAGTTTTTCCAGAAGAGGCGTGTCCCGGGTCTCGGCAGCCCGGGTCCAGCGTGTCCAGAGCTGGCTCCAGGAGGGGAGGACTTCTAAAATCCAGTTGATGAGTGGCGTTTGCAGTTTGGCGGTGTCCAGGGCCTGGGCCCCGTACCCGAGATCGGATTCCCTGGGGAGTCTGAGCACCCGGCCGGCATCCGCCTGGGACTCCTGGGCGATGATCCTGAGCAGGGTTGACTTGCCGCAGCCGTTGGAGCCGATGAGGGCCAGGCGGTCTCCCGGACCGAGTTCCAGGGAGACCTCTTTGAACAGTTCACGGCTTCCGTATGACTTGGCCAAGGCCTGAAGCTGCAGTCTGGACATGGTCGTGGGCGTTGAACTCAGGAATGCAATCCGGACGCGATCAGATCAGCCATACCCGAACAGCTCAGCAGATGCTCAGGGTCTCCAGCAAGATCCGCGGTGCGGTAGCCCAGGGCCAGCACGTCCTGGACGCGCTGTTCGATGCGCCGGGCTTCGGTTTCCAAAGCAAAAGCGTGGCGAAACATCAAGGCCAGAGAGAGGATGGTTCCCAGAGGGTTGGCCATGTCCCGTCCGGCGATATCCGGAGCTGAACCATGAACAGGCTCATAGACCCCGGGCCCTGACCCGCACAGAGAGGCCGAGGGAAGCAGGCCGATGGAACCGGTGATGGTCGCGGCTTCGTCGGACAGGATGTCGCCAAAGAGGTTGGAGGTCAGCAGCACGTCAAACTGCCCGGGATCCTTGACCAGCTGCATGGCGGCATTGTCCACATACATATGGTTCAGTTCACAATCCGGAAAATCTTTGGCGGTCTGTTCCACAACACTCCGCCAGAGTCTGGAGACCTCCAGAACATTGGCCTTATCCACGGAACAGACGCGTTTTTTCCGCTTTCTCGCGATGGTGAAGGCGGTTTCAGCGATCCGTCTGATTTCAGATTCTGAATAGATCATGGTGTTCCAGGCCACCTGTTCGCCCTGCCTGTATTCCTGGCCCCTGGGGCTGCCGAAATAGATCCCTCCGGTCAGTTCCCGGATGACCATGATGTCGATCCCCCGGCCGATACTATCCGGTTTGAGAAAAGAGGCCCCCTTCAGAGGCTCGTAGATGATGGCCGGGCGGAGGTTGGCATACAGGCCGAGGGACTCCCGCAGTTTGAGCAGTCCCTTTTCCGGGCGCTGCTCCGGGGGGAGATCGTCCCACTGCGGTCCGCCCACCGCGCCCAGGAGGACGGCTCCGCTTTTGCGGCAGCGTTCAATGGTCTCCTGGGGGAGGGGATCGCCTGCGGCCTCAATGGCGGCCCCGCCGATCAAGCCCCGTTCCAAGACAGGGCTGTGTCCGAACTGGGCGGCCACAGTCCAGAGGATCTTCTCTGCCTGATCGATGATTTCCGGTCCGATGCCGTCTCCCGGAAGGAGGGTGATTGTGAGTTCCATGGTGCCTATCCTTACTATAGTCTTTGTATCCTTGTTGTGGTGTTTACACTCAACATTTTAAAAATGTATAGAGTTTGCTTGACTTCACAATTAACCATAATATCGAATTTCGTGCTTCGAATTTACTCGTATGAAACTTCAGACTTTTTTGAACCAAAGGGCGTGACAGAATGAACATCGAACGTTGGACGTTCAAATTCTGCCTGAAGGAATGAATATCGAAACTCCAACGCTCGTCATTGCGAGCGAAGCGAAGCAATCTTTCAGAAGAGTCCCTTGTCAAGGATTGCTTCGGCGAAGACGCCTCGCAATGACGGGTGAATGCGACAGCCTGTTGGAAAAGCAAAGTTTCTTCACTGATCAAACTGGCAGTCGATGTTTTCAATGAACAACATAACAGCTCAATCGTATATAGCGAGCTGTTCTCTGACGTAAGGGATCAGGCCGCCTTTGGCCAGGATGTTCTGCATGAACTCCGGCA
>CAZUMF010000563.1:0-2229 GCA_964621385.1 uncultured Desulfohalobiaceae bacterium
AGGACCTGGTCCTGGCCGACGATAATACAATCAGGGCCGTCTGCTGGTATCTCAAACGCAGTGATATCATCCTAGTCGAGAAGGATGGTGAACTTGAATATGGGTTGGGCTATGCCGATGCAGAGAACAGATTACTTGACCCGCAGTCGGCAGCCGAGCTTATCAAGCACAACCGGGGCAGGGCCGTGCTGATCGCGAGGGTCCGAAAGATCGAAAAATGGCGGAATCAGCTGCCCCGGCCGGATTTTCAGGCTGTCAGCGGTCCCTCGGGATACGCTGTCTGGAAGTTTTGAACGTGAAAAGACTCGGGTAAAAAACCAAGAGAAAAGGGGGCCTGATGGCCAGATATCTCCCATTGATCCTCGTGGGCGTCTTGCTCAACGCCGGCGCACAGTTAGCCCTCAAACAGGGCATGCGAAGCATTGGCTATTTCGGCTTCCAACTGGAAAACGGTCCTCGTATTGTGAGTGCTGTTTTGAGCAGTCCCTCAATATTGGCGGGGCTGGGTTGTTACACGATCAGCGTCGTGGTCTGGCTGCTGGTCCTTTCACGGGTCGAAGTCAGCTTTGCCTATCCCTTCCTGTCCATCGGCTATATCGTGACAGCCTTTGCCGGCAGGCTCTGGTTTGCCGAAGCCATCAGTCTGAGCCGCTGGTCAGGCATCATCGTGATTTGTCTCGGAGTCTGGCTCATCACCAGGTCAGGCTAAGGAGCCCATTGGGGCTGGTCGGAGCAGAGCGGGAATACGGTATTGACCCCTCGGGCCGTGTTTCGTTCAAGTCTGAATGAACCACGGCCGTGTTCGGGTGGTCATCCAAAAACCGAAGAGGATCAACAAGAGGCCGGTCGCAACCATGGGGACGCGGACCACTTCCGTGGAGAAAAAATATTCCAGGTGTTCCCGGCCCTCGGCCATGGTTACCGGGACCTCACTAACCGAAATCGTACCATCGCTCCCTATCGAGACGTCGAGATATCCAAAATGTTTTGATCCTTCACGTCTTTTTTGTCCGGAAGATGGGGAGATGTACAGCGGTACGCCCCCGAATTCAGTCTGTGTAAAGAAATGAAGATGGCCTGCAAACAGAGCGGAAACCCTATGCTTTTGAATGATGCGCTTCAATTGGTCTACGCCAGACTTGAGGCAATGGGTTTTTCCGGGTCGAGGATCGATGGGCGGCATGTGCGTGATCAGCATACAGGTCCCGAAAGAATCCCTGAGCCTCGAAAGGATCGAGTCAAGCCATTGCGCCTGCTTTTTTGAAAATGTCCCGTTTGAGGAGTCCAGGCAGATGAACAGGGTATCCCCATAGGCGAACCAGTACTCTGGCTGTCCGAAAAATCTTTTATACAACCGCAGTTGGTCATCCGGATCGTCCCTGTTTCGGTCATGGTTTCCCGGGACAGCGTAAAACGGTTCGTCTCCCATCACTTCCTGCAGTTCCTGAAGGATCCACCCAAAATGAGAGCCTGAAAAATCACCTGCCTGATCTCCGACATGCATGGTAAAAGCATAGTCACCTCCTGTGATATCCCGCAAAACCGCATCCAGGGTTGTGTTGTTCAAACGGGAATCACCCAGCAGGGCGAAGGAGAAGGACTTTTTCCCTGAAATGAAGAGGCCGGCCGGGGCCAGATAATTGTCTGAGCTGACCTTGGTGAAATGCCGTAAACTGTAATAGCCGCAAATGACGAAGCCGATGCCCAGAAGGAAAAGGAGCATCCCGATTTTGCGTGAAGAGTAGATCGTCACTGGGCAGAGCCTCCATGAAACAAATGTATCTAATGCGGATTCATACTCAAGAAGCTCTAAAAAATAGGCGGGAAAGATGACGACAGCCTTACCCGGACATTACATGTTCGTCATGTTCTCACTGAAAAACCCCTGTTGTGATTGTTCTGTTCAGCCGCTAGAATGACATGATTTTGATTGAAAAGAGTGAAGGATATGGTTTTCCATCTGGGGAAAAATAAGCGGAAGGCGGCTGTGACCGCCGGCATCATCGGCAATACCATGGAATGGTATGATTTTGCCTTGTATGGCTACATGGCCTCGATCCTGGCCGAACTCTTCTTTCCCAGCGTTTTGAATCAGTTTATGGGCTAAGTTTTCTTGTTCGTCTGCTAAAGGGTAGTCTTCCGTGGATACTTTGAAAAAGAAAGAAAGCAGATGGTTGTCCACGAATGCTCACGAATGGACACGAATTGGTTTTCTTTTTGCCTGCCAGC
>CAZUMF010000564.1:0-2229 GCA_964621385.1 uncultured Desulfohalobiaceae bacterium
CCGCGGCCTTGACGCTCTGGTAGTGGTCCCGGCCCACATACCCGGCGTGGGTCAGAACTAGATCAAAGGGCTCGTGAATGGGGATGCTCACAAAGTCCTTCATGGCCTGGAACGCGGCCCAATGGGCCGCTTCCAGATCTCCGGCAAAGACGCCGGTGATGCACAGGGCGTTGTCCAGGGTGGTGCTGATCATGAAGTCCACGCCCACGGTGCGGGCCACTTCCAGGGCTTCTTCATGGCAGGGGTTGCCCTCCAGGACGAGATTGGTGGCCCTGGGGTGCTCCAGGAAATCCACGCTGTGGAATTTCTGGATGGTGGTGGTGTTGACCAGGGCCGGACAGACCGCCTTGCGGCCGCCGGAGACCCCGGTCATGAAGTGGCTCTCCACCAGCCCGGTGATGATTTTCACATCAGCGGCAAAGAAGATTTCATTGAGATAGACCTGGGTGCCCCGGCTCGTCTCCGCAGCCAGGACCATGCTCGAGAGGTCTTCACAGTCATGATCCACGATGCGGTAGCGCTGTACAATGTCAGGGCCGTACATGGCCAGGCGCTCCTCTGCCGTGCTCGGGCGGTGCATGCCGTTGCCGATGACCAGGACGATGTTCTCCCGCCGGATGCCGGCCTTTTCCAAAATGTCCACCAGGGGCGGCAGGATCCCGTTTTCGCCCTTGTACGGCACCGGCCGGGTGATGTCCGAGACCGTGATGCAGACCGTGACCTCTTCCACAGGCTTGCCTTTGTCTCTGACGATCTCCGGAAGGGTCTTGGAATCCATGGGACGGTTCAGGGTCTTGGCGATTTCATCCCGGGAGTGGGTCAGGCAGGGCATGGGGCGCATCTGCAGGGTCTCGCAGGATGGCGGCACCTGTATCTCGAGGACGTCCTCGCCGTATTCAACCTGGACCGGTTTCCAGCCCGAGGTATCGGCTCTGGCGAGAATATCGTCTGTTTCCTGTTTCATGAAGGGCTCCTCAGGTTTCAGCCCTGTCGCTGACAGGTCTGAACCATAAGTTTCATATCAGCTTTGCCGGAGGCAAAGCTGATATCAGATATTGGTGAACTGGATGTATGGATTCACGTCCTTGATGAGGCGCAGGGCCTTTTGCAGGTCCTGGTTCTCGGCCTGATAAAACACATAACCCATCTCCCGTTCCAGCCTGAATTTGAGGAAGCCCACCGGAAATCGCGGCCCCATGGCCTTGGGGATATCCTGAGCCTGAGCCATGATGGTTCGCCGGTAGCTCGTCATGCGCAGAGTCCCGTCTTGCCAGACCTCCAGGCGGTAAGCAAAGGCCAGGGAGAAATACCACATGAAGACAAGAATAAAGGCGATCATGAACAGGCCGTACAAAGGCCCGAGTGCCATATGCTTAAAGATCAAGAGCAGGAAGATGATGCAGACAATGCTCCAAATCCCGACCAGAAAATAAAAGCCTTTGACCAAAAGCGTCGGGGCTTCATAGATCTGGTCCGGAGGTCCTTGGGGGGGCTGAATGGCCTGGAATGGATTGTCCATAGGTTTTGATCAGATCAGGTGTTGAAGCGTGTTAAAGGAAAACGGGGCGGCATGGTCATGCCGCCCCGTCAGTTCGCTTCCTGTTGCAAGGAGGGTTTCGCTATACGCTAAGTTTCTTATATGAGCAAGCCTCTCTTTTCGATACGTATTTTCAACTTATCCGTAGACCAGTCTGGGCAGATACAGGCTGAGCTGCGGGAAGGCGATGGTCAGGAAGAGGCCGATGGCCTGAAGAACCATGAAGGGAAGGACCCCTTTGAAGATGGTTCCCATGGAGATCTCAGGCGGGGCCACGCTTTTCAGATAATACAGAGCATATCCAAAAGGCGGGCTGAGAAAGGAGATCTGCATATTGACCATGTAGACCACCCCGAACCAGAGCCGAACATCCCCGGAGCCGATTCCCGGCAGTCCCCAGAGCCCTTCCCAGGAAAGGGAGACCATCATGGGCACGAAGATCGGAACCGCCAGAAGCAGAATCCCCACCCAGTCCAGGAACATTCCCAGGATGATCAGGAGAATGTTGGTGATCAACAAAATGCCGTAAGGACCGAAGCCGGTGCCGATCATGGCTGCGGTCACAAACTCCTGACCCCCGTTGACAATGTAGAAGCCCACGAAGATGCTGGCACCGAACATGATCCAGAGGACCAAGGCCGAAGCCTTCGGGGTGGTGATGGCCCCCTGTTTGATGTTCAAAAAGGTCAGAT
>CAZUMF010000565.1:0-2218 GCA_964621385.1 uncultured Desulfohalobiaceae bacterium
CTATCAGACAGGTTTTCATTGAAGGCAGACTACAAACCGCAAATTATTCCAACTTCTGGTATAGAATCAGAAAACATTCCCAGAGGGACCTATGAGACGGCTTTCGCTTTTTTTGCTGACTGCTGCTTTCCTGGCTGGAGCAATCACCTGCCTGGCTCAACCTTCAAAACAGATACGCTACTTGATGAAGGAGCCGGCAAGCCTTTTAGATCTGGGCATGTACAAACTCAACAATTACCTTCAATCCTATCGCCATGAGAGCAGGCGGTTTCAAGTGGAAAAGACCCGTTCCACGGCCAGATATGACCAGGAGAAGAACATCATCCGCATTGAAATCGACCTGTTTCCAAAGACAAAACGATTCGACAAACCCAGAGCTCTCTGCATCGAGGCCACAGAAAGCATCAAGCTTCGCCTCAGGGACGAGATGCTGGACTACCGGCACCAGTTCTTTTCTCATGCCGGATATGAGGATCCGAAGAGACCTGACGGGATCTTGGAAGAGCTCGAAAAAATCATGGAAATCGTGGTTCACATTCACAGAAAGACGGCGAATGCGAAACCCCCAGTCGACATGTACTCCAGATGTGCCTATGACCGGGACGACATCATCTTCAGTCAGGAAAATCCGTATGAACTGGAGAGATGATTTCGGTTTTCATACCGTAAACCCGATATCGAAAATATCGTGGCAGTGCGGGCAGATGAAGAGCCATTTCGTGATTTCACCGTCCCGTCTGAACATGGAATGAAACCCGTCTTTGTATCCGCAGGTTGGACAGATCCTGAATTCTTTTTCAAATGTCACTGAGTGTATCTTGTCATCCATAAGTGCTCCTGTTTAGCTTTACTCATGATCCCAACTTCACGGACTATAGTTCAGACTTCATACCAGCGTTTTGATGCTTAATTAATAAATTAAAATAATTGAATATATTTCTAATGACTTCAAAGTTGGACATAATATCGAAATTCGAATTTCGAGCTTCGAATTTATCATAACCTGATATTTGTCCAAAAAAATATCCAAACCTTGGAGTTCGGGAAAGAGCTCTGAAGTATATATCCAGTTCTTTCTTCGGACATTATGTCCGAAGAAAGAACTGGATAGAGGAGTAAACCATGCCAGACCTGCCCACCACCACCTTTGGCCCCAATGCCCGCATAGTCACCCGGATCGGCCTCGGGGGAGAGGGAGTCCTGCGGACCAGAAACCGGGAGGACGAAGCCCGGGAGGTCATCCAGGAAGCCATTGCGCAGGGAATCACCTATTTCGACACTGCGCCGGCCTATCAGCAGAGCCAGTCCTACCTGGGATCGGTCTGGGCCGAACAGCCGGAGGTCCGAGGCGCCGTATTCCAGACCAGCAAATCCCCGGGCAGGACCTATGACCAGGCCATGGCCGACCTCAACAGGAGCCTGGAGATCCTGCATGCCGATCACCTTGATCTCTGGCAAATCCATGACCTGCGGACCTGGGAAGAAGTAAGACAGCTCGAAGGCACCAACGGGGCATTGAAAGCCTTTACCGAAGCCAGGGACCAGGGTCTGGTCCGGCATATCGGGGTCACCGGTCATCACGACCCGGACGTGCTTGGTCACGCCGTGGCCGAGTGGCCCCTGGATTCCGTCCTCTTGCCGGCCAATGCCGCAGAGACGATCCTGGGCGGCTTTCTCGATGGTGTGGTTTCCAAGGCCCGGAAAAGGAAAATGACTGTCATCGGCATGAAATGCCTGGGCGGCGGGCAGTACGTGCAGCCCGAAAACGGAATCACCGCCGACATGCTGATCCGGTATGCCTTGAACTGCCCTGTGGATCTGATCATTGTCGGGTGCTCCTCGCCCGAACACGTCAAGGAGATGGTTTCAGCCGCCGCTACAAGTGAAGCCGAGGTTCTCAACACCTATCGGATCGAAGAGGCGTTCAGGCCGTATGCCGCCAGGCTTGCCTACTACCGCGGCCAGATTCAGCCCTGAGCCGTAAGTGAAGTTAAGGCAAAAAGGAATTTGATTTCACCTTGTTATTTCAGCGAAGCCTATTGCCAGCAGTCTTCCTTCCGGCTGGCAATAAAATCCCTTCTTAGTGTCCCTTCGTGTACTTCGTGGATAACTTTATAAATGACTACTTCGTTTTTTTTGGAAAAGAAAAGATTTCTCTTTGGGCCGACTGGGGTTCCACCCCGCAGGCCTGGAGTTCGTTCAGGACATGTTCCTGCAT
>CAZUMF010000566.1:0-2216 GCA_964621385.1 uncultured Desulfohalobiaceae bacterium
TTTGGACCAGAGAGCATTCAAGCTCTGCAGCCAGAGCAGAGGCCAAGCCGGCAACTCTGCGCTGGTGCCCCGCAGTATAAGGATCTCTCGACTCCAGGGTCTGGGCGGTCGCTTGAATGGTGCCGATCAGGGCCTCCTGGAGTTCCATGGTGCGCTCGGCGACCAAATGCTCCAGGTTTTCCTGCCTGGCCCGGTTCTCGGCCTCCAGCTGCTGGCGGCGCAGGGCGCTGGAGACATTGATGATAATCTCATTGGTCTTAAAGGGCTTGATGATGTATCCGTAGGCTCCCATGTCCAAAGCCCGCTCCGCGGTCCCGGCATCATCTTCCCCCGTGATCATGATCACCCCGAGATTCGGATATTCCGCATGCACCCAGTTGATGAGATCAAGGCCGGATTCGCCGGGCAGATACAGATCGCAGAGCAGCAAATCCAAGGATTCTTCCTGCAGGATGACTCTGGCCTCCTCCGCGCTGGAAGCGCTCAAAGCCTGGTTCCTGGTTTTTTCCACCGTCCGTTTCAAGATCCGGGCAACAGAAGGATCATCGTCGACAATGAGAATTTTTGTCCTGTGCATGGCCTTCCCTTATTTTTTTACGGGAGTTAAAACTTGAATCGGTTCCGGAATATTCCCGGCTGTCCGTTTGAAATTGCTCAAACGCTCGATGATTGCCGGGCCAAGCTCCTGCCCGGCTGCGACGAGCAATAACCCCTGAACAGTTCGCACATCTTCATTGACGAGCATACCCGGTCGCAACTGTTCAATCATGACCTCACAAGGCTCATGTGCGTCTTCACTTTCCAGATTCTTTTCAAAGATATGACCATCATTAACCGCCTTGATGGCACTCTCCTGATCTGCATTGCCGGTCAGGACCATGCGCACACTGTCCGGCGTCCGCTCCTTGACCCGGATCAAGAATTTAATGCCGTCCATGACCGGCATTCTGAGATCTGAAACCACCACCGCAAAAGGTCCCTTTTTGTTGACAGCCTGCAAGCCTTCCACCGGACCCAGGGCGGTTTCCACAGAAAAGGTCTTCCGCAATTGCCGCCTGAGCCCATCCAAGACGTTTTGCTCATCATCGACAAACAGTATTTTCTCGGTCATGGTTCAGTTTCCTCAGTGTTCAGGGTCTCGTGGCCGATTTTTATCCATTGTTCAATTCGATCCTGCAAACCGATTTTTTTGAGATAGGCCTGATCCAGGCCAAGAGTCAAGAGATCTTCTGTTCGGCCCTTGCTTTCGCTTTTGCAAAGGACGTTGGCAACATGGACGGCCAAAAGCGGCGAGGCCTGATCCAAAGGGCTCTGATCCGCAAGATGATGAAAAGCCACCGCCTCCACAATGCCCTGGGGCAATCCCCAGAGTCCCAGGAGGTAGGCCCCGACTTCGGCATGGGAGACCCCGAAAATTTCATGTTCTACCGCATACACCTGACACGCCGTCTCCTGCACCGTGGGCACAACGTTTTTGTAGACCTTGGGAAAATTGTCCATGAGGATCAGTTTGCCGAGATCGTGCAGAAGACCGGCCATAGCGGCATTATCAACCGCATTTTTACTGAAGGCCTCCTCTTGGGCCAGGACCCTGGCCAGGGTCCCGGCCTGGACGCTATGATTCCAGATCCGATCGAGCACCCGGGCTGAAATCTTTTTCGGATCGAAAGCGGAAAAAACCTCAACGGCCAGGACCAGTGATTTGAGGGTATCCAGGCCGAGGAGATTCACGGCCTGGGCCGGGCTCTCGATGTGCCTGGGAATGCCGAAAAAGGATGAATTCACGAGCTGGAGGACCTTGGCGGCCATGGTTGGGGCCTTGGCGATAACGGCTCCCACTTTTCCAATAGACGGCTCCTCCTGCTGCAGCTCATCCATGACCTGTTGATACACCTGGGGCACGGTCGGCAGCTTCTCCAGCCCTGAGACCACCTTCACCAGCGGCGCGCTGTTTAAGAGGCTGAGCAGTGTGCAGGACCTGGAGATCTTGGACTTCAGTTCTTCGGCCTCGGCAGGTTTGGAGATGAACTGATGCGCGACCCGCACCGCTTTCATGGTCATCTGCGAGTCGGAATGCCCGGAGAGGACTATGCGGACCGTCTCCGGATACTTGCCTTTCACCTCTTCCAAAAGCTGGACCCCGTCCATGCCCGGCATTCGCATATCGGTAACAAGCACGTCAAAGGACTCCTGCTCCATGAGGTCCAAGGCCTCGG
>CAZUMF010000567.1:0-2195 GCA_964621385.1 uncultured Desulfohalobiaceae bacterium
GGCATCAAGTGGCCGTTGATCATCTCAGCGGTCTGCGTCGCTGTCTTTATCTGGGGCCTGCAGCCCTGGTAACCGTCACCCATGAATGAGGTCCGGCCCCGGCCCGCCCGGGGCCGGACCCCGCTCAATAACACCCATGCCCCGGCGGGCACAACAAATCATAACAGCCCTGTGTCTTCACCGGCTTAACACTTAATACTTAACACTTAACACTTAAGGATCTCCATGACCTACTCCGCCGCCATGACCCGGCTTGCCGGACTGGACCCAACGGGTGTCCGGCAACTGCCTCTGAATCTTCTGCCCTGGATCTGCATGTTTCATGTGTCCGTCCTGGGGCTGATCTACGGAGGCACTGCCGCCTGGCTCAGCCGGGATATGCTTCTGGGTCAGGGATTGCTTAAGCTGACCCTGGCCGGCATTCCAGCGGCGTTTCTCATGCATGCCGGGGCCGCATTGTTCATCTGGGTGTTCCTGAAAGCCCTGGGCGGAAACGCCTCTTTTCTGACTGCCTATTTCACTCTCGGCGTTGCCACCATTTCCCTGTGGCCGGTGGCCCCGTTTCTGGCCATGTTTCAGTCACAATTTTCTCCCGGTTTTGCCATTATTGCCCTTTGTGTTATAATGGGCGTTTATGGACTGGCAGTGACGGCAAGAATGATCCAGAATGCGTTTGAACTGTCTTTCGTCCGGATGGGAATCGCCCTGTCCGCCGCCTTGATATACATCGGGTGCTTTTTATACCTGTGGATGTAGGCCCGGCGTGTCACCCTGCCGTGTGTTCTGTAGGTCTTAGCCCAAGCCGATCCCGGGGCTGAACTTCTGGAAATGCTTTCCGGAACCGGCATCAATCCGTATGGCGTGCAGCTTGCCTTCCGTGAAATTCCACATCTTATCATCTCGTTCCTTTAGAAATTGCCAAGTTTTATCATCTAAATTCTTGTCAACATGGATGATTTCGATCCAATCAACAGCCTTGATTGTCTCAATCGCTTGGATTTGCTTCAGACGCGGTATTCTGAGCGGACTCATGAACAAAGCGACAAGCTCCAAAAGGATATAATTCGTTGTGATGACAAGGATTTTATCTTTATACCATTGCTGCATCAACTCTTTAGCATCTTGATGAAACGGCTCAGTTCGGACAAAATAATTGGCCCAGCCGGAAGTATCAGCGAAAACCTCATTCATGGACATTCCTCAATTCTTGTCCGATATAAAAATCATGATTTGAGCTAATATCTTCGATATCAGAAGAAAAAGCCCCTGCCATTTTTAATAAAGGATCATCCAGCTCATCCTTTACTACATCTCCCATCCATTCAATCAATATCTGGTCGAGAGTTTTCCCACATTTATCAGCCTTTTTCAGTAAAGGTCGATAAATGTGATCGGGAATTTCCAACGTTAATGTGGTTGACATTTCAGCCTCCTATTTACCGGATTAAAACCATTTTCTTAGTTTCGACCTGATCTCCAACATTCAGCTGATAGAAGCAGACCCCGCTGCATAATTGCAAAAAGCGTAAATACCCCTATTCAAACCGTCTCAATGACAAGCCCCCCAACAAGCCTGAGATCTCACCGAAAAAACCCCTTCGGGGTTTACCGGGGAGGCAGTTGGATCGGCAACCCAGTTCAGGTCCGTTCGGCCTTCCGCCACAGGGCACCCGAGGACTACTCCTGTGCCCTCATCGGATTCCAGCTTGTTTTTCCACAGATTGCTTCCCGATGATTTTGGCCCTGTCAGGTTTTGGATGGGTATCCATTATTATGTGGCGTTTTGGAAACTTTTGCAGGGGAACAGTTATTCCCTCTGCTCGTGCTGCCGCTATCCACAAATCCCTGTCCTTATGGAAGTGTATAAAATTATCTATAGCTACTGTTTGCCGAAAGCGTCAGCTATTCTCTGCTGCCAGCGCGTCGGTTCACGCTTGAGATGCATGATGGCTCCTACCAGGAGGCAGTCTCTGCGAACTTGGTATAGCACACCGAAGGGGAATCGGTCGGTGAGGCATCTCCGGGCTCGGCTTGAAAACACCGGCCAAGCTTCTGGATGATGTCGGATCCGCTCGAATGTACGTTGTACTTCCCCGGCAAACTCAAAGCCCAAGCCAGGGCGCTGTTCATTGTAGTAGTCAACGGCTTCAGCGAATTCGTCTTCCGCACATGAGAGGACGAGTATTCTCATCGCC
>CAZUMF010000568.1:0-2189 GCA_964621385.1 uncultured Desulfohalobiaceae bacterium
CCACGTGAATGCGCGGCCTTGGGACGGGCGATTCGGCAATCGCACCAAACAGGGTCCCGGACTTTGAATGTGCTGCGGCACAGGCAAGCATACACTGCATGCATCCAACGCACCGCTCTGGATGAACAATGACTTGTTTCATAACACCTCCTCTTTCTTACCGCCGCATGAGCCGGCTGAAATTAAATCCCGGGTCAAGCAGGCTCCTTTCAGGTATATCGACCGGCATGCGGCTCTGTATAAAAGACGTGAGCACTCCTCCCTGCTCGATATGATTGATCATCACGAAACCGACCAGGATGTTTTCCTCAAATACCAGCTTGCGGTAGGTGTTGCGCTTAGGATCAAAGGCGGCGGCAGTGCGGCAGTTATCGTCAAGATCCCTCGGGCTGACCCGGCCGGCGCTCATTATGTCTGTGTCAAACATCCGGATAACATTTCGCGAAAGGCTGCCCCTGTATGAAATCGGCTGCCCGGCCATGTTCATGCCTGCCACCCGTCCCTGGCTGACGGCTTCCGGCCATATGGCATTGACCCAGTGCCGCTGCCTGGCCAAGTCAAAATATTCGGCCACGTCACCGGCTGCATAGACACCGGGTTGGCTTGTCTGCATGTGCCCGTCGACCAGGATGCCGGCATCTGTCCGGATCCTGTCTGTTGGCACAAACCCGTGGGCCGGAAACACCCCCTTGCCTATAATCGCCATATCGCAGGAAATCCTGTTGCCGTCTGACAAGAGTGCTTTGCTGACACGGCCGTTTCCCTCAAAGGCCTCCACTGAAACCCCGGTGCGTACTGTCAGGCCGTTTTCCTGGAGCACCTTCTGGATCATTTCTCCGGCGGTTTCATCGACCTGCATGGAAAGAGGATAGCCGGAGCGGATAAGCATTGTAACTGAAATGCCCCGGCGCAGAAGCGAGTATGCGGCCTTGAATCCGACAAGGCCTCCGCCTAGCACCAGTGCGTTTTCCACCCGGGGCAGGGAGGATATCATTTTGTTTACCTGCCCGATATTTCTCATGAAAAATATGTTTTCAAGGTCCTGGCCCTCGGCCCTGATATCGCGGGGATCGGCCCCGCAGGCCAGAAGGAGGCGGTCGTAGGAATGTTTTTGCCCGTTTTCATCAACCACGATACGGCGCTCTGTGTCAAGAGACGAAGCCCTTGTGCCGAGCACGGGGGTGATCCGGTTTTTTTCATAAAAATCTTTGCCGCGTATGGGGAGTTTTTCCCGGGGTACCGCTCCTTCCAGGAGATGGCTTATCATGGGGCGGCAATAGGGAGGGAAGGTTTCATCTGCGATAATGCTGATATCGCCCCGGGGATCGTATTGCCGGACTGACTCTGCAGCCGTAATTCCGGCCACACCGTTTCCGATAATCACGTATTTCATCATGATCCCTTAATCTGTGAGCCGTGATCTGTGAGCCGTGATTGGTGAACTGTGAACTTCGAACCCTGAATCAAAATTAAATCAATATGGGACTGATTGCAAGTGATTTGATGGGTATACGTATCCGTAAATTTTTTCGGGGACCCCCCTTGAAAGCTTGCAGACAATGATTAATATTAAAATGAAAGTTGGTGATAGACAACAAATTCAGGAAGTTGAACTATAGCATAAAGGAGGTGAGAAGCTATGGCACTGGCTAGATGGAATCCCTGGACAACCCTGCCGACGCTGCAGGACAGAATAAATCGGGTTTTTGACGATATGTTTCCGACAACCGGCGAAGGAAGGGAGGATGCCGGTCTTTTCGAATGGCGCCCGATGGTTGATACATATGAAAAAGATGACGCCATTATGATCAAGGCCGAGCTTCCCGGCGTGAAAAAAGACGATGTATCCATTGACGTTAACAACAACGTGCTTTCCATCAGGGGAGAGCGCAAAGATGAAGAAAACGTGGAAGAGGATAACTTCTATCGCCGTGAACGGTTTTACGGAAAATTCCAGAGGGCCTTTACTCTGCCGGAAAACGTGGATACCGACAAGATAGAAGCAAGCTTCAAGGACGGTGTCCTGGAAGTGAAGGTGCCCAAGACAGAAGAGAGCAAGAGCAAAAAGATCGAGATCAAGTAAAAAGCATTTTGCCTCTGTTTAAAGCGGGCCGCATCTTTAATCAGAAACGGCCCGCTTTTTTTGCGTCAATCCATCGGGTGAATCCAACCCTGCGGGTCTTTGGCCC
>CAZUMF010000569.1:0-2166 GCA_964621385.1 uncultured Desulfohalobiaceae bacterium
CCGGCCTGGGGCATGAGCGGGGTTCTGGTGGCGGCCCGGGCCAAAGAGGACCGTCTGGTGACCATCAGGGAGGTTATTGAGGAATATCCGGAAATCACACATGCCTATCTCCGGAACTATGCCTGGAATTTCTGGTTCACGGTCATTGCGGAAAATGAAGAAAAACGGGATCTGATCATCGCTCAGGTGACTCAGGAGGCAGGCCTTGAGGAGGTGAAAACCCTTCCCCAGAAAAAGTCCTTCAAGTTGGGGGTCAAATTCGAGCTCTAATATCCGGTTTGAGCTCCCAGACCCCAGGTCTGAAAGCTCAAACCGGATATTTGCCATTTCTTAAGGGAAAGAAGCCATGTACAGTACAATCAGAAAGGTCCTGGCCGGGTTTGAACCCGAAATCCTGTTTGCCTATATTTTCGGATCCACTGGAACGGCTTTGGAACATCCACGCAGCGACCTGGATATTGCCGTGTTTTTTGATCAACCGGCCTCTTGCATAGAATTGGATCAGAAGCTCAGGTTGTATACGGACATCTCAAGGGCGACCCGAAAAAATGATATCGACGTCCTTGTCTTGAACACCTGCAGCAATGACATGCTTCTCTATGAGATGATGTTGCTGGCACGTGTGATCTACGAAGTTGACCATGAAGCAAGGCTCTTGTTTGAGCAGCAGACACTGCACAAGGCAATAGATTTCAAGGAGCAGCGGGAAAGGTTGATGGGATGATACCAGAGCGTATCGAACAGAAAAAGGCACGGATTCTGGAATACATTCAAGTGCTCAGAGGCATTCAAGACGATTGCCTGGAACGGTTTGATACGGATCCGTTGTATCGTGGCGCCCTGCTTCATTATTTATATCTGATGGCCGATTCATGCATTGCCCTGGCTGAATTGGTCATAAAACACAAATCATTGCGCCTGCCGCAAACCTATTCCGAGGCTTTCGATATTCTGGGCGACAACCGGGTTATAGACCCCGAGTTCGCCTACAATTTCGCCAAGATTGCCGGTTTTCGAAATTTGCTGGCCCACGATTATGAAACCATTGATGGGCGGCGCATCTGCACGGCACTGCTGCAGGGCCTAAACGAGGTGGAGCAGTATATCTCGCAGATTCAAAAGGCGCTGGCTTGAATATGAACATGCCTTGTTGCAAAGCAGAGAAAGAGCGTACTGATTCAAGTCTTGACCTACCCGGAGCACACAGGAGAGTTGCACGCATGATATCTGATCGGGAGTTTATCGATGCCGCGGCCAAGGGTCTTGAATTCGAAACCCGTCCCTTCAAGCCCCTGGCCGAGGCCCTGGGCCTGAGCGAAGAGGAGGTCCTTAACCGGCTGAAGGACTTGATCGCGCAGGGCAAGGTCAGGCGGTTCGCCGCCTCGGTCAGACACCAGCCCATGGGTTTTTCAGTGAACGCCATGGTTATGGTCAGAACGGATATGGAGGCCATAGACCAGGTGGGGCAGGCTGGTTCTGAATTGGCGGCGGTCAGCCATTGCTATCAGCGGGCCCATCCGGATGGAGATCCCTGCTGTTTGTACATGATGGTCCACGGGCAGGACGAAGATCAGGTGCAAAAGACTGTGGCCGCCATCAAAGATATCCCCGGCGTGCGTGAGGTCGAGGTCTGCAGGTCGCTGGCCGAGTTCAAGAAAACCTCTCTGTCCGGGGTGAGTACAGAAGTGAGGAGTGAGGATGCCAGAGACGAAGATCGTGGACCGTAAACCGCAGGCAGGAGGTTGAGTTGGCCCTGTAATGACCCTCCCCTAACCTCTCCCTGTTCAGAGTAGAAGGGAACTTGACCACCATTTGACATCTGTACTCTGATCTTCGTCCTTTTCCCTTTGCCCTCTGCTTCTTTATCCCAGCATTCTCTCCGAGCCGTAGGCTCTACGAGCCGGAGGCCAGCATGCCAGCATTTCCGCCTTGTCCTCAGCCCTCTTCCCTATGCTCCATGCCCCATGCTCCATGCTTCTTATTCCAGCATTCCAGCATCCCAGCATCAGGTCTCCTGCAGAATGATGCGGCAGTCGGCCACCGTGGCCCCCTGTCCCTGGCTGTGCACCAGGAGGGGATTGAGGTCCATCTCCATGATTTCCGGATGATTTACGGCCATATCCGAGAGGCTGACCAGGAGCTTCTCGATCTTTTCCACATCCGCCC
>CAZUMF010000570.1:0-2159 GCA_964621385.1 uncultured Desulfohalobiaceae bacterium
GGTGGTTCGGTCTGGAAGGGGCCGTGGTGGATGTGACCATCGGCCAGATCGCCGAGAGCGTGTTCATCTACCTGGGCATCCCTTTTATTGCCGGGATCATCTCCCGCTTCGTCGGTCTGAAGACCAAGGGCGAAGACTGGTACATGCAAAAGTTCATTCCCAAGATCAGCCCCATCACCCTGATCGCCCTTTTGTTCACCATTGTGGTCATGTTCTCCTTAAAGGGCGAATACATCGTGCGCCTGCCCCTGGATGTGATCCGCATCGCCATCCCCTTGTGCGTCTACTTCGTGGTCATGTTTTTGATCACTTTTTATATGTCCATGAAGTTCAGGGCCACCTACGAACAGTCCACCACTCTGTCCTTTACCGCGGCCTCCAACAACTTCGAGCTGGCCATAGCCGTGTCCATCTCTGTTTTCGGCATCAACTCCGGAGAGGCCTTTGCCGCGGTCATCGGTCCCCTGGTGGAAGTCCCGGTACTCATCGGCCTGGTCAACGTGGCCCTGTGGCTGAAGCGCAAATACTTCCCCTATGCCCTGGAAACTCCCACCGGCGTCTGTCATTTGACCTGTGAACCGGAATAAGGAAATTGCCAAAGCCGGGATTATGGGCTCGCCCGGTTTGATGATCAACGGTCAGGTTGTTGCCGTGGGCAAGGTTCCCAGCAAGGAAAAGCTCAAGAGTATACTTCAAAAAGAATCATAGGAGCAACGGAAAAAGTTGAGGACACAAGGTACAGCCAAACAATAGTGCAATCGGGTGCCGTGTTTTTCATAATCCACAAGATCGACGTGCCTCAGGATGGACAGGTGCCTGGAAATTGTTGATATATGGGCGCCGATCATTTCGGTCAGTTCGCAGACGCAGAGCTTCTGCCTGCTCAACTCGTCAACAATGAAGAGCCGGGTGGGATGCCCCAGGGCCTTCAAAATCTTAGCCTTTTCTTCATAGCGATCTCTGATTTCCCGGTTCATGATAGCCCTCGATACGAACTCCCTTCCCAGACAGCCGCAGGAAGGGAGTTTGTTTCCAACCTAAGTATCCCTTTTGATAACCGCGACTGGTCTTTTTGAAAGGTGTGAAATTCAACTCACATACCCATACCGCTATCTTCTGAAGTTTCGTTGAGACGCTTCCAAGACTTGGCATTCCTGACATCATTCCCTCCAAAAGGAACATAACATGGCGTCCCCTTTCCTCCACAGGGTCCTCTGGGGCGAGTTCCCCTGCCTCCTCGGTACTATGAGACGATCCGACTTCCTGTTGCCCGTCTCCCTGAACTCCGTTTCCTTCGTCCAAGGATACCATTGTCCCGCTCATTTGTTCGGGTCCCATGCAAGCACAGCGGAAGCTTCCATGGGCCAGGAGTTTGGTCTCCGCCCCCCCCCGGACCGGCATTTGCAATGGAGACAACAGGACCTCCTCTCCGAGGCGCAGGCTCTACGAGCCGGAGGCCAGGTTCCTGGGAAACCCTCGTCAACGTGCCCTGCTCTTCGACCCCGGTGGGACCTCGATGCAATGCCAATAAGCATCAAGATGTTGCCTTCCACGAATCAAACGGTGTCGGCTCCCGCATTTGAATCAGATTTCGAGCCTCAATCACACGACCCATTGACTCCCTGTGTACGCTTCGCCGCATGGATTACTCCATGACAGCGCAACACTCGGTTCGGGGCGCTGGCCGCTTACCCGGGCGGATTGGGTACCGCGGGGTTCCTTCGAGAAGTTTCAGAATAGCTCTACGTCATCTCTTCCCCTCCTCCCAGGCTTTGCCTGGCGCACCTAATGGCTGAAATATTTGCAGCTTAGCACAAATGTTGCTTTTGCCTTGTTCCAATGGTTCAAATGTAGGCCGGATTGCAAATCAGGATAATTCCTCTGAAACTGGTTCTATGCTTCAAGAACCGACTGCTGCTTACAACCTCCATTTCGGGTATAAAATGGAACGTCTAAGCTCAGCGATCAGTTTTCTCTGGCGTATTTTTTTTATAATTATTAATTTGTTACGTGAAACAGGCCCCGGAAACCAGAAAGAGGCAACATTTGGTTGACAAGCATTTATTGAACACTTAGAATACTTTTTTAGTATAGATATCTTTGATAAATAAACTTGAGAGGCCACCATGTATATGGAACAAAACACACCATACACGCTT
>CAZUMF010000571.1:0-2153 GCA_964621385.1 uncultured Desulfohalobiaceae bacterium
AACATGTCAGCGGCACGGTCCGTCTCAAGCTGTACAAGGGAAACAGCATCATCGCCGGCCGCAAGAGCCCTTACAGCCTCTACCGCGAAGACTATGCCTCCTTCGGGGAAGAAGACGTTTACGACCAGCAGGACGCTCACGGTTTCATCAAGCTCTTTGGTCTGCCCCTGAAGGTCGACTCCCTGTTGTCCATAGACGGCAGCGGGACCACCCGCTACCAGAAACCCGACTACAGCAAATTCAAACGGGACTAAGGCGCAGAAGCCTTTCGTACAAGAAGAAACTCATATGAAACTTCATTTAAGAACGCGGAATAATACGAACCGGTCACAGGGCTCTCTTGCGCTTAAACGCTTCCGGCTCTCCCAGCGAGGTCGCGCAAGAGAACCCTGGCGCCCGGATCGTAAAGAGAGTGCCAGTGACTCAAATTGAAGTTTCTTCTTCGATCAAACTGGCAGCTGTGGACTTGAACTTATTGTAACAGCATGCCTGTATATTGTAATAAATATTTGATAGTTATATGTCAGGCCTGCCAGAGGCAGGGCTGACAAGCAACAGTTTCTTTTTTATAGATCCTCAGTTTTTTTGAGTCTATTTACCAATCACAGTTTCATTAGAGGAGGAATGTATGGATGGATTACTTGCTGTAGTCGGGCGCATCAGTGGTTTTGTCTGGGGACCGTATATGCTGATTCTCCTGGTGGGAACCGGCATCTACCTCACCTTCGGGGTCCGCTGGAAGACGGTCACCAAAATCGGCTACGCTTTCAAACTGCTGATGCAGGGCCGGAAAAAAGCCGATCAGGAAGGAGAAGGCGAAATCACCCCGTTTCAGGCCTTGATGACCGCCCTCTCCGCCACAATCGGGACCGGAAACATCGCCGGGGTGGCCACGGCCATCTTCCTGGGCGGCCCGGGGGCCGTGTTCTGGATGTGGATCACCGCTATCTTCGGTATGGCCACCAAGTTCGGCGAAGCCGTCCTGGCCGTGCGCTACAGGGAGACCATGCCCGACGGATCATTCGTCGGCGGCCCCATGTACTACATCAAGAACGGAATGGGCAAAAACTGGAAATGGCTCGGTTTCTGTTTCGCCCTGTTTGCAGCCATCGCCGCCTTCGGCATCGGCAACACCGTCCAGTCTAACTCCGTGGCCCGGGCTGTGGAAAGCGCTTTCGGGATACCTTACTGGATCACCGGTCTGGTCCTGGCCCTTTTGACCTTTGCCGTGATCATCGGCGGGGTCAAGAGGATCGCCCGGGTCACGGAAAAACTGGTTCCGATCATGGCCATAGTCTATGTCCTGGGAGCCCTGTTTATCATTGTCCTGAATTTCGACAAGATCGGCTCCGCCTTTGCCCTCATTTTCAGCGACGCCTTCACCGGCACCGCAGCCACCGGCGGGTTCGCCGGGGCGGCTGTAGCCCAGGCCATGCGTTTCGGCGTGGCCAGGGGTGTCTTCTCCAATGAGGCCGGCCTGGGCAGCGCCCCCATCGCCCACGCCGCGGCCAGGACCAAGGATCCGGTGCGCCAGGGCATTGTCGGCATGCTGGGCACCTTTATCGACACCATCTGTGTCTGCACCATGACCGCCCTGTTGATCATCATGACCGGGGCCTGGAAAGGCGGACTGACCGGGGCCGAGCTCTCCCAGCGGGCCTTCAACCTCGGCCTCCCCGGACTGGGTGACTTCGTGGTCGGGTTCGGGCTGGTTGTCTTTGCCTTCTCCACCATGCTGGCCTGGAGTTACTACGGGCAGGTCTGCTTCGAATACATCTTCGGGTTGAAAGGGGTCACCCCGTACCGCTTGATCTATGTGGTCCTCATTTTTTTCGGGGCCATCATCAACCTCGACCTGGTCTGGACCTTCTCGGACATGATGAACGGATTGATGATCGTCCCCAACCTCATCGCCCTCCTGGTCTTGAGCCCGGTCATTTTCAGGACCTGCAAAGAGCACTTTGACAGCCTGAAATAACTCCCCGACCAGATCCCGCTTGCCCTCTGCTTAGGCGGCAAGCGGGATCTGATCGGGCCTCGAATTTGGATATTTATTTGCACGAATATCAGCTTCAGTTCAATTTTGGGTAGTCTTCCATCGATACTTTGAAAATGGAAGAAAGCAGATGGTTGTCCACGAATGCTCACGAATT
>CAZUMF010000572.1:0-2153 GCA_964621385.1 uncultured Desulfohalobiaceae bacterium
CCCAGGCAAAGGCCGGACCGGTCCGGAACCAGCCGGTCATGATCTCGTCGAAGATAAGCAAAACCCCGTGCTTGTCGCAGATTTCCCTGACAATGGGAAAATATTCCGGAGGGGGAACCAGCCGGCCGTTGGTGCCCACCACGGGCTCGACAATCATGGCCGCCACATTGCCTTCCTCTGCAATCATGTAATCCAGATACCGGGCGCACTGCACATTGCAGCCCGGATATTCCAAGGCAAAGGGACAGCGGTAGCAGTAGCAGTCCGGGGCGAAACGCACGCCCTGAATGGTGCATCTGGCCTGTTCCGAGGGCCAACGCCGGGGATCGCCGGTAAAGGCGGCGCTGGACGGAGTGGAGCCGTGAAAGGAACGGTATCTGGAAATCGCCTTGTAGGCCGGCATCTTTGTCTGCCGGGCCATTTTCAAAGCCGCCTCATTGGCCTCCGTCCCGCTGGTGGAAAAAAAGAACTTCCCCAAAGACTCCGGCATGACCGAACGAATGGCCTCCACTGCCTCCATGGCGGCTTCGTTCACAAAGGCAGGGGCCACATAGGGCAGCTTCTCGGCCTGCTTGATGATGGCCTCGATGACCACCTTGTTTTTATGGCCCAGATTGGAACAAATGAGCTGGGAGGAAAAGTCAAGGTACGGCTTACCCTGATCGTCGTAGATATAGACACCTTCCGCATCCGTGATCAGCATGGGCGTCTGCCAGGCCTTTTGCCGGTTCCAGGTCCCGAAGGTGTGTTGGGTTAATTCCCTGACTTTCTCTGTTGTACTCTTCATAAAACGACTCCTTGATCGGAAACTACAATTTAATCCATTTCATGCAGATGCTTGAGGTGGGCCGCCCGTTTCTTGGCGATCTGCTTCAAGCCCCTGGCCACTTCCGCCTGGGACTTGATCTGCTCGGCCGCTTTGAGATAGTAGCGTTCAGCCCTGTTTTCCCGTGTCCTGGCCTCGTCCAGGACCCCGTCGGCATCCAGTTCCTGGTTCGGATCGACCTCCAGGGTGAACTCGCTTCTGGTCAGACCCTGGACCGGCTCGAGAATCATTTCCGTGACATTCTCTCGGCGAATGCGCTGGATGAGTTTCTGATTCTTGTGCAGGTCAGCGGCAAACTGCTGCAGCAGTTCATGATGCGCAGCACAGGCCGGATTCTCGGCCGCGGCACTGTAAAAGGCCAGATCCTGCGCCTCAAGATCCTCGGCGAACTTCAATATGCTCCCAAAATTGGTGAGAGGCATGGTTTTCTCCTCTATCTTTTCTAAATGCTATGAGCGGTGTTAGAATTTACGATTTTCGAAAACTTTTTCTTAAAAGCTAAGGGCTGAGGGCTGACGGCTACGTGCTTTTCCTTACAGCCAGCGCTGAATCACCACCTTGGTGTCGGTAAAGAATTGGAAGATCTCCTGGCCGTGTCCCTTGATGTCTCCGAAAAAGGAATTCCCGGCCCCGCCAAAGGGGAAGAAGCTCATAGGCGCTGCAATGCCGATATTGATGCCCACCATGCTTGGCTTGACCCGGTATTTGAACTCCCTGGCCGTGCCGCCGTTGGAGGTGTAGATGGAGGTGGCGTTGGCGAATTTCCTGGTGTTTACCAGGTCGATGACATCGTCCAGGTCCTTGCAGCGGACGATGTTCACCACCGGCCCGAAAATCTCGTCGTGGGCAATGACCATATCCGGGGTGACCTTGTCAAATATGGTCGGCCCCACGAAATAGCCCTCGGGGTAGCCCTCGACCTTGCAGTTGCGGCCGTCCAGAATGAGTTCGGCCCCTTCAGCCAGGCCTTTTTCAATATAGCCCAGGACCCGCTCCTTATGGGCCTTGCCCGCCACCGGTCCCATGGCGGTGTCTTCATTCAAGCCGTCGCCCACGGCAATGGCTTTCGCGGAAAAAAGGAATTTTTCCACGATTTCATCGGCAGCCTCGCCCACAGGGGCCAGAATGGAGCCGGCCAGGCAGCGCTGCCCGGAACAGCCGTAAAAGGAGGACACCGCATTGGGGATGCAGCTGGAGAGGGGCGCATCCGGCATCACGGCCACGACGTTCTTGGCCCCGCCCAGGGCCTGCACCCGTTTCCCGGTCTCGCCACAGCGCTGATAGATGTATTTGGCCGTGGGGGTGGAGCCCACAAAAGAGATGCCTT
>CAZUMF010000573.1:0-2150 GCA_964621385.1 uncultured Desulfohalobiaceae bacterium
GATCTTTGCGCCTTGAGAGAGTCCGCGAGCGGGCGGTTCAATGTGCTCTTTATTCTGCATTGGGTTGCGGGCGAAGCCAGCTTTGGATTCTGATATAGAAGTTTGTTATGACGAAATGATTCTGATGCAGCTGCTCATTTAGCTGAGAGAATGCGGTCCCGAGTCGAAATAGCTATGGATAAGAGCAAAGCATATATCCGCATGTGTGAAAGGGCCACGGAGATTCAGCAGCAGTGGTCCGGGAAGCACGGGGATTTCTTTGTCGGGAAGAAGGGGCGGATCGAATGCTGGATAGCAGGGACCCATGACCAAAGGGATGTCAGACACGGAAGGGAGGTGGAAAGGACCTCTGAAGAATGTGTGATTCGGATCTGCAAATACATCTGGCTGCCCAAACTGGATCAGCTCATTGAAATGGCCCAGGTCCCGGGTCGGCGATACGAAGTGACCACCCAGGTGTTTTTTGACTGGTCCAGGCGCGACTGCGGATTCATACCAGGCCAGCCCGGGCGGATTTTCTCCAGCCTGGAACAGACCTGGCTGGCCTTTGTCATGCAGCAGAAATTCGGCAAAAAGTGGGATGGAAGCAGGTGGGTTTTTTTCACAGAAGAAGAGGGAGGTTGATTTTCATTAGTCACCCTTGTCAGCCCTGCCTCTGGCAGGCCTGACATATGAGAGGCAAAGCTGGCATTTTTTTCCGCGCTCCACGTTCCGAACTTAGCGTTTCAAGTCTTTCCGAATCAGCCTCATTGACTGCATCCCCGCAGATCGATTTCCCAGGTGCCCACCACGTCTTCCCCCCTGATGAGATAATACCTGTCGAACAGGTTCACCGTGGGGTCGCAGTGGGAAACCACCAGCTCCAGGATACTGCCGAGCTCGGGGAGCCGACCCGCGTTGCCGGCGGTGATCTTTCCGTATTCGTCTCCAAACCACTCGTACTCCAGGGAGGAAGCCTCGGGGACGATGACCCGGGGCTTTGCGCCGTCTTTGTATAATGACTTCAACCCCGCATCAACTGTCACAAAAGCGTCCTGGTTGGAGCTGACCACAGTCGTCAGCAGCCGCAGGGCCGGAGAAAAGGGCGGGGCGGTCTGCATTCCTCCGGCCGATTCAATGGCCAGGTACTCCGCATCCATCAACACATAGGATCCCACCTGAAGCTCTGTGATTTCTTCAACGTCCGGGTCGATGTCGTACGTTCCAGTGCCTGAGGTGCTGAATATGGTGCAGCTGGGGGTTATGGACCGAAGCCTTCGAAAGATCCGGACAGCCTCCTGCAGGCATTGAAGAGACGCTTGCTTTCTCTCGTCATAGTTCTTGATGTGCTGCACCTGGCCGGCGTAGGCCTGGATGCCCTGCAGGCGGAGATGCGGGCTGGAAACGATCCGCTCCGACAGGGCTGGCGCCTGGTCAGGTCTGACCCCGGTTCTGTGCAGGCCGACATCCACATCGAGGAGCACACCCAGGGACAGGGTCCGCTCACGCAGCCTGGCCTCCAGGAGGTCCACACTCTGGGGGTGATCCACCACGACCATGAGGGAAGGGCAGGACACCAGGAGGTCGAGCATCCTGTCTATTTTTCCGGGCGTCACCACCGGTCCGGTGATGAGAATATTCTCAAGTCCCGCCTTCACCAGAGCCGCGGCTTCGGAGACCTTGGCCACGCACAAGCCCGTTGCCCCGGCCTCGATTTGCTTTTTGGCCAGGGCAGAGCATTTGTGCGTCTTGACATGAGGCCGGAGGTTCTTGCCGCAATGCCGGGCCGCGGTTTGCATCTTCTCGAGGTTTCCCTCAAGGATATCCATATCCAGGACAAGGCAGGGGGTGTCGAGATCGGCTTTGTGTTTTTTTCTCATGATTGACAGTTTGTTAAATGAAAACGAGAATAGTTGCTCAGAAGGGATTCTTCACTCCCAATGTATGCACGGCCGGCCGCTCGCCCATTCACGTTCAGAAGGCAAAGGCAATCCCTATTGTATTTTTACGATTTTTTTCAAAAGACGCCCGGTCCGGAAAAGCCACCATCAGACTCCAGTGCAGTGCCTTATTCCTTGAACCCTGTCATAAAAGACAAGAATTTTTTAACCGCCCGCTCCCATGCACCTACTTGACCTTTGAATATTCTTCTTAGATCCTAACTTAAAATA
>CAZUMF010000574.1:0-2135 GCA_964621385.1 uncultured Desulfohalobiaceae bacterium
TGGCCTCCAATACATTATGAAACCAGGTCGTTTTTCCTTTCTTTTTTGATGTTTGTGCCCTGGTACAGGGCAAGGTCTGCGGCCTGAATGAGGGCATCTGCATCAAGGTCGGATCCAACCCTGCCGGAATAGGCCGTGACACCGAAGATGGCCGTTATCCGCAGGTCTTGATCCAGGCATAGGATTTTGTTAAAGCTGTCGATATCGCTCTTGGTGGGGCCCCTCAGGTCCCATGGGTAACCCGGATGTCGGACTCCGGGCTCGACGATGTCTCCACTGGGGAACCTCCAGGGGAGACATCCATCACCCGGGACCGCGGCCGCTGGCTCAGTTCATTCCTGCATTGAGCTCCTCCACCGAGGTGGTGTCATCGTAGATGCCGGCCACCAGGGTATACGGGGTGTCAGGGACATGAATGGCAAAGCTGATCTTCCGGGAAGGCTCGCTGCTGCCCAGCTTTTCTCAGTAATACTCCACCCAGCCGCCGTTCGGGCGGCTGCCGACTTTGCACAGTGCCTTATCATGGTTCTTGCGCTTGTCAGGCTCGGGATTCTTGTCCAGATGATTCGATAGATCGATGCCCACGATCTTCTCGTTGGGATGCGCGGCCAGGACCAGGTTGTCGCAGTCCAGGACTAGCACATAGGTGTCCTTGTAGACGAACTCGCCATTCGGGTCCTTGAAGGCTTCCAGCCCCTCTTCCCCTAGTTCCTCTATCACGGGCACGGCTTCTAGAATGAGCTCGTAGACCTCCTGGGGCGTGGCCCTTTCCTGGGCCAGGCCCGGGACAGCCGAGAAAATGACCAGGCCTAGCAAAGCAATGGCTGAAAATAAGATGTTTCCGGTTTTCGACATGTTTTCCTCCTCATGGTTGTGGTTTGAAAAGATATTCGAAAAAGCCGCCCCGATTCAAAAATCTCTGAAATCCGATTCATCCAGGGGAATGACCTTTTCGGCATCGAGTTTTCCCTTGGATGGTCGAGAAGCGGCTTGGACCTTGCCTGCTGCTTTTCGTTTATCCTCTTGACGGTGCGGGCCGCTTTTCCGGCCGCGAGTGGTTGCCTCCAGTCCCTGAAGAGTCGAATCTCTTTGCCCGTCGACCAGAACCGAGAGCTCAGCCACCATTTTATTCAGATCCGTTGCCTGGGAGGAGAGCTCCTCGGAGGCGCTGGCCGATTCCTCGGAGTCGGCCGCGTTCTGCTGCACCACCTTGTCCATTTCCGAAACAGCCGCGTTTACCTGTTCGATTCTCTGGGCCTGCTCCTTGGAGGCAGCCGCGATTTCCCCGATCAGGGTGGCGACCTTGCTGGAACTCTGCTGGATACCCTCAAGCTGCCGGGCCACCTCCTCGGCCACATTGAGATTTTCATAATAGCCATAGGCCTCTTTGAGCCCGGCCATGCGCTTCGATGCCGATTTTCTGGCCGCCTTGGCCAGGATGCCCTGCAGGGTGGCCTTTCGGTACAGCTCCTGTTCGCTCCAGGTGCTGATATCCAGCTTGCGGTCCGAGATCCAGGACGACAGCATGCTGCGGGTGGATTCGCCGATTTGATCAAGGTTTTCCTTTATTTCACCCTCCAGGGCAGTCTTGGATTGAAAGTAGGAGACACAGGTTGAAATACCCATGCCCAGTATGATTAAGGTAATGACCGGCAACAGAATTTTTTTCCGAAGGTTGAAGTTCATCTCTACTCCTTTACTCCCTGAGAAAATGTTTCAGGCGGCCTTCCTGGCGAGGATGGACATCTCCCCTTCCGACATGATCCGGTCGATGTCCAGCAGGATCTTGACAGCCTCTTCGGTCTTGGCCATGCCCAGAATGAAGTCGGTCTCCACCTGCGTACCGAAACCCGGAGGTGGTTCGATCTCCTGAGATCCGATCTCCAGGACCTCCGAGACCTCGTCCACGACCAGGCCCATGATGATTTTGCTTCCCTCCCGCTTGACCTGGACCACGATGATGCAGGTCTTGCGGGAAATCTCAGCCTCGTCCATGGAGAACTTGAGCCTGAGGTCTACTACCGGGATGACCTTGCCCCGGAGGTTGATGACCCCCTTTACGAAATCCGGAGTCCGGGGAATGCCGGTCACTTCCTGCATGCCGATAATCTCCTGGACCTTTAAGATTTCCAGCC
>CAZUMF010000575.1:0-2095 GCA_964621385.1 uncultured Desulfohalobiaceae bacterium
GGCCGGCGGAAGATTTCCAGCCCTGCCAGGACTGTGCCATGCCTTGCCGAAAAGCATGCCCTGAAGATGCATTCGCCCTTGGACAATATGACCGTCCGAGCTGTATCCAGCGCCTTGATTCCGATCGTGCCCATCCTATTGAAAGCGGCCAAAAAGATTCTCAAGGCTCTCCGATCCTTGTAATCGACTGGTGCCGGAGGTGCGAATTCGCCTGCCCCGCAGAAAAAAAATAACCCCTTTTTCTCAGGAACCAACACTGGTGTGCAGCTTACGCAATCCTTTCGCATCAAACACCTTCACGCTTTTGGCTGGAGACATAAATAGCCATGGGGAGCATTTTGCCCGCAAAGACTGGCATTAGCGGCATCTGACGGCGAAATTTATGTAGACTGCTGCAGCCTGTCTCTGGGTGTTGCCAATGGAGCGATCTGATAAAAGAAAACAAGGGAGGAAAAGAGCTATGACATCAATATCAGAACTCAGAAAGAAATATCTGGGCGCACCGGATGCAACCGATGAAGATATGCAGATGGTACAGGCGGTGCGGGAATATGTTAATAAAGAAGTTATGCCGCACAGGCAGGATCTGGAAGGCGGATGGCACCGGGATCATCAACTGGCCCAATCAACCTTTCACCGGATTCATCAGGGCCTGGTGGATATCGGCGTTCAAAAGGCGGCATGGCCGGAATCCCTTGGAGGTTTTGGAGTGCGGGGAAGCGTGTACAACATGATGATCGAGGAGATCTCCCGGGGGGATGCAGGAGTCGGCACCCATCTATCCATTATCAACTGGGCCCTGTCCCCCCTGGTGATGGCAAGACGAACAGATCTGCTGCAGGAATTTGTTCCACGGATCTGCGATGATAAGCCGCACGGGTGCTGCATGGCCATTACCGAGCCTTCCGGCGGAACAAACACCGAGGATCCCACCCAGCACGGGCGCACCATTCAAACCATTGCGGAATCAGACGGCGAAAACTGGATCATCAACGGCCACAAGATCTGGCCCAGCGGTGCAAGCGTGGCAGACGTTGCCTATTGCGCGGTCTGCACCACGGATCCAAAGGCCGGCGACGAAGGGGTTGCCTTGATTTATGTGCCGCCAGATACCAAGGGAATGTCTTTTGGCCGCCCATTTGAAAAGATGGGCATGTGCTATACGGATGTGAACACGGAAATCTATTTCGAAAATGTGAAGGTTCCCAAGAACTACCGGGTCGCGGGTCCTGGACAGGATGCCAAACTCCTTCACGATGTGGTCGGGCTGGGTCGCCTGGGCACCTGCAGCATGGCTCTGGGCCCGGCGCAGGCGTGCTTTGAAATTGTACTGGAATGGACCAGGAACCGGGAAATTGCAGGCCGGCCGGTCCGGTCCAGGTCCCTCCATGCCTCCATTCTCGGCGAAATGGCCCAAAAAATTGAATCAGCAAGGGCCTATGCCATGCAGGTCGGCAAGATGGTGGGATCCGGAAAGTTTGGCCGGGCCGGAGACCCTCATTTACTTTCCAAATGTTCTGCAGCCAAGGCCTATACGTGCGATATTGCCCTCTGGGTTGCCCATAAAGCCATGGAGCTGATGGGCTCTTATGGATACGCATTTGACTATAACGTGGAAAAATACCTGCGGGACTTAAAGATTCTTCAGCTATGGCTTGGCGGGCCGCAACGGGCGTTACTGGATACAGCCCTGGGGTATTACCGTTTCAGGTGGTAGTCAGGCGATTTCGGCCACAGAAGACGAAGCCGCGAAGAAAGCAAAAGTGACACTGAACGCGTGCCTGGAAATCGATACAGCCTACAAACCTTTGAACCTTCCACTGTACCTTGGCGTTCGCCGCAGCCCGGTGCGTACGGTTGAAGATGCTCTGCGCGTAGCTCGGGCCTCACTTGACCTGCCCAATGTTCGCATCAATGGCATCATGGGTTATGAAGGACATGTAGCAGGCCCCAATGACAATCTGCCTCGTAAATGGATGCTGAACAGGCTTGTCAGGTTTCTCAAAAATCGTTCCACCAGCGAGTTCACTCCGCGGCGGAAAGGTATCACGGAAATGTTCGCCTCCGAGGGCATCACCCTCGATATTGTCAACGG
>CAZUMF010000576.1:0-2093 GCA_964621385.1 uncultured Desulfohalobiaceae bacterium
TTTATCCCGGGGACCAGCTCTATCTGTATGCCTGGCATCAGAGACACCGGGCCAATCTCTGGAAGATGAAGACGGAAGCCCTGGTGAACGGAACACTGGTCACAGAGGCCGTGCTCACCGCCGCTATGCTTGACCGGGAGGAGGTAGGCCAATGAGCACCGAGATTCATCCCACGGCTGTGATCGATCCGAAGGCCAGGCTGGGCAGCGGCGTGCGCGTAGGACCCTACGCGATTATCGAACATGACGTCGTAGTCGGCGATTCGACCAGGATCGACAGCTTCGGCCAGGTCAAAGCCCACACCAGTCTGGGCAGCAACAACCATGTCCATTCCTATGCCTGCCTGGGGGGAACCCCGCAGGACTTGAAGTACCGCGGCGGCGATACCAGGTTGGACATAGGCAATGGAAACTGTTTTCGTGAATTCGTGACCATCAACCGGGGAACCGAGGAAGGGGGCGGCCTCACCAGTCTGGGTTCAGGCATACTGGTCATGGCCTATGCCCATATCGCCCATGACTGCCGCTTGGCCGACGGAGTGATCATGGCCAACGCAGCCACGCTGGCCGGTCATGTTCATGTGGACAGGATGGCCGTCATCGGCGGATTGTGCGCTATCCACCAGTTCGTGCGTATCGGCGAGTTCGCCTATATTGGAGGGATGACCGGTGTCTCCCAGGACGTGCCTCCCTTCATGCTCGTCGCCGGAGAGCGGGGTTGGCTGCATAACCTGAATCTGATCGGACTAAGGAGAAGGGGGATTGACAAACAGACCCTCTCCGCCTTGAAATCCGCCTTCAAAATCATCTGGCGCTCGGACATGACCAGGCCCGAGGCCCTGGAAAAGGTCAGCCAGGAGCTGGGTCAATACCCGGAAGTCAGGCAGCTGGTTGAATTTGTCCAGGCCAGCGAGCGGGGCGTGCTCGCCCTGAAGAACAAGCGCAATTGAGGGGGCCTCCCCCAGTGGACAGTTCACAGGTTTCGAGGTTACGGGTGTCAGAAAAAAGAAAAGATTCACAATATCAATGTCTTAAAAAGAAAACTCATCTGCCTTTTCTTCCATCCCCATAATCTGCCTTTAAATCAAGTGAGGCTCGGCGAACGGTTGTTACAAACCTTCAGTTTCTTCTCATTGATCAAACCGGCAGTTATGAACTTCAACATCAGCATAACAGCATGATCGTATAAGTATCATTAATTTAAAGTGTTATGTGTCAGCCTGGCCAGCGGCAGGGCGCATATGAAACCTCGATTTGCAAACAATTCACAATAAAATGCCCAAAGATACGGTAAAAAAACAATCCGTTGTCGATCATTTTTCTTATATAAATTAATTAATTGTCAGATTTGCCAAAGGCAGATCTGACATCAGATCTCCACGTTCGGGGTCCCCGGCCGCCCGTTGGCTTCCCTCTCGTTGAAGGTGGCCAGGATTTCCCAGGCCTCTTCCGCGCTCTCGCAATAGCGAAAGAGATCCAGGTCGCCCGGACTGATCATGCCCTCTTCCACCAGGGCCTCAAAATTGATGATCCGGTCCCAGAACTCCCGTCCAAAGAGGATGACCGGGATGGATTGTATCTTTTTGGTCTGCAGCAGAGTCAGGGTCTCAAACAGTTCCTCCAGGGTGCCGTACCCTCCGGGAAAGGCGACCAGGCCCCTGGCCCGCATCATAAAATGCATCTTGCGGGTCGCAAAGTAATGGAACTGAAAACTGAGTTCAGGCGTTATATACCTGTTGGGGGCCTGTTCCAGGGGCAGGACGATATTGAGACCGATCGACTCCCGGTCTTCGTCCCAGGCCCCCCGGTTGGCCGCTTCCATGACCCCGGGCCCGCCGCCGGTGATGACCACTAACTTTTTCCCATTTGCATTTTGCCTGGAGATCAGACTGCCCAGTTTCCTGGCCTCTTCATAGTAACGGCTGCAGAAGACCCTGTTTTTGGCCAGGGCCAGCCGCTGCCCCGAGTCTGTCTCCGCATCTCCCTTCTCCTGTTCCCGCTGCAGCTCCTCGAGCTCCTGCCCGGCCTTTTCGGGATCCGGGATCCGGGCGCTCCCGAAGACTACAATGGTTTCCTCTATATTGTGTTCCTGAA
>CAZUMF010000577.1:0-2092 GCA_964621385.1 uncultured Desulfohalobiaceae bacterium
GCTGGTTCGGGCCGGTGGGGTTGATCTCGAAGGAGGCCTTGCAGTCCATCCAGTTATAGGCCCCGCAAAGGCCGGTCCGTTCCGGACTCACGGTGCAGACGTGGTTCGGGGCAAAGGACTGGCACAAGGTGCAGGAATAATAGGTCTCCACATCCTCATCTCGCATGTTCTCCACCCGTTCGTCGCGCTGCTTGTACTCGCCACGGGCCCGCTGGGTCAGTTCGTCCACGTCTTTCTGTTCGGTATACAGGGTGACCTGGACCTTGTCCAGGATCTTGCCGAAATCCTGATGCATTTTGGCGTGGAGCACCACTCCGATATCCTTCAGGTTGAACCCCTTTTCCACAGCCTGCTTGCCCACCCGGACCCAGGAGATGTCCCGCTGCCCGATGTGCATCACGCCCTGGATATAGTTCACCAGATGATGGATCTGCCGCTCCAGAATCGGTTCGAAGTCTTCCTGGAATTCCCGGCCGGCGATCTGAACATAGATCCCCAGGGGCAGGGTGTCGCCTTCCTTGATATCCCCAAGGTTCGGTCCGACGATCTCCACTTTGGCGTCTTCAATGGCATTCATATCCGCCATCTTGACCAGCTCGGTGCACTGGGTCTTGCCTCCGCCCATCTGGGAATGCAGATCCGCCTTGCGGATGCGCTCCCCTTCGTAGGCCGGTCCAAAGGCGCAGGGGATGTCGATCTCAGTGACCTGGACCTTGAGGCCGCGGATCTCGATGGAGCGCTGGGACATTTCATCATGGGGCACATTGGCCACCACGTGCTCGTAGGTGCAGACCCCGGTGGGCAGGATTTCCGGAATATCCGTATCCGCAATGGTGGGAAATCCCCAGTTGACACAGCCGGCAGCGGCCCCGGCCCATTCCGCGTTCACATCGCCCAGGGCGTTGACAAAGGCGAAAATCCGATCCTTGTTGTATTTCAAGATCCGCTTATAGTCGCCGGGCTCGATGCCCCCGAAGGCCATGGCCGCCCGGTTGGCAAAGCCCAGGGCAAAGATGGCCGAGGAGATGTCCTTACCAAAAGGGACGATCCGGGTGTTCCAGCCGATCTGAACGTCGGCTTCCAGGAGCTGCTCCGCCACGGTGGTCCCGTTTTGATTGGCCGCCAGAAAGATGTACAGGTTCTTGCGCTGGTACTCTTCCACCAGGTTCTTGGCGGTCTCCGAATCCGGAGCGGCTCCGACAATGGCTGCGAAACCCGGGGCGGAACCGTCCACGAACTCCACGCCCCGCTTGCGCATGACCACATCGTCCGCCGGCCCCATCCAGATCTTGCCGCTGTCTTCGTCGATCTCTTCTGCACTGGGCAGATAGACATCGGGGTTCTTCAGGATCTTCAGAGCCTCCTGCAGCTCGAAGGCGAACAGGGTGGCCATCCCCGCATCCAGCAGGGATCCCAGGTAGGGCAGATGATTTTTTCCTTTGATATGGGGTGGAAGCAATTTTTTGGCAAAATCCAGAGGCTTTTGCATGTCTTCCAGGGTTTCGATCTTGATCCCGGTCAGGGAATAGATGACCGGCAGATAATAGGCCGTATTGGGAAAACCGACCTTGGTCCCGGCCTCAAACGTGTCCAGGGCCTGCTGGTATTCCCCTTCCACCTTTGAAACAACATTATAGCCGCCTTGAATGGCTGCAAACGCGACTAATCTCGACATAGAGTCCTCCTTTTTTGAGGATTGGCTGTGCAAATAGCGTTTACTGTGAGCATCAACCCGGAGCGCATCGCTCCAGAAATCAATGCCCGTTCCTGCCGGCCGGGTTTATTCCAGGGTCCGCCGGTCGTCCATGGACATGAGCACCCGTTCCCTGGCCTTATCAATCCCCAGGGCACTGCGTTTCTTATCGATATGGGCGATCATCTTGTGGGCCATGTCGTAAGGATCAACTGCAAAGTCCCATTTGCCCATACCCTGATCTTCCATGCCCTGGAACAGCAGATTCTTGAACTTCGTTTGATCGGTCACCGGAAAGGTCACCCCGAAGATCGTGTACACCCCGGAGGCCACAAAATACTGCCCGATGGAGATGGCCTTTTCCCTCATCCATTCCGGAGCGGCGCCGCCCGCCGGGAG
>CAZUMF010000578.1:0-2089 GCA_964621385.1 uncultured Desulfohalobiaceae bacterium
ATCTGTCCCTGCTGTTTGACAAGGGCGCGGTGAAAGGCGTGAATATTCCAGCTCTCATCCGCAGTGCCAATGCCCTGCTCCAGGGCAGGCAGCCCGAGCCGGCCGCAGAGCAGAGCACCGGCTTTTCCTCATTCCAGGCCTCCGCGGACCTGAAAAACGGGCTGATCCAAAAAAGCGCCCTGGAGCTGCTCTCGCCCCTGTTCAGCATTCAGGGCCAGGGCCGGGTCAACCTGCTGGAAAAGGCGCTCAATTACGATCTCATGGTCAATATCGCCGAAGATATTTCCGAAAAACACGCCGAACTGGCCAATCTTTCGGGCAAAAGTATCCCCTTGTCGATCAAGGGCGATCTGGACAATCCAGACTACACCCTGGACCTCCGGTCCGTGCTCAAGGATCGGATTCAGAAAGAAGGGGAAAAGCTTCTGGGGAAGGAGCTGGACAAGCTCAAGGAAAAACTGAACAACAAGACGGGGTCCGGCCAGGACACAGAACAGACGCTCGACCCCAAAAAAATGCTCAAAGGGCTCTTCGAGTAATTTTTCTGCAGCCATTCTGATGGCTGCAGAAAATTTCAACGTCTTGTAATCGAAAAAGCAACAACACTTCAGACCTCGTACCGACATTACGCCGTTGAACCTTAACGTCCTAAAATAATGAATAATGTCTGAAATATTCTTAAAATTGGACATGCTTTTGGTTTCTGGCTTGCCACGCCGTAGCTTCTGAGCGAAGGCGGGTTTCAGCCTCCAGCCAGGAGGGGTGTCGGGTGTCTGGAAAGGCAAAATCCGCAAACTGAAACCTGAAACCAGACACCTGAAACCCCAAAATGAGGCCAGAAATATCACAAGATGTCCAATAAATCCCTCAGATTTACGCGTCCTGTAAAGAGCTCTGCACTTAGGCATATGGCTTTCAATTTCCATTTCTAACGGACTTGAAAAACATATCCAAAAAAAGGGCTTCCCTTTTTTTGGATAAAGGAGGAAGCAATGGCAGTGAAGATCGGATTGAACGGGTTTGGCCGCATCGGCCGGTACATGGCCAAGATTCTCGCCGGCAACAGCGACTATGAGCTGACGGCGGTCAACGCCCGGGCGGACAACAGCTCCCTGGCCCATCTCTTGAAATACGACTCGGTCCATGGACCCTTTTCCGGTACGGTCCAGGCCAACGAGGAGGGCTTTCTTCTGGAAGGCAAACAGGTGACCATCACCCGCAACCAGCCCGGCCAGTGGATCTGGAAAGACCTGGGCGTGGATATCGTTCTGGAGACCACCGGCAAGTTCAAGGATCGGGACAGCTGTCAACAGCACCTGGATTGCGGCTGTCAAAAAGTCCTGATCAGCGCTCCCGGGAAAAACTGCGACGCAACCATCGTCATGGGGGTCAATGATCACCTCCTGAAACCCGAAGACCGCATTGTCTCCAACGCCTCCTGCACCACTAACTGCCTGGCTCCGGCCGCCAAGGTCCTGGCGGATGCCTTTGGCATTGATCACGGCTGCATGAACACCGTGCACTCCTACACCATGAGCCAGCGCATCCTGGACGGCTCCCATAAGGATATCCGCCGGGCCCGGGCCGCCTGCATGTCCATGATCCCCACCACAACCGGTGCCGCCAAGGCCGTCGAGGAGGTCATCCCGGAATTACAAGGCAGACTGAGCGGCATGGCGGTCCGGGTGCCCACCCCCAATGTTTCCCTGGTGGATCTGACCGTCCAGCTCTCCAGGGACAGCAGCGCTCAGGAGGTCAACGCCGCCCTGAAAGAGGCAGCGCAGGGATCATTGAAAGACATTCTGGGCTATAGCGAAGAGCCGCTGGTATCCATCGATTATACCGGATCGCGCTACGGCGGTGTGGTGGATGCCCTGACCACCACCATGACCGGGAAGCGCTTGTTGAAATGCATCGTCTGGTACGACAACGAGTCCGGGTTCAGCTGGCAGCTGTTCCGGCTCTTGCAGAAAGCTGCAACCCTCTAAGACCGCTGGGCTGCCCGTGTCTGAACACCAGTTGTGATGATCATACTTCAGACCTCGTACCGACATTACGCCGTTGAACCTTAACGTCCTAAAATAATGAA
>CAZUMF010000579.1:0-2085 GCA_964621385.1 uncultured Desulfohalobiaceae bacterium
TTTGACGGAAAGCCGCTTGAGACCATTTCCATGATGGAGCCCAGGATGGTGGCTGATCTGCTCAAAAACGAACATCCCCAGACCGTGGCCCTGATTCTGTCAACCCAGAAAGCCGATCATACGGGCCAGGTGCTCGAATATCTTTCAGAGGACCTGCGTTCAGACGTGGTTTACCGGATTGCCCGGATTGAAAAGGTCTCCCCGGAAGTCATCCAGCAGATTGAAGAGGCCCTGCAAAGGGAAATCGGCGGTTTTGTTAAAAAAGATCAGCATCATGTCGGCGGCGTGGACAAGGTTGTCGAAATTTTGACCCGGATGGAAAAAGGATTGGAACAGCAGATCCTGACAGGCATCGAAGAAGTGGATGCCGACACTGCCGAAGTGATCCGTAATTCCCTGGTAACATTTGAGGACCTGCACAAGATCGACAACCGGGGTATGCAGAAAATCCTGCGTGAGGTCAAAAATGAGACCCTGACCCTGGCTCTGAAAACTGCGCCGGAAAACGTCAAGGAAAAGGTCTATCAGAATATCAGTGAACGGGCGGCCGAGATGGTTGCCGAAGACCTGGAAGCTCTCGGCCCGGTCAAGCTCTCCGATGTGGAGCGGGCCCAGCAGAGCATTGTCAAGGTCGCATTGAGACTCGAAGAAGAAGGGCAGATCGTAATGCCCGGAAAGGGGCAGGAAACTCTTGTCTAGAATTATTCAGGCGGAAAGCAATGTCGAGGTTCACAGCGTTCGTTTTGCCGAGCTGGAAGAAGGCGGCGGCAACAGCGACGGCGGGTTTTTTGAGCGGCTGTGTCCCGCAGAAGAGGCGCCGGAAGCAGATCCGGCGGCAGCAGATGGCGCTCAGAAAACCGGCCAGCAGGACGGGGATCATGTAGTCGAACAGCCGGTAGATATTGAGGCCATACGCCAGGAAGCCTATACCAGGGGTAAAAAAGACGGCAAAGCTGAAGCCGAAAAGAAGCTGCATTCCACTACCCGCAGCCTTGCCGACGGGCTGGAGCAGATCAGCGGTCTGCGCCAGTCGCTTCTGTCAAAGAGCAAGGAGGACATGGTGCGTCTGGTCATGGCCGTGGCCCGCCAGGTTATCCAGGAAGACGTAGCGGAAAAACAGGACATTATCGTCAGGACGGTGAAAAAGTCCCTGGAGGCCGCCGTAGCTGCTGATGAGTATTATATCCGGGTTCATCCCGAAGATCTCGAGATTGTCAAGGAACACGAACCCCTGTTTCTGGCAGCCATGAAGGGACTGCAGAACATCCATTTCATGGCGGACGAAAGCATTGCCCGCGGCGGCTGCGTTGCCGAATCCAGGGCCGGGGACGTGGATGCGACCATAGAGTCCCAGCTGGCAGAAATTGAAGATCACCTCTATAAGGCAGTGATGTAGCCATGGAAGAGGTTGTCGCCTCCCTGCAGAGGCTTAATCCGCTCCGGGTCCGGGGAAAAGTGACCAAGATAGTGGGCATGGTGATTGAAGGATACTGCCCCCGGGCAACCATAGGATCGTTGTGCGAGGTGATGCCCCTGCACGGCGGGGAATCGATTTGGGCCGAAGTGGTGGGTTTTCGCGACACGGTGGCGCTTCTCATGCCCCTGGGGGAAATGCACGGGCTGGGCGTGGGCAGCCTGATCCGGGTGCTTGATACCAGCGCCCACGTGGAGGTAGGTGAATCGCTGCTGGGGCGTGTTGTCGATGCCATGGCAAAGCCGGTCGACGGCATGGGCTCCCTGGAATACAGTGAAAAAAGAATGCTCTACCAGCTTCCGCCCTCGCCCATGGAACGAAGATCGATTTCCGAACCACTGGATCTGGGCGTGCGTTCAATCAACGGGCTGCTTACCTGCGGCACAGGTCAGAGAATGGGTATCATGGCCGGATCGGGCGTGGGCAAAAGCGTGCTGCTTGGCATGATGGCCAGAAACACGCAGGCAGATGTCAACGTTATCGCCCTGATTGGCGAAAGGGGCAGGGAGGTCCGGGAATTTATAGAGGAAGATCTGGGGCAGGAAGGGCTGGCGCGCTCAGTGGTTGTTACCGCCACGTCTGACCAGTCTCCGCTTCTTCGCATGCGCGGC
>CAZUMF010000580.1:0-2077 GCA_964621385.1 uncultured Desulfohalobiaceae bacterium
GTTCCATGGCTATGGCCGCGCCGATTCCCGAAGATGAGCCTGTAACAATGGCTGAAGCATTTTTAAGATCCATGATAATCCCTTTCCGGATAGGCGATGCTTTTAAACTATGCTGATGATAAGTCTTGACTCCTGCTGTTTACGCCTCTACACCTGTGATAAAGGTCAATGAAAATTTTGATTAGCATTGTAGTAGCATAAAAGTCCGGAGGCAAGTGCTTTAATGCGGCTGTCTAACAGGGCCTGTAAGAAAGGAGGAGAGCAATGGGAGACATGAATAATCTTTTTGATCTCACCGGCAGGATTGCAGTGATTACCGGGGCATCATCCGGGCTGGGGGTTGCCTTTTCCCGGGGACTGGCCGAGGCCGGAGCCGGGGTCGTTCTGGCAGCCAGGCGCAAAGATCGTCTCGACGATCAGCAGAAACGGCTGGAAGATGAAGGACACCGGGTGCTTACGGTGCAGTGCGACGTTACCAGAGAAGAGGACGTAGACAACCTGGTTTCAGCAGCGCTGGATCATTTCGGAAAGATCGATATCCTGGTAAACAATGCCGGCATGGCAAACGTGGCCCCGGCAGAACAGGAAAATCTTGAGGATTTCCGCCGCGTCATAAATGTAAATACCATCGGCACCTTTTTGTGCCTTCAGAGATTCGGCAGGGTGATGCTTGAGGCCGGCAGCGGGAGCATTGTCAACATCGCTTCGGTGATGGGACTTTTGGGCATCGGCCTGGTTCCCCAGGCAGCCTACAACACCTCCAAGGGAGGCGTGGTCAACCTGACCCGTGAAACAGCAGCCCAGTGGGCGCGGCGCGGCGTGAGGGTCAATGCCATTGCCCCGGGCTGGTTTCCCAGCGAGATGACCTCTGAAATGTTTGAAGACGAGCGCAGCGCGCGTTTTATGCGGCGCAATACTCCCATGGGCCGGGCCGGAGAGCCTGAAGAGTTGATAGGTCCACTTCTGCTTCTGGCCTCTGATGCCTCAAGCTTTATGACCGGCCAGGTAATTGTTGTGGACGGGGGATGGACTATTACATGAGTAAAAAAAGATTGGGGACAGATTTGAAATCTGTCCCCAAACCTCTTTGACGGGGACGGATTTAAATCCGCCCCCGTCAAATGCTTCATCTACCGCATTTCTCTTAGTTCCGCAGGTGTCTTGTAGTTGTCTACATCCACGTACGGAGCCAGATCATCTTCGTGTTCCTTGCAGGAAGCCCCGATGTATGCCATTTCTCCATCGTTCTGGAATTGGACCATGGGCTGGAAAAACGATCCGTCATAAGTCGAATTGATCGGATCATCCGGATCAACCCGGACCTTGGAGTGGAAGAAAGGCGCCACCGGCTTTGTCTCATAGGCCATGGTTCCCAGCGAATAGGTCATCTCCGTGGTTTCCATCATCCGGATCACCTTGTCCATGTTCTGCGTGCCCCCGGCGTTTTCAATAACTTCCTTGATAAAGTAAATATCCGCGTATGCCAGGTGCCCGTTTATCTGGAGCGGGATGCCCTTTTTCTTGGCTTTTTTGATAAGGGGTTGTGATTTTTCGGTAAGCTCAAAATCAAATTCAAAAAAGGAGCTGACGGCCCCCAGGGCCTTGCCGCCGGTCATGTCCCAGTAGTCATGGGTCTGGGCCACGCCGCCGTAAAGATTGATGGGGATGTCGCTGGCCGCTGAATTGGCCCATTGCTTGGCAAAGCTCTCGGTATCGGTAAACCAGGAGCTCACATAAAGGATCGTATCCGCATCCGCCCTGGCGATCTGCTGGAGAATGGGCAGATACATGGTTCCCCGTGGTTTTACCGCCTTGGTATAAACCACTTCGATGCCGTTTTGTTCGGCCAGTTTCTCCCAGGTCGGGAGCTTCATATATTCTGTCTCTGTACCTTCCCGCCAGTCAGTGGTCCAGGCCAGATCTTCCCAGAGAATGGCCATTTTTTCCCAGCCCAGTTCTTTATACAGGTTGCCGAAATAATAATTCATCTGGGCGTAATGGCCGGGTTCCGGGTCCCAGTCGCGGAAGCAGTGCTTGTATTTTCCGTAATTGTGCAGCACCCTGGCGGTCAGCTCCG
>CAZUMF010000581.1:0-2075 GCA_964621385.1 uncultured Desulfohalobiaceae bacterium
AGGACTATAGGTTTTCTCTGGTGAAATCGACTCCGGGCAGTGTGGCGGCATACTCCGTAATGGCCGGGCAGTCGATGTGTCCGGCAATATTGGAGCCGCAGTCGCAGATAAAGACCCCGACTCTCGGGTCTTCCTGTTGTGCGTCGCTTTTATCGTTGCTCATAGTACAGTATCCCTAAAATGATTTTGGGTATGGTCGTTGCAACTTCAGAATTTTGAATATTCAGCACTACTCTAGCTTCAATCTTCAAATCTCAATCAGGATGCCTTTCCCAGGTCTTTGGCCTGAGAGGTCTTTTCCGCGCTTCGAAGCGACTGCACCGCTCTGGCCGCGGCGCTGCTGGCCTGGGCCACGGACTCCGGAATGTCTATGGGGCTGTGGGAACAGCCGCAGATGAAGATTCCGGGTCTGCTGGAGTCGATGGGGTTGTGGACCGAGGTCTTGAAAAATCCGAAGCGGCTGATCTCGATCCCCAGAATGTCGGCCAGTTGCTGGTTGTTTCTGTTAGGGGCGCAGGCCGTGGCCAGAATCACCAGCTCACAGGCGTCCCGCTTGATATGCCCGGTCTGGGTGTCTTCGTAGACCAGGATGGGGTTGTGATTGGAGTCCTCGAGGATTTCCGCTATCCTGGAGCGCTTGTATTCAATGTTGGAATTGTTGCCCCCCCGGACCTTGTATTCTTCAAAGCCTTTGCCCACCGCCCGGATGTCCATGCCGTAGATGGTGGTCCGGGTCTCGGGGTCATGTTCGTGGGCGATGATGGCCTCCTTGATGGAATGCATGCAGCAGTATCCGGAGCAGAAAGGAAAGAAACGATGATCCCTGGAGCCGACGCACTGGATAAAGGCCAGCTTTTTGGCCGTGCTGAAGTGAGCCGCCTTGCTTTCCAGGGACTCGAGCCTGTCCTGCAGCTTGAGCTGGGCCTTGTACTGTTCGGCCCATTTCTGCCGATCAGGGTCATCCGGAAACTCACCAGCCTGAAATCTGGCATAAAAATCCGGACTTGTTTCCTCGAACTTTTTTTCCTGATTGGCCAGAAGCCGGGAATTTTTTTTGATCTGTTTCTGCAGGTCTTCGATCTCCGCGGCGATTGCCCGGTCCGAAGGACGATCCAGGTGCCCCCCGGTGGGTCCGCTGGCGCTCAACAGACGTTCGAATTCAATGGCCGTGACCACGTTGTCCAGATCGTTGTACCGGTATTCAGGGATCCGGCCCGGATCAAAGACATCGTATCCAGTGGCCACGATAATGGCCCCGATATCCAGGTCCAGGAGTTCATCCTGCTGCTCGAAGTTTACGGCGTCGGCCTGACAGGTCTTCTGGCAGATGCCGCATTTCTTGCCGTTGAACACCCGGCAGGCCTGGGCATCAATGGTGTGCGTGGAGGGGATGCCCTGGGCGAACCAGCTGTAGATGGCCTTCCGGTTTCCCAGGCCTTCGTTGAAGGCATCCGGGACCAGGGTCGGGCATTTTTCCACACAGGCCCCGCAGCCCGTACATTTGGCCTCGTCCACATAACGGGCCTTTTTTCGCAGGGTGACCGTAAAGTTCCCTGTCTCGCCTTGGACCTTTTCCACCTCGGTGTAGGCCCTGAGCTCGATATTGGGATGTCGACCGACATCCAGCATCTTCGGCGACAGAATTCAGATGGCACAGTCGTTGGTGGGAAAGGTCTTGTCCAGCTGGGCCATTTTCCCGCCGATGCTGGGCAGTTTTTCCACCAGGTGCACCTTGAAGCCCATTTCCGCAAGATCCAGGGCGGATTGAATCCCGGCGATGCCCCCGCCGATGACCATGATGTCCTTGTTCACGGCTTGACTCCTTATCCAAAAATCCCAAGCGATTTTTGGATATGTTTACTGTATTCAGACTTCGTACCTACATCACGTCTTTGAACTTTAAAAATTTAAAATAATTGATAATATTTAAAATGTCCTTAAAATTGGACATTTTTTTGGTTTCTGGTGTCAGGTTTCTGGTGTCAGAAAAAGAAATATAAAGCTATATCAAGGTCTTAACCTCTGACACCCGACACCTGAAACCTGAAAAAGAGGCAAGTAATATCACAAAATGT
>CAZUMF010000582.1:0-2074 GCA_964621385.1 uncultured Desulfohalobiaceae bacterium
TAATAAATTAATATATTTAAGAATATTTGGCTTTGTTGTTAAATGAATCGTGCAGCAGTCTATAATTACCGGGTCATCTAAGGTCTGAAAAGGGATGTTTTTAAGTAATCATCAGTTGCTTCGAATAAAGGTTCAGTCCGGTTTTGCTTTCTCATCAACGGGATTACCTTGGTGCGTATGCCCATGCCCCTGGCATCCACGTATCCGTAATCGCGAAGAACCTCGACAATAAGCGGATTGCGAGGCGAACGCTGGCCTGCTATCATCTTATCTACGGTCATGGTGTTTTGCAGGGCGCCTGGACTGATAACCTCTATTCTGTTGCCATACACCGCGGTCTCGATATCCACGGATCGGGTCCAGTCCCGATGGGCCAAGGCATTAACCAATACCTCCCGAATGGCTTCCGTCGGATAGAGCCACACCCTGTCCCGCCTAAGTCCTGTTTCTTGAACATCGGTTTCCTGTGTTAGAAAAGGTTTCATCAATTGCACCCATTCTTCAACGATCCCGTTTTCAACCAGGTCCCGGGTTCCAGCATCGGTCTTTTTCCAGCGGCCGACCATGGGTTTATCCAGGACCTCATCCATTCTGGCCTGATATTCTTTGCTTTCAACGTCAAAGGCAAGGACTCGCAGACCTGCTTGTCTGAGGAATCGTCTTGGCTGATACCCAAACAACACGAGCCCGGCGATGGTACAGACAGGTCCAATCCCTTCTACCTTGGTCATTAGACCGAGACCGCAAAGGCGTTGTATCCAGTCATCTTCCCATTTCTTCGAACTTTCAGAATCTCCTGGCCGAACAGGCACCTCGGGGTCCTCGATAATGTTGTTCAAGTAGTCTTCAAGGCGGGCAATATCCAAGGCGTTCAGATTAGCCCCTGATACCGGGAGCAGTTCCATGTGCCAAAATCCACCGGAATCAAAGAGACGGGCCTGTTGTTCACGAGTGGCTTTCCGGGTCGTGCTGCCTACCCGGATAAAAATTTCTTCCCGGCCCTTGTCCCGGACCACATATGGCTTGGCAACCCCTTGCGGGAATGAAACTACGGCGACACGCTTACCTTCTTCCAGCATAATTTCTTCGTAAAACGGAAGCAGCAATGGGTGGATTTTTTTAGCCACGACCGTATCCATAACCCATTCCTCAAGATTCTCCCGCTGTATCCCGAAAATCGTTCCAGCGTCATCTACCCCGAGAAGGATCATGCCGCCTCTTAGGTTGGCCATGGCCACGATCTCCTTGGCAAGTTGTTCAGGGCGACAATCATCCCGTTTGAACTCCACGCCGGAGTTTTCTCCATTGGCAATCACTTCCAGGAGTTCTGATTTCAGCATATACGTCTCTCATTTAATTCCATATTTATACATACGCTGCTTGAATGCCTCCTCTCCTCCTTCCAAAATACTGGCGGCCTGTTCCCTGATATGAGGCACATCAACTGCACCTTGCGCTGAAAAGGGCAGAGAAGCAGCTTCACTGCTGGCTGATATGACTCCGATCCATTCGGCATCGCCAAAAACCGGGATATTGGCATTGTGGGTGGCAAAAAGGAATTGTCTTTGTGTTTTGGAAGCCCTGAGCTCTGTAACGATTCGTTCGGCAATAAAGGAATTGTCCAGATTGTCTTCCGGTTGATCCATGATCAGAGGATCAGGGTTTTCCAGGAGCAATAAATGAAGAATTGCCGTGCATTGCTGACCGGTGGACAAGCGGGTGAGGGACCTGAATTGTTCGCCTTCATGAGAGACATTCAATTCGATGTGAATATCATCCTGAAGTGATAATGTCTCCAGATCCAGCCGTTCGGATTCACCTAATTTGCAAAGGGCATCGGCCACTAAAGGGGTTATTCCCCAGTCCGTCTCCAAGAGTGCATCCCGTCCCTGGGAAATTTTTTGAGCCAAAGATGACGGGGTAAGCTCTTTGGCTTCAAATATCCAAGCAAGCCGCTTTTCGCCGATTCCCTCCAGTTTGCATTGTACCAGAAAACGCTTCAGCCCCAACCTGTCTCCTTCTGGTTCAATATGAAGACGAAGTTTGCCTTGAAGCCTTTTGTTGAGCCATTTAA
>CAZUMF010000583.1:0-2060 GCA_964621385.1 uncultured Desulfohalobiaceae bacterium
CGGAGCCGGGGTCATCGGCGGCGGCTGGGCCCTGCATTTTTTGCGTCTTGGCAAAAAGATCCTGGTTTGGGATCCGGACCAGGAAGCGGAAAAAAAATTCAGCCGCCAGGCCCGTGCAGCCTGGCCTTCTCTGGAGAAGATCGGGCTCGTTCCCGGAGCATCGCTGGACAATCTCTGTTTTGTTTCCAAACTTGAAAATTTACACCAAGTCGGAGTGATCCAGGAAAACGCCCCGGAAGACCTGGACCGGAAACAGGACTTATACCAAGGATTCGATACGACGATTCCGCCCGATATCCCGATCTTGTCCTCGACCTCGGGATTTGCCATGACCGACATCCAGTCCCGATGCCAGACAGCTGAGCGGACCTGCGTGGGCCATCCCTTCAATCCCCCGTATCTGGTCCCCTTCGTCGAAGTGGTCGGCGGCGAGCAGTCCAACCCGGACGTGGTCGAATGGGCTGAACGTTTCTATACCCAGCACGACAAAAAAGTGATCCGCATGCAGCAGGAAGTGGCCGGATTCATAGCCAATCGACTCCAGGAGGCCCTCTGGCGCGAAGCCCTGCACATGGTGGCTAACGGGGAGGCCAGCCCTGAGGAAATCGATACCTCCATCAAGTACGGCCCGGGACTGCGCTGGGCCATAATGGGTCCCTGTCTGACCTTTCATCTGGCCGGGGGCCAGGGCGGGATTGCCCACATGCTGGATCATTTCGGCCCCTCGCTGCAAGCCCCCTGGACCCGACTCCAGGCCCCGGAACTGACTGATGAGCTTCGATCCAGGATGATCGAGGGCTGCCGGCAGATGACCCAGGGCCGGCAGGTCGAGGAATGCATTCAGGAACGGGATGAGTGCCTGATTCGGATCATGCAGGCCCTTGAAGACTATCGAAGCCAGAAAGGAGACAATTGATGACCTCCCTGATATACGAAGACCGGGTTAAGAAGGAATGGATCGACTACAACGGCCACATGAGCGAAGCCTTTTACGTCCTGGTTTTCGGGTACGCGACTGATGCATTTCTGGACCACATCGGCCTGGATGAGACGTCTCGTCAGAGACACGGGATATCTGCTTACACGGTCGAGGCCCATATCCGGTACTTGGATCAGGCCAGGGACCAAGACCCGCTGCTGGTTCGGACGCTGCTGGCTGGACATGATGCCAAGCGTGCCCACCTGTTCCATACCATGCACCTGGGACATGAAGATACGGTCCTGGCCACCGAGGAAATTCTCCTGCTTTCCGTGAATACCCACACCAACCGGGTCTGCCCTTTCAATAACGCAATCTCTACCAGGCTGCTTGAAATGTCCCGGGAACAGGCAGAAGAGCGCCCAAAAGATCTAGGACGGGCGATCAACTTGGGATAATACAATAATTTCCATGACCAGCCCTTTGTCAAAACCGGCAACATCTTTTCCTAGGTTCTTGTCTTTAGCCTTCACCCTCACGACAATGATTTTGGCTAAGACCATGGCAAGCTCTTGATTTTCTTGAGTTCAGCAATGTTCAATTTTCAATATTCAATATTCAATATTTCCCAAATATTGACGCACCTACAAAAAGTCGAAAGCAAGGGATTCAAGTTACTCAATTCTCTTATAATCATTTGGATTTACTGACCTCTGACCTCTGATCACTGACATCTAGCGGCTGCAAAAGGATTTTTTGCAGCCGCATCTTTATAGTCCCTTGGCACGAGGCCGTGCTTTTGCATGCGATACAAAAGCGTGGTCCTGGGCATCTTGAGCAGCGCCGCCGCACCGTCCTTCCCGCTGATCTTCCCTGAAGTGAGCTTCAAGGTCCTGTCGATATGCTCCTTTTCCACCTGATCCAAAGCCGGCCAGTCCGAGCTTGATTCCATGACATCACTGGCGTGCTCCTGGCTGCCGGCGAGCATGCTCTCCAGCTCCTCGGCATGGATCTCCTCTTCAGGATGCAGGATGATCATGCGCTTGACCAGATTTTTCAGCTCCCTGACGTTTCCGGGCCAGGAATAGCGGCACAAAAGCTCCATGGCCTGGGAGGTATACTTCGGCGCCGGCCGGTTGAT
>CAZUMF010000584.1:0-2051 GCA_964621385.1 uncultured Desulfohalobiaceae bacterium
GTCATGAAAACTCGTATTTTGAGGCAGGATGTCTTCAAGCAGTTTTCTTAGCCCGGGGATATCCCATTGTCGGTTGCCCAGCTCATATATCAGGAGGCCCTCTGTCTCGTCAGGGCTGACATCAAAGGTTTGGAAAAAGGGATTATTGGCCGTTATAACCTTCAGGTCCTGATCAAGCACGATCAAGGGTTCGCGAATCGAATCCAGGATGCTGCTGTGAATTTTCAGAAAAGTTCTTGGCATTTCCATTGCCCCATGCTTGTCGGTTGCGAGCCTTTTGTCAGGTGATTCCTTAAGCAAGTATAGTCATATTGCTCGTATTTGCAAGGCCTACGGCCGGATACTTGAAGTATCGCATGCTTTTGCTTTTTGACTTGGGCGGTTACGTACAGGCAACGCCCCTGTGAAGCCCTGATTTCCCGGATCGTACCCTGAACATGCTTCACATAGGGCCCCCCATGTTCTGCAAACCAAACTCTTTCATCCGAGAACCCATTTTTTTATATGCTTCCAGGCAAAGGCGTCATCGCCAAGGGCGATACCTCCAAAAGAATTGGCTTTCTGCAATACCGCATGGCGATGGCATTTGCCTGCCAGCCTCTTATCGCCAGCAGGCGCTTTTTCACGATTTGAATCTGGAAGCAGCCGACTTGACAGCGTTACCGAGCGAATCCCACGCACTTTCAATACCAATTTTGAGATCCTCCCAGGCTCCATCACCGGCCTGTTGCAATTTAGCCATCTTATCCTCAACGTCTTTGCGCTTTGCCCGCAGGTCCTTTAGCTGTTTCTCATACTCGATTTTCGACTCGGCCTCTGCTTGATCGGCCTTTGCTTCGATCTTGTCGATCTCGGCGTTCCATTCATCCATTTTCGCTTTCAATTTTTGCACATAGGCATCTCTTTTTTCGGTCATGATGGCTTCCCCCTTTTGAATTCGGTATTTTTCTCGAATCTCAATGATATTGATTTTATCCTTTGATTTAAACAAGCATTGGCGTTTCACCCCACGAACACGGCAACGGATACTCCCGGAAGGAAGATCGCGCCATCTTTAACAAAAACGTTATTTTTTGAGGACAAGACAACCTCTTTTCCCTGGATATGGAAACACGGTATTTGTTGGAGGGTCTCTGAAAAATTGCAGGCCACCAACACGGACCCGCGTATCATGATCAGCCAACGTGCCGCCTCATCAAACCATACGGATACGCGTTCCAACCGCCCGTCGCTCAATGCCGGCAGTCGGCGGCGCAGTTTGATGAGGGCGCAATACCATTGAAATATGTCGTCATACGGGTGCGTATCGAACTCCGTGCCGTCAAGCTTGGACCGGAGGAAGGTTTCCTCGGCTTGAGGGTCAGGTATTGTCTCCGAATCCCAACCAGAGGCGGCAAACTCTTCACGTCGTCCGCGTTTCACAGCTTCGCCCAGGTCGGGATCCTGATGATCGGTAAAATAAAGAAACGGCGCGGAAGCGGCCCACTCCTCCCCCTGAAACAGCATGGGTACGAAAGGAGACAGCAGTACCAAAGCCGCCCCGATTTGGAGTTGTTCCGGCGAGAGCAAATGGCTGGTTCGCTCTCCCAGGGCACGATTGCCCACCTGATCGTGGTTTTGAAGGCAGGCCACAAATCGGTGTCCGGACAGCCCCGCAGCCGGTCGGCCGTGGAGCCGGCGGCGAAAGACGGAGTAACGGCCGTCGTACACCAACCCCCGGGTCAGGGCCTTGGCCAGATCCGCCAGAGGCCCGAAGTCCTGGTAGTAGCCGTCCAGCTCCCCTGTAAGAACCGCATGCAGGGCGTGATGGAAGTCCTCGTTCCACTGGGCATCGAATCCGTAGCCCCCCACCTCCTGTGACCGGATGACCCGCGGGTCGTTGAGATCGCTTTCGGCAATGAGCGCCAGATGCCGACCGATGTCAACTTTTAGGGATTCCACCTCAGCGGCAAGCTGTTCCAGGAAGTGGATGGCGGATGTATCCACGATGGCGTGCACCGCATCGATGCGCAAACCATCCAGATGGTAATCCCGCAGCCACATCAGGGCGT
>CAZUMF010000585.1:0-2048 GCA_964621385.1 uncultured Desulfohalobiaceae bacterium
CTCTGGACATCAGCCAGCCTCCGGCCAGATTTCCCGGAACATTCACGGCCACCACAATAGCGGTCAAGACCGAAGCCCGGTTCTGCGTCAGGCCGTATTCCTCCATGAGAAGGGTGGGCAGAAAGCCCATCATGGCCAGCCAGCGCATGGTATAGGTGGAGAAGATCAGTGCCAGCAGCAGAGGGCCGATGGAGGTGCTGGTTTTGACGCTATCCCGGACGATTTTAAGCAGAGTGATCCGCCTGGGGCCTTTTTTCTGCGACAGCCCTTTTGTGCAGGCAGCGGTGAAAAGGGTATATGCCCCTAAAATCAGGGCGTTCAAGATCCAGAGGCCCCGCCAGCCGTAAGGATCCGTAACCAGGGGAGCAATGAGCATGATGGTGGACGCGCCTGCCGGCAGGAAACAGCTCCAGCCGGCCAGGGCCAGACGAAGGTCCCTGGAACGGGTGATCATGAAAATCAGGGAAGGAGCGGACACGGCCACCATGAGAAAGCCCAGGCCCTCCAGGACGCGGGTCATGAACAGGACCGGAACCTGATGGGTCAGGCCGCCGTACAGGCTGCCCAGTCCCTGCAGGGAAAGACCCAGGACAAGGACCCGGCGATGCCCGAGACCGTCTGAGGCCGCCCCGGAAGCAGAACCCAGGGTTAGTCCGATGATATTGAAAGCGGACAGGATCCAGCCGGAAAGGAAGAGACTCATTCCCAGCTCGTGGCGCATGGCGGTCAGAACCGGCGGAGCCTTGCCCACCTGAAAGGAGGCCGCCACTCCGGACCCGATCAATAGCAGGACGAGGAACCAGGGGGTGTTTTCAGATGAGGCTGGATGGGCGTGTTCGTTCAAGGTTCTTCGCTCCTAGCACGTTCTTAGCTCAATATCGATTAAAGCATATCAAAGGGAAGGCATTGAGACCATTGCGGGGACTTTGCAGTCCATGCGGGCGGTGTAAAGGCAAGCAAAGTTTCTTGAAGTTCAAAAATGTACGGTATTTTTGGAGCTACGTCAAAAATTTTCCAAATCGAACCTATTTACCTGAATTTTTTAAGAAAAAGATGAACGGTTATCGACACTCTCCCGGCTCAGCCTCTCCAGGGCAATGCTCAGGAGAATGCTGGCGAGCACATGCAGGGTGAACACATACAAGCCCCACAAGGCCCTGGCTTCGGCCAGGGCGTTCATCCTGACTATGACCACGATCACAGCCACCACAAAGACATCGACCATGGAAAAGTGGCCGATGTGTCTGAGCAGGAAAAAGAGCGCCTTGGAGGATCTCGAGCCGAGATCCCTCCACCACAAAAGGGCCAGGACGATCAGCTTTGACAGTGGAAAGACGATGGTGAAGGCCAGCAGGACAGAGCCCACCCCATACTGGCCGGACTGAAAGAAGCCCGCAATGCCGCTGAACAGGGAAAAAGTGCTCTGGCTCAGTTCGATGAACCAGACACTCTTGGTCACTCTTAAGATCGGGGCAAAAATGCCGATGCACAGCAAAGAGAAACTGAGCAGGAGAAGCAGATCCACACAAATGACTTTCCAGGAGCCAGAGGCCTTCACTCTTTTTCTCATTGCAAAACCTCTTGACATCATGGTAGCATGACTTTCATGAAAATATCCCGGCCTTTCAAAATAATAGCCATTTATGCCCTTCTGGGCAGTCTCTGGATTCTGATCTCCGACCGCCTGGTCCACTATCTATGGTCAAACGATCTCCCACCCGCCTATCTACAAACAGTCAAGGGCTTGCTCTTCATCCTGGTCACCTCTTTGCTGTTTTACCTGCTGCTGAGAAAATATTATCGGAAAATATTTGCGGCCGAACAAGGACTTCAGGATCAAGCCTCCCGATATCAGGCCGCCTTTGACAATTCTCCAGGTCCGCTCTGGGAGGAGGATTTTTCCCGGGTCAAAGCGGCCCTGGACGATCTTAAACGCTCCGGTGTAGAGGACATGGAGGCCTACCTGGATGCCCATCCGGAATTTGTGGCCGAGTGTTTGGAAAAAGTCCGCATTCTCGACGTCAATCAGGCCGCGGTCGATCTGCATG
>CAZUMF010000586.1:0-2045 GCA_964621385.1 uncultured Desulfohalobiaceae bacterium
GTTGATCTTCTGTCCGGTCAGGTCGGTGACCAGCATGGAGACCACGCTCGACGCCCCCAGCTCCAGGGGATTGATGGAGACATAGGTAGGGATGAACCTCCCGTCTGCCCCCGTAAAAATGACCTCTTCCCTGGTCTTGGCCTGCCTGCCCTTTCCAAAAAGCTGCTCAAATTCCGGGCGCCGATCGGCAGGGATGAAGTCGAAGACAGACCGGCCCGTGATCCGGTCACAGTCCTCGGTCACGAGACGTCCGAAATTGTTGTTGCAGTAGAGGATAATTCCCTCCGCGGTCAGGGTCAGGGCTGCCTCGTTCATCTGTTCCACGAGGAGGCGGTAGGTCTGGTCGGCACTGGACAGGGTAAAGACCTGCTCGCCCTCCTGGCCGGAGATGACGATGGCGTCCACTTCGCCCTGGCGCAGGGCGTTGATGGTTTGTTCGGCCTCGCCCAGACGGGCGCGCAAACGTTCGTTCTCGGCTCGAAGTTCGGCTCGGCTGTCATTCATGAGTCTTTATCCTGCCCGGGTTTCTTGGCCACCAGTCCCATTCCCTTGAGCAGGACCTCCTCCCTGGAGAGATCGCCGATGAATTTGACCAGGGGCTGCGGCAGCTGTTTGATCAGGGCCGGCACCGCCACCAAGTTCTCTTCCCTGGTTTTCTCCGGATTCTTGTAGATGTCGATGATCTCGATCTCGTAGCGTCCGGCCAGGTGTTTCTCGCAGAATTCCTTAAGCTCCTGCATTGCTTTCAGCGAGCGCGGCGTCATGCCGGCGATGAAAAGCTGCAGTACGTACCCGCCGCCTTCCTGTTCGCCTTCTGCCTTGTCAAATGCCTTTTGATTTTTTCCGGACTCATTCATAGAAGACACCTCGGTCCTCAGTTGTCGGCGGATTTGATGTCCAGACCCACGAGGACCCGCTCCTCGTCGGCCAGGGTGCCGATGATCTTGCGGATCGGCGTGGGCAGCTTCCGGACCAGGGTAGGTAGGGCCACGATCTGATGGTCCCTGGCCAGCTGCGGATTTTCCAGAAGGTCGATGACCTCGATGGAGTATCTGCCCCGGAGATGCTCCTCGCAAAACTGCCTCAGGTTCACGATCGCCTCTCTGGACTTGGCGGTCTGCCCGGCCACGTAAAGGCGCAGCTCCCAGGTCTCTGAATCTGGTCCACCCCGGGCCTGGTTCTGATTCTCCTTGGAAAAGGTCATCTCTTTTCTCCATTATTCCGGGCTGTCGCCGTCTGACGACGGCACGCGGCCATTTCGCTTTCTGCGGCCTTCCCGATTTCCCGGCCCAGTCTGAACTCCTGTTCAGCCAGCTCGAGCTCTTGACTCTCCCTGGCCAGCTCCGCCTCCAGGGCCTTGATCCTGGCTTCGACCTCAGCCCGCTTCTGTTCGAACAGGCCCCGTCTGCTTTCGATTTCCTGACTGCGGAGCTTATCTTCAAGGGCCTCCTTCTTCTCCCGGGCCTGCCGGGCCGAGCCGACCAGCACCCCGTCCGGGCCGAGGCAGATGTCCACCAGCTGGATGCCCTGATCGGAAAGGACGAACTCCCTGACCTGGTTGGAGTGCTTGAGGCCTCTGGATTTGACGAGAAACAGGAGGCGGTTGCGCTCGCCGTTGCTCTCGATGTTGCGCAGCAGGATCCAGGTATCCATGATCGAAGAAACGGTCGATGCCGATGGAGCGCATGTTCCGGATGATCTGCCGGCCGGCCTCCTCTAAGGAGAAGTAGAGGCAGCGTTCGCCGCGCCGGCAGGCGGCTTGGGCAAATCTGGCCGCCAGCGAAGATTTCCCGGTGCCGGCCGTGCCGCTGATCAGCGCACTGGAGCCCCTGTAGAAGCCTTTGCCCCCGAACATGGCATCGAGATCCGGAATGCCGGTGGAGACCAGCTCCTCGGAAACATGGTGCTCCAGCCCGGCCGAGGTGATGGGCAGGATGGAAAAGCCGCTTTTATCGATGAGAAAAGGATAGCTGTTGGTCTCATGGCTGGCGCCCCTGTACTTGAGGATCTGCAGCCTGCGGGTGCTGACTTCCTCCTCTGTCCTG
>CAZUMF010000587.1:0-2039 GCA_964621385.1 uncultured Desulfohalobiaceae bacterium
GGTTATTCGGTCGTTTCATATATGTCCAAAAACCGGCTTGAGAGTGCGGTCCTTGACCGGATGTGCCGGACCCCTTATGCTGAGGCTGTTCCGGACAGATGGATTTGACGAAAAATAAGTTCAGCCAATCCAAGACAATGAAACTCTTCTTCAGCCAGCTCGCCTATTTTTTCAACAGTTCCAGGGAGCGGAACGTCGGATTCCTGATCAAGTTTTCCCTGGTTCTGCTCCTGCTGGTCGCTCTGTACACAATCCTCTTTCACTGGCTGATGCTTTTGGAAGGAGAGCGATACTCCTGGATGACCGGGATCTACTGGACCCTGACCGTGATGTCCACCCTGGGCTTTGGAGATATCACCTTCCATAGTGATATAGGCCGCATGTTCTCGATCCTGGTCCTGCTTTCCGGTATGGTCTTTTTGCTGATTATCCTGCCCTTCACCTTTATCCAGTTCTTCTACGCCCCCTGGCTGGAGGCCCAGGCCAAGTCAAGGGCTCCGCGACGGCTTCCCGAAGAGACCGAGGGGCATGTCATTCTGACCAGCTTCGACGCCTTTACCATGCATGTCGCTGAAAGGCTCACCAAGCTGCATTACGCCTACGCCGTTTTAGTCGGCGACCTGCAGCGGGCCCTGGAAATCCATGATCTCAACTACCGGGTCGTGGTCGGCGATCTCGGAGACCCGGAGGCGTATCGTAACCTCAGGGCGGACAAGGCGGCCCTGGTGGTGGCCAATGCCGGGGACATGCTCAACACGAACATTGTGGCCACGGTCCGGGAGGTCTCCCAGAAGGTCCCGATTGTGGCCAATGCCGATCTTGATGATTCGGTGGATATCCTGCAGCTTGCCGGGGGCACACATGTTTTCCAGTTCATGAAACTGCTGGGCCAGTCCCTGGCCAGGAAGACTCTGGGGATCAACGTCAGGGATAATTGTGTAGGGGCCATCGATTCCCTGCTCATTGCAGAGACTCCGGTCATGCACACGCCCCTGCAGGGAAATACCCTGGCCGAAAGCAGGCTACGGGAGACCACAGGGCTCAATATCATCGGGCTGTGGGAGAAGGAGCGGTATATCGCCCCGAAACCGGAGGCCCGGCTGGATACGAAAACAGTCCTCCTTGTGGCCGGCTCCAGGGATCAGCTCGAAAAATACGACCGGTTTTTCAGAGGTCGGCCCAGATCACAGGAGCCAGTCCTGATTCTGGGGGGAGGCAGGGTGGGCAGGGCCGCAGCCGAGACACTGCACGAACACGGCCTGGCCTGCCGGATTATCGAGAAAAACAAAAAACTCGTATTGGATGAGGAGCGCTATGTCCTGGGAAGCGGAGCCGATATTCACACCCTGAATCGGGCCGGGCTCCAGGCTGCTTCCTCGATCCTCATCACCACCCATGATGACCACACCAACATCTATCTGACCATCTACCTGCGGAAATTACGCCCCGATATCCAGATCATCAGCCGGGCCAATACTCAGCGGAACGTCTACAAACTCTACAGCGCCGGAGCGGACCAGGTCATGTCCTACGCCTCCATCGGAGCGAGTACGATTTTTAACCTCTTAAAGCCCAATGACCTTCAGGTACTGGCCGAAGGCCTCAACCTGTTCCGCAAGACGGCCCCTTTACAGTTTGCGGGTAAGTCCCTGTCCGAGTGCCGGATCAGAAAACTGACCGGGTGTAACCTGGTGGCGGTCAATTCCAGGGGCGCCAGGCACATCAACCCGGAACCGTCCTATGTCTTTCAGCCAAAGGACGAACTCTTCCTGGTCGGCTCAGACCAGGCCCAGCAAGAGTATCTGAAGCAGTTTTCCGGCAAGGAGCGCAACTAGGAACTAGGCCCTGCCGGAGCATCCTCTTCTGTGCCCTGAGTATCTCAGTGATGATCAAAGGCATGGAGAAACATCGCGGTAAGCTCCTGATCAGCTCCAAGCCGAGCTACAGTCCGAATGGTTTGTAAGGATGGTGCGAGAGGGGAGACTCGAACTCCCACGGATATACCGCTGGATCCTAAGTCCAGTGCGTCTGCCAATTCC
>CAZUMF010000588.1:0-2036 GCA_964621385.1 uncultured Desulfohalobiaceae bacterium
TCGCTTCAGCGATCTGGTGTTCATCGACCCGGTGGGCACCGGCTACAGCCGAAGTCAGGAACAGGAGAAGGCCAAAAGCTTCTGGGGCCTCGAAGAAGATATCCGCTCGGTGGGGAAATGTATCCGCCTCTACCTCACGCGGCAGAAGCGCTGGCTCTCACCCAAGTATCTGGTGGGCGAGAGTTACGGCAGCACCCGGGCCGCGGCCCTGAGCACCCACCTGGATGAAACCTACGGCATCCGGCTCAACGGCATCGTTCTCATCTCCCCGGCTCTGGACTACGCCACCCTGGACGTCCACAACGGCCATATCCTGCCCTACGCCCTCTTCCTGCCCAGTTATGCCGCCAGCGCTGCCCTGCACGCCCGGGGCAACGCCCAGGAGAATCAGTCGCTGTCTGATTTGCTGCACACGGTGGAGGATTTCGCCCGAGGCGACTACCTGCAGGGCCTGTTCCAGGGCGACGACCTGTCTGCCCGGGAGGCTGAACGGCTCTATGCCCGGACTGCGGAGTATACCGGGCTCAAGCCGCAACTGATTCAGCGCTGCCGGGGCCGGATCAGTCCCTGGCTGCTGCGCAAGGAACTCCTCCGCGAGCAAACCCTGCTCATCGGGCGCATGGATACGGGCGTTACCGGGCTCGATCCCGCCCCGGAGTCGCCCTTTCCAGAATACGACCCGTCCCTGCGTCCCTTGTTCGGTCCTTTTTCCAGCGCTGCCAACGCCTATATCCGCCAGGACCTGCAATACGAATCAGAGCGGGTCTACGAATTCCTCAATCCCCGGGTCGGACGCCGCTGGAACTGGTGTCAGGCCTTGCAAAAGGATGCCCTGGGGCAGGGCTATGTCAACGCAGCCGACAACCTGAAACAGGCCATGAGCATCAACCCCGCTCTCAAGGTCTTTCTGGCCTGCGGCCTGTTTGACCTGGCCACCCCGTATTTTGCCACGCAGTATACCGTCAATCAGATGCATCTGGACCCCCGCATCAGAAAAAACCTTGAACTCGTCCGCTATCCGGCCGGCCATATGATCTATCTCCGGCAACAGCCCCGGGAACAGCTCTACCAGGATGTCAGATCATTTTATCAGCGCTCCTGCAGGACGGACGATTCCTAGCCCAATCAAGACCGCGGCCGTTTCCATCAGATTTGCAAACAGGATTTCAGGGTGCTGACTCAGATCCCCGAGAAGCTGCTTTCCCTGCATCCCGAGTGGAGGACTTCAATCTGGTCTGAACGTTGTGCAAAGGAGCCTGTCTGATGCCAAAAACCATTGCCTGGAATGACATTCCCCTGTTTCAGGGGCTTGGGGAGGAACAGCTCCGGGAAATCGAGCCGATCTGCATCCACAAGTCCTACCGCAAAGGGCAGCCCATCTTCAGCCAGGATGAAAAGGCCGAAGGGTTCTACGTGGTCCAGTCCGGCAAGGTCAAGGTCTACAAGCTCTCCCCCGATGGCAAGGAACAGATCCTGCACATCTTCAGCCAGGGCCATCCGGTCGGGGAAGTGCCCGTCTTTGCCGGAACCACCTTTCCGGCCCATGCCGAGTCCTACGAGGACTGCGAGCTGCTCTTTTTCCCCAGGAATCAACTGCGGGACCTCTTTGCCCGGGACCCGTCCCTGGCCATGAACATGCTCGCGGTATTGTCCCGTCGCCTGCGGGAGTTCACCAGCACCATCGAAGACCTGACCCTGAAAGAGCTCCCCAGCCGTCTGGCCACTTATCTCACGCACCTCCAGGATGAAAGCGGCGGCCAGGAGACCGTGCACCTGGACGTCTCCAAGGGGACCCTGGCCAAAATCCTGGGAACCAGCCAGGAGACCCTCTCCAGGGTCTTCAAGCGCATGAGCGACGAGGCCATCATCACGGTGGAGCGCCGGTCCATCACCATTTTGAACGACGCCGCCTTGGAAGACCTGGCCGAAGGCTTTCGCACTCTGGCGTAAATTCACGTTTCTTTGGATGAACAAAAAAAAAGCTGCGGTGTGAACCGCAGCCTTTTGTTTTTCTCAACGACGCGAGCGATCAGCTC
>CAZUMF010000589.1:0-2028 GCA_964621385.1 uncultured Desulfohalobiaceae bacterium
TTTGTGAACTGCGCATGCTCACCAGTACCAATCTGGATTCCCGCTCGATCCTCTCAGTCATCCTTGCAGGAGACAGCCGTCTCACGGATCGACTCCATCACCCGGATCTCTTGCCCATTGCCAGTCGGGTTCGAACACGTCTGCGTACCGAACCCGGATCTGTCGAGCAGATGCGTGAGTGTTTGGCTCACCTACTGGAAAAGGCCGGCAACCCAAGGTTGATGAATACAGCAGTCCAAAACACCCTGTCTGAGCATTCAGCCGGCAACTATCGCATCTTGATGAACATGGCCAATGAACTCTTGGCCTTGGCCGTACGCCGAGAAGCAGATCAGATCGATGAAAAACTGTTCTTTGAGGCCTTTCATCCCAAGAAAGCCCCCAAAAAGAAAAAACCATGAAACCCATCGACCAGGTACGCACCTTTCTGCTCTGGTTTTCCCGGCAGGGAGTGAATTGCTTCGACATCCATGTCCGCTCACCCCAGACACGAGGTGAAAACTATAAATCCGGGAAGTGGATCTGGTTGACCCAGCATGAGGCCGTGAGTGCCGATCAGATCATATCCAGGCTCATAGGCTGGCTGAAATATAAAAACGCAAAGGGCTCGGATATCTTCTTTCGTCCGCACAAAAACGGATGTCATCAGGTGATCTTTCTTGATGATATCTCCAGCAGCACGGCACAAACCATCTGTAAAGAATACGCCAGCTGCGTCGTCGAAACCCATCCCGGCAATACCCAGATCTGGTTGAAAGTGGACAAAAACCTCTCCACTGAGCAACGAAAGCAGGCCCAGGTTCAGATCAAAGACCTGGGCCTGACAGATCCTGGCAGCATATCCGGTGATCACTTGGGCCGCCTCTGCGGATTTCAAAGTCAAAAAAGAAAGTGCTGGGTTAATCTCGTTGGCACATCAGAGAGACAACCTTGGTCGCCAAGCCTGGAAACCTCTCCTTCTCTCCCCCCTTCAGGGGGGTTTTGTGCTTCAAAAAACACCCATACGGGGCTTTACGATACATCGGACAGCGGTCGGGAGTGGGGGTGGGTTTTGGGAATGCTCAGAGCCGGCTTGAGTCCTGATAAAGTTACTGATAAACTGATCGCAAGTGCTCAAAAAAGAAAAAAAGCAAATGCAGTCAAATATGCCAACCACACGGTACAAAAGGCTTGCAAGCTGATCAAACAGCAAAAATGAACCAAAAATCAATAAAAATCAAAACATTAACCGGCTGTCATTGCCGTAATACTTTTCCATCATTTACAGTGAAAAAATTTCCATCATTTAGCGAAATCGCTCTCACAGTTGAGCTGGTGTATTGTGGCCAATATGTACTTTTCCCATGCATTTCTTTCTTACGACATAAACCGAAAACCACTTCGAACTATCCGAATTGGGCCGTGGAGTCAATGGTAATCCTGGCCTGGATACGGCGAAATGACTTGAGGACAGGGAATTGTATGATCCAGGCACAACCAGATGCTCCGTTCGGTTGTCTATCAAGAAGACGTTCGGAGTTCTGGGGCTTTCAAAACAATCCCGTCTCTGGTGGAAGGGTCTTGGCTCAGATCTGAAGGCGTGACCACTCGGAGCGGCTCCAGGCTTTGTAGGGTCAGGGAAAAGCGCCGGTAGGGATCATCGAGCATCAGGGGAAGTTGGAAGAACTCGCCGTTGATGAGCATAGAGAGCATGGAACGGTACTGCAGACCCCAGAAGGGCAGGCGGCCCCGCGCGTCCGCTTCCTGGGTCCAGAGCTGGAAAGCCCATTCGGCCTGTTCCTGAAAGTCTTTTCCCTGCTCTTCGGATCAGCCCAGGACTTTGATGTTCAGGCGGTTCTGGGCGTGAGGCCGGTCCCGACAATATTGACCGACATGGAGTCCACCATGCTGGCTGCATGGGGGTCGTTGGCTGTGATGTCCTGGCCCGGCTTGCGGGCTTTTCCCGGTGGCGGCCCTCGGTCCAGCGATTTTGCCATTGAACTCACCAGTTGCCGAGCGGGTCCTTGTCGCTTCCGTCATTTGAGCGGA
>CAZUMF010000590.1:0-2020 GCA_964621385.1 uncultured Desulfohalobiaceae bacterium
TCACAAAATGTCCAAAAGATCTTTCAAATTTACGCTTCCTGTAAAGAGCTCTGAAATACTTATAGACCGTGTTTTCCTGTTCCGTCTTGCCCTCTTGCTGTAAGCAAGGCCGGATAAGGCTCTTGACAGTGTCGATGTCCTGAAGATAGGAGACAGGGCATCCAAAGACAAGCACAATCTCCTTGCCGAGCCTCCTGCAGGGTCTCTTCGCTATGACCAGTCATTGCCGATGCATTGATTTCAAGTTTCCGGGTCTGCCGCACATCGGATGCGCCTTCACCACCCGCGCTGTTTCTGCCCGGGCCTCCCGGCAACAGACGGCGGACGCCTTCCAGGCGGCCCTTGACGCAGATCTCCAGGACCTGCAGGACCGCAACCATATTCAAAGCAGACAAACCGTGCACCAGGTCCACGGCAGCACCCTGCTGTTTGTAGAACATAGCCCTGAGACCGGCCGGGAAAAAGCCGACGCCCTGGCCACGGGCCGCACCAGTCTGGCTCTGGTCATTCGCACGGCTGACTGTCAGCCGATCCTGATGAGCGATCGCTCCGGACGCTGCATCGCAGCCCTGCACGTCGGGTGGCGGGGCAACCGAAACGAGGTCCTGCTGCAGTGGGTGAAGGAATTCTGTACCCATTTCGGCCTCAGTCCGCATGAACTGGTAGCTGTGCGCGGGCCGAGCCTGAGTCCGGCCAGGAGCGAATTTGTTCATTTTTCCCGCGAATGGGGATCTGATTTTCTGCCGTATTTCAAGGCCGAGCATCAGACCGTGGATCTGTGGAGTCTGACCCGAGATCAGCTCCTTCGGGCCGGACTGCTCCGGGAGCATGTCTTCGGCCTGGATCTCTGCACCTATTCCCTGCCGGAGCTCTTTTACTCGTACCGCCGGGACCGGGATATCGGCCGTCAGGCCGGAATCATCTGGATTGATCGATCCGGGGCATAGAGAATTGAAGAAATAAGATTGAAGATATACTATTGCTGAATTAAAAAAAATCAAGTGTTTACAGCAATAAAATCCTAAAATTATTTTCTTAAAGCCTATAGGAACTATTCATAAAAATCGGAGCCTTTTCAATTGACAAGCCAAACCGTCAAGGATACAACTTTGTGAAATTTTTCATATGGAGGTTTTTTGCTTTATGAACATCCTCATTTTCGGACCCAATGGAAGCGGCAAAGGAACCCAGGGCTCTCTGGCCAAGGACAAATACAATCTGGCCCATATCGAATCCGGTGCGATTTTCAGGGAGCACATCGGACAGGGGACGGAACTGGGCAAGCAGGCCAAAGCATACATCGACCGCGGCGATCTCGTGCCGGATGATATCACCATCCCCATGGTCCTCGAGACCTTGAAGGACAAAGGGAAAAACGGCTGGCTCCTGGACGGATTTCCCCGGAATATCGTCCAGGCCAGAAAATTATGGGAGGCCCTGCAGGCAGAAGGGATGGAATTGAACTTCGTCATCGAGATCATGCTGGACCGGGAAGTCGCAAAAAAACGGATCATGGGCCGGCGGCTTTGTGTCAACGACCCGAATCATCCCAACAATATCTACATCGAGGCCATCAAACCCGACGGGGACACCTGCCGTGTCTGCGGAGGGGACCTCAAAACCCGGGCCGACGACCAGGACGAGGAGGCCATCAACAAGCGGCACGACATCTATTACGATACGGAAACCGGGACTCTGGCAGCTGCTTACTTTTTCAAGGACCTGGCGGCGCAGGGAAAGACACGATACATTGAACTCGACGGTTCCGGGGATATTCAGAGCATCAAGGACACGCTGCTGGCCCAGCTCGACTGAGTCACAGAATCCCTGCCCTCAGATGTCAGCTTTGCCTCCGGCAAAGCTGACATCTATCTATTAAAAATAATTGCAAATACAAAAATTTGCCACTACGCTGATGCTCAATTCATTCGCTGCCGGTTTGATCAATGAAGAAACTTTGTTTTACCGGCATACTGTCGCCGTAACCCGTCATTGCTCGCCCAGTTAAATGCCGCTTTAC
>CAZUMF010000591.1:0-2019 GCA_964621385.1 uncultured Desulfohalobiaceae bacterium
GCGCCTGGGGATCATCGACCGGCTGCCCGCCGTCATCGGCGTGCAGCCCGCCCATGCCGATCCGGTGGTCCGCTATTATGACCAGCCCGAGGCCAGCCGGCGCTACGCCCCGGTCCAGGTCCAGGCCAGCGCAGCCCAGGCCGCCATGATCGGGAATCCGGTCTCCTTCCCCCGGGTGCGGGCCCTGGCCAGAGCCTACAAGGACCTGGCCGGAGACCAGGGCTTCCAGGTGGTCCGGGTCACGGAACAGGCCATCATGGACAGCACCCTCCTGGCCAACCGCTTTGGCCATATCGCCTGCACCCAGGGCGGGGAGTGCCTGGCCGGACTGCAGGCTGCCAGGGATTTGGGGTTGATCGACGGCAGGACTTTGGCGGTCCTGGCCTCAACCGCCCACAGCCTGAAATTCCAGAATTTTCAGAGCATGTATTTCGAGGACCGCTTTCCTGAAGACTACCGGATCAGGGCCAGGCAAGAGCTGATCAACGCACCCCGGAGCATAGCCGGTTCGCCGGAAGACACGGATTCACCAGCCTATGTCCGGGAAACCGCCCGGCAGATCATCGCCGGCCTGGGGCTCGGCACGGAGTGACGGTTCACGCCCTGTGCGAAAAAAGGTCTGGATTCCAGGTCTCTTCAAGACCGGCAATGAGCTCCCGGTCGGAAAAATCAAACCGCAGGGGGGTCAGGGTGGCGTAGCCCTGGGACAGGAGATCCCGGTCGGTGCCCGGTTCAAGGTCCTCCGGGGGGATCTCCCCGCTGAGCCAGTAATAGGCATTCCCCCGGGGATCTGTTCGCTGCTCATAGCGGTCGTCGTACACAGACTGAGTCTGGAGGCAGAGCTTGAGGCCCCTGACTCCCTCCAGAGACCCGCCGGGAAAATTGAGGTTCAAGACCCGTTTCGGCGGACAGGACTCCGGATCGATCCGCTCCAGGAACCGGGTTACACACTCGGCATGGGCTTTTAGATCAACGGGGTGAAAATCATCGATGGAGACCGCCAGGGCCGGAATCCCGGCCAGGGCGGCCTCGGTGGCCGCGGCCACGGTCCCGGAATAGAGGATGTCCACGCCCACATTGGCCCCGCTGTTGATGCCGGAGACCACGAGATCCGGTCCCGGGTCCAGGATGGCGTTCAGGCCGATCTTGACGCAATCCACCGGGGTGCCGGATATCCCGAAGCCGTGAAACGCCTCGTCCTGGATCTGTTTGATCCGCAGGGGCAGACTCAGGGTCACGGCATGGCCCACCGCCGACTGCTCGGTCAGCGGCGCCACCACAAAGACCTCATGTCCGGCCCGTTGAAAGGCCCGGTCCAGCACCCGCAGTCCCGGGGCATGGATCCCGTCGTCATTGGTGAGCATAATACGCATTGGCATGGGCATTGAAGAGCGAAAATTGAAGATTGAAGATTGCTGCAGAAGGCCATGACATTAGAGCTCTTTACAGGACGCGTAAATTTGAAGGATTGTTTGGACAGCTTGTGATATTTCTTGCCTCTTTTTGAGGTTTCAGGTTTCAGGTGTCAGGTTTTAACGCATTGATATAGCATTATCTTTTTTTGCCTGACACCAGAAACCAAAAAAATGTCCAATTTTAAGAATATTCCAGACATTGTTCATTATTTTAGAGTGTCAATGTTCAACGGCGTAATGTCGGTACGAGGTCTGAACATGAAGTACACCACAGTATTTCCGATTTTGCCTCGATTTTCAAGGGTCCCGGCCCCGGCTTTTTCGATTGTCCTCCAAAGGACCAAGGAACGTGGATGATGCAGAAAACAAGCTTTATAACCGACTTTGAAGAGGGCCGGACCGTGGAGGACCTCTTCGTCCTGGCTGAGGCCAGGCAGGCGGAATCCAAAAACGGTCCCTACTGGAACTTGAAGCTCCAGGACAAGTCCGGAAGAATCGAGGCCAAGATCTGGCACCCCCAGAGTTCGCAGTACACCAACCTCGCCCCGGAGCAGCTCGTCCTCCTCCAGGGCCTGGTCCGGGCTTTCCGCGGCCAGCCCCAGAT
>CAZUMF010000592.1:0-2013 GCA_964621385.1 uncultured Desulfohalobiaceae bacterium
CTGGGGTTGATTGGGCCGGGTCCCATCTGATTCAAAATTGTCTGGCATATTCTAATCCTCGTGTATACTCACCCTCGTTACAAATTGAGTTTTATGCTCGTTATGAATGATTATACCGCCCATAGAAAATTGGTCAAGAGAATTCCCTGCTTAAGGGTAGGAAAACCGGCTTGCATTTTCAATCGGCATTGAGTAACCTAACGTGTTGTGACGCACAGAACGTACTATTCATGCAGCCAAAACACAGGAGACTCGCGATGAGCGACTCGGATGGCAGTCAGAGTTGCCAGAAGCTGACCCACGAAATATCAGAAGAACCTGGACCGCGATGTTTGTTCTTCGCGACCCGTGATGTGAACCGCCAGCGCTTTATCCAAAAATAGGCCCGGTTCGCCTCCGGCCGCGTGGACATCCCTCGCGCGGCCAAAACGGAGGAGAACCATGAACAACAAGAATCCGCTCATCGTCCCCGAGCTGCAAGAGATGATCGCAGCCGGGGATTCCAAATCCCTGCGAGAGGTCTGCGAATCCGGACACCCCGCCATCATTGCAGAGTGGATAGCCGCTCTCCCCAGTCAGGAGGCCTGGACGGTGCTCCGGCATGCGGACACACCGCTTCGTTCCGAGATCTATAGCCACCTGGATGAAGACCTCCAGGTGGAAATCGTCGCCTCCCTTCGCCGTGTGGAGATGGCCCGCCTGCTGGCCGGCATGTCTCCGGATGACCGGGCCGACCTTTTCAAAAGGCTGCCGGAAGATCTTCGAGAATCCGTCCTCCCGGCCCTGGCCCAGGCCGAGCGAGAAGACATCCGCCGTCTTTCAGCGTACGAGGAGGGAACCGCCGGTGCAGTCATGACCTCGGACTATGCTACGTTGTCCCCCGCATTGACCGCCTCGCAGTCCATCGAACGTCTGCGAGAAGTCGCGCCGGACCGGGAAACGATTTATTACGCCTATGTGGTGAACGAAAGCCGGCAGCTCCTTGGTTTTGTGTCTTTGAAGGATCTGATTTTAGCCCGTCGCGAGGCGCATGTCGTCGACATCATGCACCGGGACGTCATCCATGCCCGGGTCGAGGATGATCAGGAAGAGGCGGCCCGCACAATTCAAAAATACGACCTGCTCGCATTGCCGGTGCTTAATGGAAGCGACGCGTTGGTCGGTATCATCACCCACGACGACGCCATGGACATCATCACCCAGGAACACACCGAGGACATGGAGAAATTCATGGCAATTGCCGGAACGCACGAGGATGCAGTATATATGAAAACCTCTGTCTGGGGTCATTTCAAGAACCGCTATCCGTGGGTAATCATGCTGGCCATCCTGGGGCTGGTTTCCGGTTTTATTGTTCAGAGCTTTGAGGGCTTGCTGATACAGTTTACGGTCTTGGCGGCGTTTATGCCCATGCTGGCCGATACAGGCGGCAATACGGGCAGCCAGGCCGCTACACTGGTGGTTCGTGCCCTGGCCCTCAAGGAAGTTTCAACCAAAGACATCTTCCGCATCCTGACCAAGGAATTCAGGGTAGCCATTCTCCTGGCCTTACTGCTCGGCGCCATAGCTTTTGGACGGGTTTTTCTTTTTGGCGAGGGATCGAGCACCCCGGATGCTTTTCCCTTGGCCCGTATCGCCTTGGCCATTTCAATTGCCCTGGGTTTGCAGGTGATCGTCTCGACTCTGATCGGCTCACTGCTCCCCCTGGGCGCGGCCAGGATGAAGTGGGACCCGGCCGTGGTGGCCAGCCCGGCCCTGACCACGATCGTTGATATCACGGGATTGTTGATCTATTTCACCACGGCCAAGCTCTTGCTGGGCCTATGAATATCATGGCATATTGTGTGTGCCATAGTCGGATCGTATGAATCGATCAAACTCGGTTCAAGGAGTCCGGGGGCGAAAGCCTGACAGAACGGAAATCCCAGATTATGAACCACGACCGCATGTTCAGACACCTTCTCTCGCCTTTTGCCTGGCCCATCATATTCTTCGGCCTGGCCATCATGGCCG
>CAZUMF010000593.1:0-2001 GCA_964621385.1 uncultured Desulfohalobiaceae bacterium
AGCCGTGGGTGAACTGCAGGTGCCGGTTCACCCAGCGCTGGGCCTCTTCGGGCAGTTTGTCCGCAGAGAGTTCCCGGGTGGCCAGCATGATCTGCCTGAGTTCCCCGTCAACAGTGTAGCGGTCGGTGTGCACCTGGAGAAAATCGTAATAGAGCCGGAAAAACTGGATCTGGTTGTAGCTCTGGAGCAGCGGACCTTCATCCCAGAGCCTGACATTCTGGATCGTGCCTTGATTGGCTTCAATGGTGTCCCGATCCTGGGTTCCCCTGGCCGGGTGGTCTTTGGAGACCAGCTGTTCCAGCCCAAAGGCGTTGCGGGTGTGCTGGATGTTGTCCCGCAGGTATTCCTTTTCCCTGGCCAGCTCGCTCGGCTCCACCATCAGGCGCTGGAACAACCCGGGGGCCACGAAGGTCACAAGGACATTCAGGCCCAGCCAAATTGCTACGGGCCAGATGATGAGCTTCCGTTTTTCGGAAAAAGCCCCGACAATCATCATCACGGCCGCGATCACGGCGACAATGGTCAAAATAAAATAACCGGGAAGCATGATCACGGAATCGGTGTATCCCACGCCATAGACTGTGCCCAGGGAGGAATACAAGAGTTCGTAACGGCTCAGCCAGTGGCCGAAGGCGATCACCAGCAGGGCGCCTGCCCCGAGAGCGGCCAGATGATTGAATACCTTTCCGGTCAGTGAAAAGAGTTCGCCCCGCAGGGTGGTGCTCATATAATAGAGACCGCCCACCACGACCATGGTGGCGATGATCGCGCTCAAAAGCCAGGTCTTGATGAACTCCAGAACCGGGACCGTGAAGATGTAAAAGGCAAAATCCTTCTGAAAAACAGGGTCCTGTTCCCCGAAAGGCACCTGCTTCAGATAGCGGAGCATGGTTTCCCATTCCGAAGCCATCATGGCGCCCAGGTACAGGGCGGCGAGCAGCAGGACCCCGGCAGCCACCCAGCCGAGCAATTTCGTTGCGGTATGATAGAGATTGGGCGGCACATTGGGGTTCACCGGCTGCAACCCGGCGGTGTGCCTGCGGGCCAGGAACAGATTGGGAAGGGCCAGAATCGCGAACAGACCCGCTGCGAGAAAGAACAAAACAAGTTTGCTGCTGACGATGGTGATCAGGACTGATTCAAAATCCAGGCTCTTGTACCAGAGCCAGTCCGTATAAAAGGTATGCCCCCAACTGATGGCCATCCAGAGCAGGATCAGGGCCAAAAGGCCGAGGCCGATTTTCAGCAGACGGTAGATTTTGTTCATATCCAGATCTTCCAGCCGGAACTGGGGGGGAGGGGGACCGGAGGCATTGGATTCAAATTCTTCGTTCATGGTATAACCCTTTTTTTTCAGGTGCTTGTATACAGCGGCCGCCCCGGGCTTTCTCCATCAGAACGGCCGGCCTTCAGGGATCGATTCGTTGTTGTGAAACGGCCTGCAGGTACGCAAGCCCGAGTTTGTCCGGGATTTTCGAGAAACAGGGAGGCGTCTTGTGATCCGTATCTTCAATGAAAACGAGCATTTTGTCAAGCCGAAACATGTGAACTTTTGGATGTGGAAAACAGTGCTCTTTTGCTATCCATCCTCTCCGCACTTGTCTTGCAGTTGATGAACAATTTGCTGGGCCTGTCCGAGTGTTTCATTGGGCCCCCGCACATAGAAAGGTTTGCCGTCCTTTCCAAAGGTATAGCTGACAGGGCAGTCGTTCATGTTGATTCCTTTGAGCAGATCCTTGGCGGAATAGTAGTCACGATGCGGCTTGAACCCCAGATTTTCGGCATAGCCCCGGGCTCCTTCAATGATTTTTTTTAAACTGGACTCGGCTTGAATAATGACGAGTCACGACGAAATTCTTGGTGAAAGACGAAAGTCACCAAAGGAGGCTGTTATTTTTCAGGTTTATTAACGGGTTGACATTGCTCTTCGCCTGCCTGTAGGCTGTTCTGAATTTATCCTGGACAAAATTTCTTACCATCAAAAATCCGGCGAGCCTGGCC
>CAZUMF010000594.1:0-1999 GCA_964621385.1 uncultured Desulfohalobiaceae bacterium
CTCAGCCGTTACCTGGCCCGGGATTTCTGTGCGGCCCATATCCCGGCGCGTCTCAGACGGTTCAACCGGAGTCTTGAAACAACCGGCCTGCGATCAATTATCCTCCTGCGGCTGGCCTTCTACCTCTTCCCGCCTGTCAACTGGATGCTGGGCTTGAGCCGGATCGGACTTTCCGACTATCTCTTCGGCACCATGATCGGGATGCTGCCCACGACCATCCTTTCTGTTCTGCTTGGGCATGGGGTCCTCACCTGGCTGGTATCCCGCTCCCCTCTCACCCTGGCCACAGCCGCGGCAGGATTGGGCCTGCTGATTCTGATCTGGCGGACGAGCCGACGCTATCTCCCGGACAACAATCTAGCGGTGAACGGAAAAGAGCCCGAGATGGTGCACCCGCTTGGGCAGGACCCCCCTGGGCAGGACCTCAATGACCTGCCTCCGGGCGAAAAATCAGCGGTTTCCCTTTCGGAACTGGGCCGGGCCGCCGGAACATTTTTCAGCTTGGCCGGACGGACCTTTTGGCCTCCCAAACCCTATCGGCGCCCGCCGTCCTTGCGCCGGCTGTGCAGCATGCTCGTGTTTCTGCCAATCTTTGCCCTTTTCCAAGCCCTGCACTGGAGCGCCTTTCTGCTGGACGAAGTCCTTTTCCCCGGCTACCGCCGGGTGCGTCCGGAAAGTGCGGTCTTCGTCGTGGGCATTCCCAGAAGCGGCACCACCTTCCTCCATCGCGTCCTCGCCCGGGACAGGGAGCGGTTCACCACCTTGAGGCTTTGGGAACTGATCTTTGCTCCGGCCATCTGCGAAAAGCTGATTTTTCTGGGAGCGGCGCGGATCGACGGATTTTTCGCCAGCCCGATCCGTGGTCTGGCGACCCTGATTTCAAGCCGGCTGAGACCCTCCTTTGACAAAGTCCATCGCCTGTCCCTCACGGAGCCGGAGGAGGATTTTCTGCTGCTGACACCGGTTCTGGCCTGCTTTTTATTGATCGTACCCTTTCCCTTTGCACCGGAAATCCAAAATCTGGCCCGCTTCGATGAAACATTGAGGCCAAGGGAACGCAGGAGAATCATAAAATTTTACAAGGCCATGCTGCAGCGGCATCTGTATGTGTTCGGCTCGCATCGAATCCTGCTCTCAAAAAACGTATCCTTCACCCCAATGCTGAAAAGCCTGCACACTGCCTTCCCCGAGGCTCGATTCGTGATCTGTATACGTTCCCCGCAAGAGGCCCTGGCCTCTCAGATCAGTGCCATGGAAGGCAGCTGGCGCCTGTTCGGCAATGATTTCGGATTCGAGCTTTTCGAAAGTCAATGGCTGGAGCTTATGGATTATTATTTTGCCCATCTTGTCGAGATGACCGCGCACATGCCGAAACACCAATGCGTGGTCGTGAAAATGGATGCAATGCGCTCGGACCTGCAGGACTGTGTGCGCAGACTCTACCATCGATTTCATTTTTCCCTGTCGGATCGATATACGGCACTCTTGCGTGAAGAAACACAGGCAGCCGCTTCGTATCGCAGCTCTCACCTCTACTCCCTGGAAGCATACGGGCTGGACCCGGAGGATATCCGGCGACGCTATTCGCGAATGTATCTTAAGCTGGCCGCGGCCTGCAGGCTATAAGCCCTGAGCTCACCCGCCCTTTGTCAAAATTTTCAAAATTGTAGATGGGACAAAGCATTCTCATCGTGCCGCCCTACATCATTTCACTGATTGCCCTGACCACCATTTGTTTTGGGGCGGCCTTCGCGATCTTCATGCGCCAGGAAATACGGTAATTGTAACCCAGTGTATCCGGTGACATGCAGGAAGGAACCTGGAATTTCTGGGAAGACCGAGAACTAATGCCGATACCGTCGTTGCTTTGGAAAACGATTGATCGGGTTCAAGGTCATCGGAAAATTTAAGGCTGCGATGTAAAATCGCATCCTTTTTAAGGAATAAATTGCTATTTGTGGCCTATTCCTCTTTTTGCCTGGCCGGGTTCATTGGATGA
>CAZUMF010000595.1:0-1995 GCA_964621385.1 uncultured Desulfohalobiaceae bacterium
GCGAAAGAGAGCTCTGTGACCGGTTCGTGGTTTCAGCATGAAGTTTCATACGAGCCCTGCCTCTGGCTGTGCGGACCAGCCGGTTTGATCAATGCTTGGAACTGTGATTCATTGGTTTGCATTTTCATACGAGTTTGCGGAGCTTGCCTTTCCAGACGCCCGACACCTGAACCCAATTGAATGTCCAATTTGAACAACATTCCGAGCATTGTTCATTATTTCAAATTGTTAAGATTCAACGTCGCAATCTCTTTACTACGTCTGAGATAAGCTGCTGCAAGCCGGTTGTTTTTTCAGCCCCTCTATTGACACGGCCCACAAAAGCCTATATGTTCCACAGTCACTAGAATTGTACCTCTGTTTCCTTTTTGAACGTGAGAGTGTGCCATGACTCATGCCTGCGTCCCCAAATGGCTGGAATGGGCCAGAGAAATTCAGGCCCTGAGCCAGATCGGTCTGACCTTCAGCAGCAACGAACATCAAACAGCCAATTTCAAACGGCTTCAGGAAATCGCCACGGAAATGGCAGACCTGAATTCCGGACTCGACCAAGGCGATTTTTTGCAGAGCTTTTCCGCACAGCCCGGATATGCCACGGCAAAAATCGATGTTCGGGGCGCAGCCGTCAGGCAGGACCAAATCCTGCTCGTTCAGGAACGATCGGATCAGCACTGGTGCCTTCCGGGGGGGTGGGCTGATGTCGGGGAAGCCCCATCGGCCATGGTGGCCAGAGAATTTTTTGAGGAAAGCGGTTTCGTGGTTCGTCCCACCAAGCTCATCGGAGTCTTTGACGCCAACCGGGGAGGCCGGCCCCTGGAATTTTTCCACGCCTATAAGGTCGTCTTCCTCTGCGAAATCCTCTCCGGTGAAGCGCGGACAAGCCTTGAAACCCAGGCCGTGGACTTCTTCAACTTTGACGCCCTGCCGCCGCTGTCCACGAACCGGACCAACCTCCGGCATCTGGGAGAAATTCGGGCCCACCTCCGGGACGAGACCCGTCTGGCTGCCTTTGATTAAAAAAGGCTGCCCCGGAAGACCGGGACAGCCTTTTTTGGAAAATGCTCTGATCGTTCAATCAGGGCAGTTTGATTTTACCAGTTAGGATGCAGTTCAACCCGCCGGTTCAAGGCCCGGGTCTCCGGATCCAGATTGGACGCCGCCGGCCGCTCTTCACCGTAGGCTTTGGTTTCCAGCCTGTCGGCACCGATTCCCTGGTTGAGGAGATACTGTTTGACCGCCTTGGCCCGATACATAGAAAGCTTTTGATTGTATTCGTCCGAAGCCACGCTATCCGTATATCCCTGAATCGTCAGGGTCACCTCCCGATTCCAATCCAGAACTTTGGCAAACTCATCCAACAACGCTTTATATCGGGGCTTGATCCGAGATTCGTCGGTATCAAAATAGATGGTTCCGATCACCCAACAGCCCATATCATCGACTTTGGCGCCTTTTGGGGTGTCCGGGCAACGATCCAAATCATCATTCACGCCGTCCCAGTCGCTGTCGCCAACTTTTTCTACCTCAGGCTCTTCCTCAATTGCACAGCCTTTATCATCAACAGAAGCCCCTTTTGGGGTATCCGGACAGACATCCTTCTCATCCGGGACACCGTCGCCGTCAGAGTCTGTACACAGCCGTTCAGCCCGCTTTCTCGCATAAGCGGCCTTCTCCTTGGCTTCTTTGGTGTTGCAGGGACACAGATCCTTGGCTTCCTGCCAGAGGCTCAGAACCTCATTAAACTCCTCAGGACAATTCTCTTCCGCCCCGGCGGACCTGGCCCTTTCAATGGCCATTTTGGCTTGATCGACCTCTTGCGGAGTACTGAGCATGGCGCAGCCACTGAAGACAAAACCGGCCGCAATAAACACAAAGACAGTCACAACGAATTTTTTCATACCTTCTCCCTCCTTTAAAATAAAAAAAAGAATTATTGATCGCCACCAAGGCCCAATCTGACACAAGACGCGGTTGATGTAAGTTATGATACTACTT
>CAZUMF010000596.1:0-1994 GCA_964621385.1 uncultured Desulfohalobiaceae bacterium
TGTGCGGCATCTCCTCCGGGGCCGCAGTGGCCGCCTGCCTGCAGGTCGCGGCTCGCCCGGAGGCCGCTGGGAAGCACATCGTGACCGTCCTGGCCAGCACCGGGGAGCGGTACCTGAGCACGGAACTGTTCCTCGATGAGTAGCCGGGATCCGGCTGAAGTTCAGCCTATAGCCCGCGGAGCACACTCCGGTTGAATTAAAGAAAATTGTGAGTCAACCGGATTGTCCTGTCCGCTGTTTCGTCGGACTGGACAATCCGGTTTTGGAGGGTTGAAATGGGAAAGAAGAAAATGATCTTTGGTCTGATCCTGGTTGGCTTTTTTGTCCTGTTTGTTTCGGCGGAACACGGTTTGGCCGAGGTAAAAACGGTCAGATTGACTGTTCCCGGCTGCAGCAGTTGAGGCTCGGCTGCCAGGATAAGGTCTATCCTGAACTGGGTGACAGGTGTGAAGGAGGTTACGGTCAACAGCAGCAACGAAACCGCCGTCGTGACCTATGATGATCAGGAAGCCGACCTGCAGGAAATCAAAACGGCCTTGAAAGAGGGCGGCTATCCGGTCAAGGGAGTACAGGATCTTGTGGAACGAGAGTAACGGTCAGCCCTGCCTCTGGCAGGCCTTGTAAGAAACTTCGTGTAAGTGTTTGATTTTTTGAAATCGAAAAATTTGGTCCGCCCGCCAGCTGCCGCATTGAATCCGAAACTCCCCTCCCTGGCCAGGGAGGGGGCGGGGGAGGGTCGGTCCGGCTTTTTGGAAATTTCAGCAAAGAATACGCACCGGTCGCAGGGCTCTCTTGCGCCAAGAGAGCCCTTTTGCCCTTCAGGCCTCTCTGCCGGAAATCTGACTTTCCAGGCCCACGGTCCTTTCCACCGGAAGGACGAAGGCGATGCCGGTTCCGGGTTCGCTGAACCTCCCGCTCTCCTGGATAGCCGTGAGAATCGGGTCTACTTCCGTTTCCCCGGCCAGGATCAGGATGACATCGGTCCTGATGTCCAGGCTGAGGACGAAAAACGTTTTGGCCTCGTGCAAACCCGTTCCCGAGGCTGCGATGATGGTCACCCCGGCCTTTTTGGCCGCCTGAACGACCTTGTCGGTCAGGTTCGGTTTGACTGTGGCCACGATACACTTACCCGCCATAAGAGTCCTCTTCTTGTTTTTTACGGTTCATCCAGTTTTTGCGAATTTCGTGCTTAGAATTTATCGTACCCTGATATTTGTCCAAAAAATACCCAAACTTTGGAGTACAGGAAAGAGTTCTGTAGTCAGGTGCCTTGATCTTTTTGTCCCCGTTTTTTGACCCGCCACTGGGCTACCTGGGCATATCCTAAGACCGAAATGATCGGGAAGAGGCTGGCGAAGGCGATGAGTCCGAATCCGTCCAGGGCCGGACTCCGGCCGGGAACGGTGGAGGCGAGCCCCAGGCCGAGGGCCGCGACCAAAGGGACGGTGACCGTGGAGGTGGTTACCCCGCCCGAGTCGTAGGCCAGGGGGATGATCATCCTGGGGGCCAGCAGGGTCTGGATGGCCACGATGATGTAGCCGCCCAGGATATAGAGGTAAAGCGGGGTGCCGGTCACGATGCGGAAGGTCCCCAGGGAGATGCCCAGGGCTACCCCCACGGCCACGGCAAGGCGCAGTCCCAGGGAGGAAACCGCTCCGCTGGAGGCCTCCTGGGCTTTGTGGGCCACGGCGATGAGCGAGGGTTCGGCAATGGTCGTGGAAAAGCCGATCAGAAAGGCAAAGAGGTAGATCCAGCCGTAATCGGCCCAATTCGAAACGGATCCGCTTTGGGCCATGTTGGCCAGTTGCAGGGCCATGCTCCGGCCGACCGGGAAGAGGGCCAGATCCAGACCGCCTAAAAAACAGGCCATGCCGACCAGGACCAGGCAGAATCCGAAGATGATCCGGCCGGGACGTGCGATGGGCTGTTTGAGAACGAACAGCTGAAAGAAGACCAGCAGCCCCAGGACCGGCAGGACGTCTCTGCCTGTGTTC
>CAZUMF010000597.1:0-1991 GCA_964621385.1 uncultured Desulfohalobiaceae bacterium
AGGTCCACCTTAACTGCCTCCAGTGTGACGTTCTGGGTCTTCCTGGTTCTGCCCTGGGCCGGGCTGACCGCCTTTCTGCTCCTGTCGGCCTGGGACGCAACCCTGCTCGGACCGGATCTGGCTGCCGAGGTGCAGGCCGCCCTTCCCGGGGCCGCCTTTGAATATCCGGTGACGGCTGTGCTCCTGGATTTTCGGGGCTATGATACCTGGCTGGAGCTTGGCGTGCTGCTGACTGCAGTGATGGGGGTCATCAAGGCCCGGCAGGCCCGCAATCACCGGCCATGCCTGAGCCGGTGGACACCTGGGCCTTGAACATACTCTTTCCGTTCATGATTCTGATCGGGGGCTATCTCCTCTGGTTGGGGGATTTTGCCCCGGGCGGGGCTTTCCAGTCCGGAGTGGTTCTGGCTGCAGCCGGGGTGATGCTCTGGCAATCCGGTCGCTTGCCTGGATTCGGCTTCCCCTTTTTGTGGATTAGGATTGTTTTCGTGTCCGGATTCACCGCTTTTTTGCTGTCCGCTGTCTCTTCCCTGCTCCGGTCCCAGGCATTGCTGACTCTTCCGGAGTCCAAGGTCTGGGTTCTGTGTATGGAGTATGCCGCGACTGTGTCCATTGCCGCCTGTCTGATCAGCCTGGTTGCGGCCTGCGGGCGGCAAAGACCGGATGGCAGAGAAGAGCAGTCAGATGTCAGTCCTGCCGCTGGCGGGACTGACATATAAGTATTTGATATTTAACATAATATAGTGCTAAGCTGTTATGCTGTTCATTGAAAACAAGGTGCCTGAAAATCCACTGGCTCGTGTTGTTCAGGAGATGATATGCCCTCAATGATTCTGTACACCGCTGCAAGCCTGATCCTGTTTTGCCTCGGCCTCTTCGGACTGGCCGCCCATCCCTGTCTGGTCCGCAAGATCATGGCCATGAACATCATGGCCGGAGGTGTATTTTTGTTTCTCATCAGCCTGGCCTATGCCCCGAACCCGGAGAATCCGGATCCGGTCCCCCAGGCCATGGTCCTGACCGGGATTGTGATCGCCGTCAGCTCCACAGCCTTTGCCTTGTTTCTCATTCGTCACATTCAGGAAAAGCGTGAACGCCGGGATATGGAATCTTCCCTGAAATCTATCGATTGACATGCCGGGTCTCTCTCTTCTTCTTCCTTTTGCCGGGGCCATACTCCTTTTTGTGCTTCCAGGCAGGCTGCGCTCCGGTCTGGGTGTGTTGACCGCGGTTTTGATGGTGTGCGCTGGAGCGGGCGTTGCCGTGGAGGTCTATGCTCAGGGACCCATACGGTTCACTCTGGGCGGCTGGGACCTCCCTTTGGGCATCGGGATTTCCATCGACGGCCTGTCCGTACTCTTTCTCCTGCTGACCGACGGAATCGGCCTTGTGGTCAGTGTGTATTCCCGGGCCTATTTTTCCATGCCGGAAAACAGCGCCAAGGCGGCTTTGTTCTGGCCGTTGTGGTTCATGCTCTGGGGGGCCTTGAACGCCTTATTCTGCACGGCTGATATTTTCAACACCTATGTGCTCTTAGAGCTGATCAGCATCAGTGCCGCCGCCTTGGCCGCCTTGAGCGGGAGTTTGCCGTCTCTGACCGCTGCGTTGCGGTATTTCCTGGTCGCCATGGCCGGCTCCCTGGCCTTCCTTCTGGGGGTGGGCTTTCTCTATGCCCAGACCGGAGTGCTCGATATGTACACGCTGTCTGAAATCCTTCCGGACAGCCCGCTCAGCGCCGTTGCTTTCGGCCTGATCTGTGTGGGACTGCTGAGCAAAACCGCACTGTTTCCGTTTCATTTCTGGCTGCCGCCGGCCCACGGCAACGCCCCGGCCCCTGTCAGCGCCGTTCTTTCCGGCCTGGTCATCAAGAGCTCTTTCTTCATTCTGCTCAAGTTCTGGTTTGTGGTCTTTCATGGCCAGAGCGGGCCGGAGCAGACCGGCTGGGTCCTGGGTATTCTGGCCATGGCCGCCGCCTTGTGGGGATCCTACCA
>CAZUMF010000598.1:0-1990 GCA_964621385.1 uncultured Desulfohalobiaceae bacterium
CAGCCCATCCTGGCCGGCATCATTCAGAAGGCCCTCAACAGCATCAGCGAGGAGGAACGCAACGAGATTATCAAGCGCTGGATTTCGGTGACCTATGAACGCAAGTTCGATTACAGCCTCCTATGGAAGGTTCTACTCGCTGTGATGGTGATTTTCTCAGCCGTCCTCTACTGGAACCGGCGTATGGCCCGCGAGGTCAGCCTCCGCCGGAAGATCGAAGGGGAACTGATGGAAGCCAAAGAGGGGGCTGAATCCGCCAACCGGGTGAAGAGCGCCTTTCTCGCCAGCATGTCCCATGAGCTCAGGACGCCGCTCAACTCCATTATCGGATTTACCGGCATTCTTCTTAATGAGCTGCCCGGGCCGCTGAATCTGGAACAGAAAAAACAACTCAAAATGGTGAAGGGGAGTTCTCAGCATCTGCTGGACCTGATCAATGATGTACTGGATATCTCGAAGATCGAGGCCGGTGAGGTGGAAATAACCAAAGAGTCATTCAGCCTGACCCAGGTCATTGACCAGGTGGCGGAATCGCTCCGGCCCCTGGCCGAGCAGAAGGGGCTGTCCCTGTTTGCGAAGGTCGACCCGGATGTGGACGTGGTGGCGAACGACGAACGCAGGGTTCGTCAGGTCCTCATCAACCTGGTAAACAATGCCGTCAAATTCACCGAAGCGGGGGAGGTGAACATTGTCTGCCGGAAGCAGGGCGCCCGCGTGGAGATTCGGGTGACGGACACCGGTATCGGCATCCGGGAGGAGGATATGGACAAGCTGTTTAAGCCTTTTCAACAAATCGACACCGGGACCTCCCGCAGATACGATGGAACAGGCCTGGGCCTGTCCGTCTGCAAGCGGATACTCGGAATGATGGGGGGCGCCATTCATGTGGAGAGCCAATTGGGAAAAGGCTCGACCTTTGCTTTCACCCTCCCCTTAAATCCAAAGGAAGCAGATGATGAAACCGAAGATCCTGATTGTTGAAGACAATGAGCAGAATCTCTACCTGGAAACGTTCCTCCTGGAAAAACATGGGGTTGACGTGGCCCAAGCCCGGAACGGCGAGGAGGGGATGGTTTGTGCTGCCGCGGAGCAGCCCGACTTGATCCTTCTCGATATTCAGTTGCCTGTCATGGACGGCTATGAAGTGGCCCGGCGGCTGAAACAAACCCAAGAGACAACAGCGATCCCTATTATCGCGGTGACCTCCTATGCCATGGCCGGGGACCGGGAGGCCATTTTGTCCTCAGGGTGTGAAGGGTATATTGAAAAACCCATCGATCCGGATCGTTTTGTGGAGCAGGTGAAAAGGTTCTTGACCGTGAAAAATGAAGAATGAAAAGTGAAGAATGAATGCGGAACAATGAAAAACCAGGAATAACACACGAAAGACCGCTTCGTGTGGAGATCGTTTTCCATTTTTAACGCTTCAGCTTGTTGATGGGAGCATGGGGGATATGAGCAAAATTTTGATCGTGGAGGACAATCCTGAGAGCCGGTATATGCTGGAACAGCTTCTGGCATCCAGGGGGCACCAGGTTCTGGCTGCGGAAAACGGCCGCGAGGCCCTGGAAATGGTCCGTGAAAATCCGCCCGAGGTGATCATCTCCGATATCATGATGCCGGTCATGAACGGGTTCAAATTGTGTTGCGAAGTCAAGAAGGATCCTGCCTTGCGACAGATCCCCTTCATCTTTTACACGGCCACCTTTGTGGACGAGAGCGACCAGAATCTGGCCATGAGCCTGGGGGCCTCCCGTTTTGTGATCAAGCCCGCGGAGGGAGAGACGTTTCTGCGTATACTGGATGAGGTGTTGAAGGAACACCAAAAAGGAATCCTGCCGGTGCCTGAAGCGCCCCTGGAAGATCAGGAGGTCCTGGTGGAAATGTATGAGAGCAGCATCACCCGTAAGCTGGCCGAAACCGTCGAAAAACTCCAGGATGAACGCAGGGCCCTGATTCAGTCGGAGCAGCGGCTCAAAGAGGCCCAGGA
>CAZUMF010000599.1:0-1972 GCA_964621385.1 uncultured Desulfohalobiaceae bacterium
ACAGACTGGAAAAAATCAAGGCGGACCCGAAAACCGGCTACGCCACCGGGTTGAAGCGGAATGTTTGATATGCAATACACCTCCAGAGAGATGATGACCATTGCCGCGGCCCGGGAGATCGAAGACGGGGCCACGGTCTTCTGCGGGACCGGGTTGTCAATGCTGGCGGCCATTGCCGCCAAGAAGATCACCGCCCCCAGCAGCGTCATTTTTTTCGAAACCGGGGCCATCGACTCCAGGCTGGAAGAAATCCCCCTGGCCGTGGCCGATCCCAGGGTGATGTACGGGGCCTGCACCAACACCTCCATGCTGGAGACTTTTGCATTTATGCAAAACAAGGTCACCGGGCAAAACGTGATCGGCATCCTGGGCGCGGCTCAGATCGACCCCTACGGCAATCTGAACACCACCTGCATCGGGGATTACCATAGGCCCAAAGTCCGTTTCCCCGGCAGCGGCGGAGGCTGCGACGTGACCTCCTTCGTCCCCAAATCCGTCATTTTCATGCAGCAGGAAAAGAGGAAATTCGTCCAAAAACTGGATTACATGACCAGCCCCGGATACCTGCAAGGCGGAAACAGCCGGACTGAGGCGGGTCTGCCCCCGGGCGGACCGAGCGCGGTGGTGACCAACATGGGCATCCTGCGTTTCGAGACAGAGAGCAAGCGCATGTACCTGGCTGGCTGTTACCCTGGCATCGACCCCGACGAAATCACAAAGAACACCGGCTTCGCAATTGATGCCTCCAGGGCGCAAGATGTGCCCCCGCCCACCGGCCAGGAACTCCACATCCTGCGCACCCAGTGCGATCCGCACAGGCTGATCTGCAACTGACACATACGGAAAAGATACATGAAGACAAACACAAAGATAGCGTTCTTCCTTGTATTGCTTACCTTGACGGTCCTGACCTCCCGAAAGCCACCAACTGCGGATCGCAGAATAATAATAAAATACAACCTGGTCGGCTTCCCATCTTGACTCTCCTCAGGAGAGGAGTTATACCGCAATTATGAAGACAGCAGTATCAATACCAAAAGATGTGTTCAAGAAGGCAGAATGGCTGGCGAAAAAGGCGCGGAAATCCAGAAGTCAGCTTTATTGTGACGCGCTGCGAGAATATCTGGCACGGCATTCGCCGGATGAAGTCACCGAAGCACTGAACCAAGTGATAACGGAACATGGACAACCGGAAGATCGATTCACCGCCCTAGCATCGATGCAATCCCTGACTCGAGTCGAATGGTGATATCTCAGGGAGAAATCTGGTGGGCGGATCTTCAGGACCCGTTAGGGTCAGGGCCGGGATTCCGGAGACCAGTGCTAGTGATTCAGGGTGACCCGTTCAACCGAAGTCAAATTGCGACTGTGCTCTGCGTACCACTGACGAGCAACTTGAAATGGGCCAAAGCACCAGGAAACGTGCTACTGAAAAGTCGACAGACAGGCCTGGTCAAGGACTCTGTCGCCAATGTTTCTCAGTGGCGCTGGATAAGACACTACTCACGGAACGTGTCGGCAAAATCACTCGTGCAAGGACCGATCTTGTTTTGACTGGCATCGACATCGTTCTGAACAGGTGATCCGACTGTATTCAGCCCGTAAACCATTTTTGAACCTCCAATCTGGTCAGAGCAAAATGCAGGCCTGAGCGGATCCTTTCATCCACGGATGAGGTACATAAAGCTATACACGTCAAGAAAACCGTCAACATCGAAGTCTGGATGTCAAAGCTTCTCGCTTACTGATCCTCTCAGGCAACTTTTTTCCTTTACGCACGCCTGCCGAAAGCACACAAAAGGTCATAGTGACTGTCAATAAAATTCGTTTTGGCTTCGCAAAACATGAATTCCTGCTTGAACAACCCGCCCTTTTGCTACGGCTCAGAATAATTGAATTTTTAAGTCTTGCTTTTATCGACCCCGCCTACCCCGCCATACCCCGCGGTTGATCTTTTCCTCACGTCCTGCCT
>CAZUMF010000600.1:0-1971 GCA_964621385.1 uncultured Desulfohalobiaceae bacterium
CTACGGGCAGACCTGGGTCGCCAGGGGCCAGGCCGTTGTGGTCATTTGCGCGGTCTTTGAGCGGGTTACGGGAAAATACGGGGAGCGGGGCCGTCGATATGTGCACATCGAGGCGGGGTGCGCGGCCCAGAATGTCAGCCTTGCAGGATTCAGCCTCGGGCTGGGCTCCACTGTGGTCGGAGCCTTCACGGACAAGGACCTGGCCACGGTGATCAGCGCCAAACCCAGTGAAAAACCGCTCATCGTCATGCCCGTAGGCCTGCTGCCCTAGCCGGCGAACCCTCTTGATTTTCCTGATCCCTTTGCGCTGATGCAGGGGCAGCCGGACACCTGCCGTCATGTCCCTGCACATTGTCCGCAATCTTCCAACATTTTTTTTCATGTCCATGAAATTACGATTTGTTTTCTTATTGGGTCCGGCTTGACTTTTTAAATTTAATCATATAATGATTGAATCAATGGATTGTAAATATTTTTGCACAGGAGGCTTGTATGGGAAAAAGCGTGGAGAAAGTGATTATCATGGGCGCGGCCGGCCGGGATTTTCACAATTTCAACATCTATTTCCGGGACAACGAGCGCTATGAGGTCCTGGGGTTCACCGCCACCCAGATCCCGGATATCGACGGCCGCGAGTACCCGGCGGAACTGGCCGGCTCCCTCTATCCCGGGGGCATCCCCATCTATTCCGATGACAGACTCTTTGAACTCATCATGGAAAACGCGGTGGATCTCGTGGCCTTTTCCTACAGCGACGTCCCGCACACCGAGGTCATGCACAAGGCCTCCATCGTCACCGCCGCCGGGGCGGACTTCATCATCATCGGGGCCCCCTACACCATGCTGCCCTCGAACAAGCCGGTCATATCGGTCTGTGCCGTACGCACCGGCTGCGGCAAATCCCAGACCTCCAGAAAAGTGATTCAGGTCCTCCGGGACATGGGCCGGCGGGTGGTGGCCATTCGCCATCCCATGCCCTACGGGGATTTGACCAAACAGGTGGTGCAGCGCTTTGCCTCGTATGAGGATTTCGATCTCCATGAGTGCACCATCGAGGAGCGGGAGGAGTACGAGCCCCATATCCGCATGGGGGCCGTGGTCTACGCCGGGGTGGACTACGGCAAAATCCTGGAACAGGCCGAGCAGGAAGCGGACGTCATTGTCTGGGACGGGGGCAACAACGACACCTCCTTTTACAAGCCGGACCTGCACATCGTGGTCCTTGATCCCCACCGGCCGGGGCACGAAACCATGTATCATCCGGGGGAAACCAATCTCCTTCTGGCGGATGTGGCCCTGATCAACAAGGTGGACAGCGCGGTCCCGGAAAATGTGGAAAAGGTTCGCCGGGCCGTGGAGCAGAACAATCCCCGGGCCCGGACCGTGCTGGCCGACTCCGAGCTGATCACGGAGCAGTCGGAGCAGATCAAGGGGAAAGACATCCTGGTCATCGAAGACGGCCCCACCCTGACCCACGGAGAGATGGCCTACGGAGCCGGGGTCATTGCCGCCAGGCGCCTGGGCGCCAAGCGACTGGTGGATCCCAGGCCCTGGCTCGCGGGGACCCTCAAGGAAACCTTTGCCGCCTACCCGAACATCGGCTCTCTGCTGCCGGCCATGGGCTACGGCAAGCAGCAGATCAGGGATCTGGAGCAGACCATCAACCAGACGGAATGCGACCTGGTCCTGGCGGCCACGCCCATCGACCTGAGCCGGCTGATCACCATCAACAAGCCCCTGCTCCAGGTCCGCTACGAATACAAGGACAACAGCGAGCCCACCCTGGAGTCCATCATCAGGGAGCGCCTGGGATCACTCGCAAAAACATGAGCAAGGAGGTGTGCGATGATCGCTTTTCAGAAGATTTTGTGCAGAAGCATCTCCCCAAGGCGGAATACAGGCCCATGCCCACCGCCATGCAGGGGGCCCGGGCGGTGCTTCAGGGGGAGGCGGACGCCTTTGTCTACGACC
>CAZUMF010000601.1:0-1956 GCA_964621385.1 uncultured Desulfohalobiaceae bacterium
TAAACGGTTCCGGGGCAAAGGCCGGCTCAGTCGAATCCGAAGCCAGGGCCAGGTGCAGCTCGCCGCTGCGTTGGCCCAGAAGCCGGGACTGCTGCATATAGAGGCCAAAGAGTTCCTTGGCCAGCAGAGGGGGTTCTTCGTGAAGAAAGTCCAGAAGTCTCCCGGGCAGGGGCGGGGATTTGCCGGTTTCCGAAAATTTTGCCACAGCCCTTTCAAAATAACGATCCAGGTAGTCGAGGGTGTACTTCCAGGCATCCCCCTGGTTTTCGATAAAACGATGCATGATGGCCACCGTGGCAGGCTCGCGAGCCTCTCCACGGTATTCCAGGGCTGCAGCTACAGGCGGGATATGTTGAAACCGTGCTTTTTCGGTCAAGAACCGTCCAATCTCAAGGTCTGGATTGACACCTGGTTCGATTTTTCTAAAGAGCTTCAAAATGAGTCTGTCCCCGTAAACAACGGAAGTATTGCTCTGCTCAGCCTGAATGACCCGCGGAGTGGAGATCTCCTCGTCCAATGGCAACAGCGATTCGAGGACACTGGTGGTTAAGGCAAGCAGTGAGCCGCGCATGCCTCGAAACCGCCGACGCTGCGTAACGCTTCGCAGCAGTTCCTTTTGAAATCCTTTGTCCCAGAGGGCATCGTACAGGATGCCCTCCTCATCATCGACGCGAAGGGAAGCCAGAACGGCTCTGGGGTTTGTCTGGTGAACGTCTGATGCCTGTTCGCCTGAGGCATAGGTCAGGGGCAGACAGTAGGTCTCTCTGGTGCTGTCGTCGTACTCGACCTGGAGAAAGAGGAGGTGAACAATCGTCGTCCTGCCGTTGATGCGAACATCCTCAACGATGTTTACGCTCTCCAATTTTCGGGCTTTCCCTCCAAACCAGCGGCGTGTGCGGAGATAATCCGGCAGTAGAGGCTGCAGTTTTTTTCCACTGTCCCGAAGGATGTGCTCCCACGATTTGCGGGTGATCAGATCGGGCGGAGTCGATTCAGCCTGTGCGGCCCGCGACTCGATTTCGAGGGAGTCGGCTTCGAGGGAAAACCAGTAAAAGGCATACGGGCCCAGAGTCATGGGGTGTGGAGTTTTGGTAATCGGGGGAAAGCGATTATGTCCAAAGCATTCCACAGGTGTGAATCCTGCAAAGCGGGACAGATCGATCTCGGTGCTTTGAGCGAACCGGGAGAGGTTGGCCACGATAAGGAGACGCTCATTGTTATACTCTCTGGTGAAGGCCAGTATTTTCGGATTAGCCGGCTTGAAAAACGTCAGACTGCCCCGGCCGAACGCCTGGTACTGCTTGCGGAGACTAATGGCGTGCCTCATCCACCACAACAGCGAACGGGAGTTGTTCTGCTGGTTTTCCACATTGACCGCTTCATAGTGGTATTCCGGATCAGTGATCACCGGCAGGTACAACCGTTGCGGATTGGTCCGGGAAAATCCAGCGTTCCGGTCGGCGCTCCACTGCATTGGGGTGCGCACACCGTTGCGATCGCCCAGAAAGACATTGTCCCCCATGCCGATTTCGTCGCCGTAGTAGATGACCGGGGTGCCGGGCAAAGAAAAGAGCAGGGAGTTCATGAGTTCGATGGCCCGCCTTTCATTGCCCAGTAGCGGAGCCAGGCGGCGGCGGATGCCGAGGTTGATCCGCTGCTCCTGATCCCGGGCATAGACCTGGTACATGTAGTCCCGCTCCCGATCCGTGACCATCTCCAGGGTCAGCTCGTCATGGTTTCGCAGGAACATGGCCCACTGCGAATTCTCAGGAATTGAGGGTGTATCGTTGAGGATGTCGATGATCGGAAAACGGTCCTCCATGCGAATGGCCATGAACATCCTCGGCATGATGGGAAAGTGGAAGGCCATGTGACATTCATCGTCTTGGCCGAAATAGGCAACGGCGTCTTCGGGCCATTGATTGGCCTCGGCCAGCAGCATCCGGTTTTCGAAAT
>CAZUMF010000602.1:0-1952 GCA_964621385.1 uncultured Desulfohalobiaceae bacterium
TGATAAAACCATCTTGCCAAAAATCAGGACAAAACTTTTGATACAGGACACTAGTTGCAGGTTCAGGACCGGGTCGTCCAGGCGAACATCCGCGAAGGTCCAGGCCCGGCGCCAGAGACTGGAGATGTCGAAGTTGATAAAAATCGCCTTGAATGCGAGCAAGGGTGATCCGTCCCTCTCCTTGAGATCGAAGTCCTTGATATCTACGGTGAGGGTGTACGGGTTCACCCGGACCTCTTCCATGACCAGGAGGCACTTGAGGGATTCCCGGGCAAACTGCGTGGATTGGCGCTTGATCAGATAAGGGGCGAGAAAAAATCCGGCCAGGGTATAGGTGACCAGAAGGGCGACAGAGATGATAAAGGTTTTGCTCAGCAAAACCCTCATCAGCCAATGCTTTCGAAGATGGTTGCTTTTCGGAGTATTCATGGGTTTATTTGCCTCCTTCTATTGTTTGGGAGTAAACTCACCCATCTCCTTCGTTCGTTGCTGCAAAATTTCGAAATCCTCATGTATTTGGAATACACTGCGGTTTCTAAATTCCTTGCGCCTCGGATCTGGTCAAGTTTACTCCCAAACACGGATATTCGTTCAGGCACTAGCATAGCCATCGCTCAATCATGCCGGTGACCATCTTTTGAACAGGTCCGCATTCCGAATTCCGCGCTCCCAAGACCTCCCTGACCTTCCGGGCCAGGCTGTCGAAAGTAAAGGGCTTCCGGACAAAATGCACTCCCTTTTCCAGCACCCCCTGGCGTAGGTTCTTACGGGCCGGAGGTCAGCTCGTATCCTTTGTCTTAACAATCGGAAATCGCAAATCAAAAATCGAAAATGCTATACTCCTGATCGTGTTTACCCACTCGGAAAGCGTGGGGATAGGCAGGTTATGTCTGTTTGGTTGAGCAGGGAGCCAAGCCCCCTGCCACCCCAAAATATCAAAAGGCCAAATAATCAAATCACCGAACGTCATATCCATGGCCGCCGCGTACACACCGGACATAACGGTCGTTATTCTTATAGTGACTGCCCGCGTAGCCAGTGTTGAAGCCCACGCTCCAGGCGCCGCCCGGGTAGCCGGCGTTGGTACTGCCCGTCCAGTAACCGGAAGAGCGACACCCAAATACCGGGTTAATGGCTGGAGAATAACGGCCGTAATCCACTATGGACATTAGTTCCCTGCGATTTGGAATCCGCCAGTCCGAATGCCCGGCATAGGAAAGGTCTGCACAGTAGTCGCAGGCCGCATGCCAGTTCAACTGGTCATTGGAGTCAATATCCCCATCTTCATCAGTATCCGCCGTGTTCTGCATCCAGATCAGCCCAATGTTCAGATCCGTGACCGTGCCGTCGCTGTTGTCCTGGTAGGCCGGCACCGCTCCGTGGTACTGTCGTTCCTGGTCGTGGAAGGGCTCACCCATACTGGGGCAGTCGATGACATTGCCCTGATCATCGTAGCAAGTGTGCTGGCCGGTGTCGGGGAGTTGGTAGGCAATGACCGAGGATTTTGACTGGAGGCAAAAGCAAATTGTCCCAACTATAAATATGTAAGCCATTATCACTCTACAAGCCATATCTTCACCCTTATTATTTCGTTATAGACTTCGTGCCAGAATTGCACCGGTACCACCTCCGAACTGCCGGTAGTCTTCCGTTGATACTTTGAAAATAAAAGAAAGCAGATTATTGTCCACAGATGACAAAGATTGTCACCGATGAAGAACTTTCTTTTTCCTTGCGGCAATAACCGCAAGGAAAGATGTCAGGCCTGCGGCCGACATCGGGGAAGGCTGCATTTGCCCGCCGGAGGCTGATCCCTTTTCCCTTGGGGGCTTATTCCCAAGGGAAAAAAGAATAACTCTATCTTCTTTCTGATCATCTGTGTTAATCAGTGTGATCTGGTGCGCCAGGCCAAGCCTGGTCAATCTTGTGGGCTGAAATGTGCCCACCATGGA
>CAZUMF010000603.1:0-1949 GCA_964621385.1 uncultured Desulfohalobiaceae bacterium
ATCCGCAATGCTCTCCCCGAGGCCGCCGGCCTTGACCACGGCCGAGGCCGCGATCAGGATCCGGCTGTTGTCCACGCAGGAGCCCAGACCGAGCACCGGGGGCATGCCCACGGTCTCGCAGACTTCGGCCAGGCCGTCGCCGGCCATATACGCGGCATCCGGCGTCAAGAGACCGGCCTTGGCCAGAGAGATCTGGGAACACCCGGTCTGCAGGACCAGGACGTCGTTCTTGATAAGTTCCTTGACCAGTTCCACATGCACGTAGTCATGCTTGACCCTGGGGTTGGTGCAGCCCACCACGCCGGCAATACCCCGGATACGGCCGTTGATGATGTTGTCGTTGAGAGGCCAGTAGGAGGCCCGGAAGGTTCCCCCGAGCATGTACTCGATATATTCGTGGGAAAAGCCGTGAATACCGGCGTTTTTGATATTGGGGATCTCCACCTTGGCGGTGCGGTTCTTGAAGCGGGCAATGGCCTTGACCACGACCTCGTCGGTGCAGGCCTTGGGATCGTGCTCCACGAACTCGATGTGTTCGGCCCCTTCGATGTGGCATCTGGGATTGGTGGTGAACAGATAGGAGCCGTAGCACTTGGCTACCGGGGCCAGACCCTGCTTGATGCACTGGACATCCACGGCCATGGCGTCCACCGCCCCGGTGATGAGGATCGGCTCCGTGGACATGAAGTTCCCGGCGTGGGGAATGCCGTGCCTGGAGAGCATCTCCGCCCCGGAACAGCACATGCCGCAAAGGTTGATGCCCTTGGCCCCCGCCTCTTTGGCGGATTCCACCAGGGCCGGATCGTTGACCGAGACCAGCATGGTCTCGAAGAGATTCGGCTCGTGCCCGTGGACAATGATGTTCACCATGTCTTCCTTGAGGCAGCCCATGTTCACATCGGCCTGGACCGGGGTCGGGGTCCCGAAGAGGATGTCCGAAATCTCGGTGGCCACCATGGAACCGCCCCAGCCGTCGGACAGGGCGGTCCGGCTGAACTGCTTGGCGATGTTTTCATAATGCTGGTCCACCCCCATGTGGGTGCGGTGCATCATCTCCATGATCTCCCGCATGGAACCGCGGGGGACAATGCCCAGTTTGCGCCAGGTCTCCAGGGTCTTTTCCGGAACCCGCTTGGCAAAGGGTATTTCCCCTTCCACCTGGGTGTAGGTGCGCTCCAGCTCTTCATAGAGGTCCTTGGCGATCTCCCCCACGGTGCGGTCTTCCGTCTCGATCCCGATGGACTGGGCCACGTTTTCCAGCTTGACCGGATCCTTGATCTTGTAATCCTGGATATCGCCCTTAACCACCTCCCGAAAGAGATCGAGCATGCTCATGCCGTGGTCGGTATGGGCCGCGGCTCCGGAAACCACCATGCGCGCGAAATTCCGGGCCTGAATGGTATCGATGGTCGCCCCGCAGACCCCGACCTTGCCGTAGGGGTCTTTGGCATTCAAACGGCAGGGCCCCATGGAACAATGCTTGCAGCAGGCCGAATCCGCCCCGATGGGGCAGGCCTTCATATCGGCGGCCCGGTCATAAGCGGTTTCCACGCCGTCCCGCTGGGCCTTTTCCAGCATCTGCTGGGTGGCGGAGCAAATCGTCACCTCTTTGGGATCAATTCCCTTTTTGGCTTTGTCCAGCTTGGTCACAGCCGCTTTTTTCTTCTCGACTTTTTTCTCGTCTGCCATATGAGAACTCCTTATATAAATCTCGTGCTCATTCAAATCGCCTCGCTCTCTCCGACGCGACTCAGGCCCGTTTGTGGATCAGATCCAGACCAAAGATCATTTTGTCGATTTTTTCCGGCTGCTTCTTGTCCAGGCCCAGATCCGGGGCTGGTTCAGCAGCACGGCCGGCCTTTTTCTGCTCATACGCGGACCGGATTTCCTTGGCATCAGCCTCAAGCTTGGCGTTGATCTCAGCCTCTTTTTTGGCTGGATCCTCCTTG
>CAZUMF010000604.1:0-1949 GCA_964621385.1 uncultured Desulfohalobiaceae bacterium
TTTTCTCCGGCGTTCACCCGCCGGAGAAAAAATCTTCCTCTTGCCGCGGCGTAGCTTAAGCGAAGCCGGGTTGCGTCCTTGGCGGCTTGAGCGAGTCAGCGAGCGGGCGGTAAAAAATTCTTGCCTTGTATGACAGGGTTCAAGGCATAAGCGCCTAACAGCCGCAATTGCACACCTTGGGAAAATTTGAACTTCGTGCTTGTTTCGAATTTCGGGTTTCGTGCTTCGAATTTACAATAAGCAGATAGTTGTCCGAAAAATGACTCAAACTTTAACTCTTGGTGGAGAGCTCTGTAGTTCGATTGGACTGACAGAGGATACGTCACCGAGCTTACGAAACAGAGCATTAAGGGTCCGTTCAAACATCATCAATTCGGAGGTGCTGCCATGCAATCCTATCGCAAAGAACTCTGGTTCAATGTGAAAAAGCGAAGGGAACTCGTCAACATTACCAGGGATGTGGAGCGCTGCCTGCAGGACAGCGGCATCCAGGAAGGGCTGATTCTGGTGAACGCCATGCACATCACCGCCTCGGTGTTCATCAATGACGACGAATCCGGCCTGCACCACGATTACGAGGTCTGGCTGGAGAAGCTGGCCCCGCATGAACCGGTCTCAGGATACCGGCATAATGTGGGCGAGGACAACGCCGACGCCCACATGAAGCGGCAGATCATGGGAAGGGAAGTGGTGGTGGCCGTGACTGAAGGGCGTCTGGATTTCGGTCCCTGGGAGCAGATCTTTTACGGAGAGTTTGACGGAGGCCGGAAAAAGCGGGTGCTGGTCAAGATTATCGGGGAATGATGCTAATTTTCAGCATGCAGCAGGGGAAGCCGCGGGCTTCAACAGACCAGGGGCTGGGGGCTCAACCGCTTCGCCAGTGACTTTGGTCAATTGCCATCAACCATTTGATTTTTTTGGAGGGAATCGGTGGGCATTTCTTTCCAACGTATTCAAATTCTTTCTGAAAAAATCAAGAAGTTGACTCTTTCCCTGATGCGGGCTATAGAAATACGTTGTGAATTGCATCCCCGGGATGCGATCTCTTGGGAAACTTCAGCCCTGCTGGAATCGATCATCACCCTGCAACCCTTCATTCGACAACGATGCCCCACGAATTAGCGGAAAACTGCCTGACGGACATCCCCGGCCTGCGGGTCGGGCATTACACGGATATTGAGGCCGCCAGCGGTCTGAGCGTGGTTCTCTGCCCTCAGGGGGCGGTAGCCGGGGTGGACGTGCGGGGATCAGCCCCGGGAACCCGGGAGACCGATCTCCTGAACCCGGTCAACCTCATTGAACAGGTCCAGGCGGTGGTACTCTCCGGAGGGTCTGTCTACGGGCTGGCCCATAGCGATGCGGTGGTGCGCTGGCTCGCGGACCAGGGCTGTGGATTTCCCCTGGGTGATTCCCATGTGGCCCCGATCGTCCCGGCCGCGGTCCACTATGATCTGGGCCGGGGCAACACCTTTGTTCCCCCGATAACCCAGGACTGGGCCATTCAGGCCTGCCGGGAGGCGGCAGGCGATCCCCTGGCCTCCGGAAGCCTGGGGGCCGGGACCGGGGCCCAGGCCGGAAGCATCAAGGGGGGGGTGGGATCAGCCGCCTGCCGGCTTGAATCAGGGCACCTGGTCGCGGCGTTGATCGCGGTCAATTCCAATGGCTCGGTGATCAATCCGAACACCGGCCGACCCTGGGAGATCGGACTGGAAAGGGACGGGGAGTTCGGCCGACAGGGTAGGCGGGCCGTGCGCCTGCCCCCGACACCCGCCTCTGGAGCGGCCAGGAACACGACCATCGGCGTGGTGGCCACTGATGCGCTTCTGACCAAACCCCAAGCCACAAAAATCGCTCAAATGGCCCAGGACGGCCTGGCCCGGGCCATTCGCCCGGCCCACACCATGTTTGACGGGGATACCCTTTTTTGTCTGGTCCCCGGTGCGCACCCC
>CAZUMF010000605.1:0-1942 GCA_964621385.1 uncultured Desulfohalobiaceae bacterium
TGGGTGCCGTAAATGAGGTGATAAATACATGGCTGGTAGCGGGAAGCGACGGAGAGCTTGTAGATATGACCAGGCCTCTGGTGGAGCTCTGTTTTAAGGGTATTGGGACCGGACGGGAAGAATAAGACTTGCAAGGAGGCCCGGGGTCGGGGGGCTTTAAAAACCGACCCCGACAGCGGTGCTTTCTTCCTGCAATAACATTAAGATCTGAAGAAATCTTATAATAATAAATTATTTTGCCGACAAAAGGGGGAAAAACTTATGGCACAGCAAATTTCGGATCGGCGGGACATTGATTTTGTCCTGCATGAACAGCTCAAGGTTGGTGAATTCAGCAAGCATGAAAAGTATGCGGAATTTAACAGGAAAACAGTTGACCTGATCGTAAATGAGGCGCGGAATCTGGCGGTCAAGGAAATTCTGCCCACGCGAAAGGAAGGTGACGAACATGGCTGCATATACGATAAGGGAAAGGTAACCACGCCGGAAGTTTTCAAGCGCCCCTTTGAACTGTTTAAAGAAGGCGAATGGGTTGCCATGCCTGAAGATCCGGAGTGGGGAGGCCAGGGCATGCCCAGAAGTGTTGCCATGGCGGCATCGGAATATTTTAACGGCGCCAATTATTCTTTTATGATGTATGCGGGCCTGACCCACGGCGCGGGCAGGCTGGTGGAAAATTTCGGTACAGACCGCCAGAAAAAGCTTTTTTTGAAAAATATGTATACCGGAAAATGGACCGGCACAATGCTGCTTACAGAGCCGGTGGCAGGCTCCGACGTGGGCAGGCTGGAAACAAAAGCCGTGCCCCGGGGCGACGGCACCTACAAGATTACCGGCCAGAAGATCTTTATTTCCAGCGGCGAGCACGACCTGGCTGAAAACATTGTCCATCCCGTACTGGCCCGCATCGAGGGCGCCCCTGCAGGCACAAAGGGGATTTCTCTTTTCCTGGTGCCCAAGTACCGGGTAAATGAAGACGGGAGCATGGGCGAGTTCAATGATGTCAACTGTGCGGGCATAGAAGAAAAAATGGGCATTCACGGCAATGCCACCGCGACGTTGAGCCTCGGGGACAAGGACGACTGCGTGGGCGAGCTTCTCGGCGAGGAAAACAAGGGCATGCGCGCGATGTTTCTGATGATGAACGAGGCGAGGCTGCTGGTTGGAATGCAGGGGTTTGCCACTGCCACGGCTTCCTATATTGAGGCGGTCAATTACGCCAAGGAGCGCATCCAGGGCCGGCATCTGACCAAAATGCTTGAAAAGGACGCCCCGGCGGTTCCCATTATCCAGCATCCCGACATCCGCCGCAAGCTTATGACCATGAAGGTATATGTGGAAGCCATGCGCAGCCTGCTTTATTACACGGCATGGCTCGAAGACAGGGCTGATGTCAGCGGCGATGATGAAGTATATACAAAGAACCACGGCCTTATAGACCTGCTGATTCCGATTGCCAAGGGTTATGTCACGGATCGCGCCTTTGAAGTCTGCAATCTTGGCATGCAGGTCTTCGGCGGATACGGGTATACAAAGGAATATCCCCAGGAGCAGCTGGTGCGCGACTGCCGGATCACCCAGATCTATGAAGGCACCAACGGGATACAGGCCATGGACCTGATGGGCCGCAAGCTGGGCATGAAAAAGGGCAAGCTGGTCATGGACCTCATGGGCGAGATCAATGCCACCATCAGCAATGCCAAGTCCCAGGAAAAGGTCAAGCCCTATGCCGAAACACTGGAACAGGCGGCAAACAAGCTGGGCGAGGCGGCCATGCACCTGGGCAAATCGGCCATGTCCGATAAAATCATGGAAGCATTCGGGTACGCCTACCCGTTCATGGATGTGTGCGGAGATGTTGTTATGGCCTGGATGCTTGTATGGCGTGCCTCTATTGCGGAACAGGCGCTGGAAAAGGCCAAGAAGAAGGATGTGCCCTTTT
>CAZUMF010000606.1:0-1918 GCA_964621385.1 uncultured Desulfohalobiaceae bacterium
CAAGTTCTTTGTAGTTGTAGATCTCTCCGTTGACGATCAGGGTGAAATTCTTATCAAAGCTTTGCAAAGGCTGGTCCCCGGTCTCGAGGTCGATGATCGAGAGCCGGGCATGGGCCATTCCCAGACCTTTGTCCAGGTGGAAACCGATATTGTCAGGCCCGCGATGGCCAAGACCGGTGATCATCTTTTGCAGATCCCGGTTTTCGGCCGATCTGTGTCTGAGAAATAGTCCCGCTATACCGCACATAAGAAAAGAGTAGGCGATTGTTCTTTCGGTGCCTATCCGCTTATATTCTTGTTATCCGTAATTCAAAAAAAGATCCGATCTGTTCTTGAGGTCGCCAAAGTCTTAGGGGCTGGGGCAGCTCCCGGCGCTGTTCGAGGAAATTAACTCGAAATCCAACAATTATCAACTCAATACCTCCAACCTCAGCCAAGACATTATACTTATACTGATCCAATTTTGGTTTTATCGACAGAGGCACATGATTTCTCGACTTCAGGCCTTGTATTCACAAAAAGTCAAGTTGGATCAGTATACATTGTCCGTCATTCCGGCGGAGGCCGGAATCCAGTCATTGGTTGAATTTTTTCTCATTCAAGATGGGCTCTGCCCCTACAGCTCAAAAAAATCAAAATTACAACTGCCGGCCAACTTCTGGAATATTTGCCATTGCCCTGATTTACGGGTAAGATCCCTCTTTTGATTTGACCATCAGGACAGGAACAGATGAAGCAGACCCGGACATCGAGCCCAGATCCATGAACTCAATCCTCATCATCCGCCTCAGCGCCATCGGTGATATCGTCATGGCCTCCGGGGTGATTCCTGTTCTGCGCCGGGCCTATCCCCGGGCTGTTATCGATTGGCTGGTGCAAACCGAGGGCGCCTCTATGTTGTCAGCTCAGCCGGAACTGCGGGAGGTCATGACCTGGCCCAGACAGAAGTGGTCCGGGCTGCTTAAGAGCGGAAGATGGGCGGACTTGACCAGGCAGGGACTATCTCTGGCCAGGCTGCTCCGTTCAAGAAAGTATGACCTGGTCCTGGATCTGCAGGGTCTGTTCAAAAGCGGCATACTGGCCTCTCTGGCCGGAGGGGCGAAGACCGTTGGTCTGGATTCCAGAGAAGGAAGCCGGGTTTTCATGGACAGAGTCGTTGAGACTGTACAAGAAGACAGGCAAATCGCCTCCGAGTATAGAGTGTTGATGCAGGAACTGGCTCTTGACCCGGAACCCTTCTCCCTGGGGATCACCCCGGCTGAGACTGACCGGACCGTCGCTATGTCACTGATTAGAGGGGAACTCAATGGTTCGGGATTTGCTGTGTTTTGCCCCTTCACCACCAGAAAGCAGAAGCACTGGTTCGCCGAGCGTTGGGCCAAACTGGGGGAGAGGATAATGGATACCACTGGGCTTACTCCGGTTCTGCTGGGTGGACCCGGAGATATTCGTCCTGCAGAGCGCATCGTGAGGCTCTCGGGCGGAAAGGTCATCAGTTTGGCAGGCAGAACTACGCTGCTGCAAAGTCTGGCCCTGGTGCAGATGGCCGGGCTGGTCATCGGCGTGGACACCGGATTGACCCACATGGGCGTCATGTCAGAAGTGCCCACGCTGGCCATCTTCGGGGCGACCAGACCCTATCTGGAAACCGGGACCGAACGGGCCCGGGTCTTGTACGAGCCGTTTCCCTGTTCTCCCTGCCGGCGGAAACCGGTCTGCTCAGGCGGATTTCCCTGCATGCGGGCCATCAGCCTGGAGCGGGTATTGCAATCAGTTGGAGAACTCCTTGACAAAAGATAAGCGGATGGGCACCCACAAGTTGATTTCACGATGAAGGTCTTGCATCTAGAGACCGGGAGGCACCTGTATGGAGGCGCCAGGCAAGTCCTGTACCTCCTGCAGGGACTTTGGGAATACC
>CAZUMF010000607.1:0-1909 GCA_964621385.1 uncultured Desulfohalobiaceae bacterium
AGCAAGAGGCGGGCTGCAATTCAGCCACTGGAAGAAATTTTAAAAAGCAGCATCCCTAATGCCCGTTTTTGCCTGCGGACATCAGGTCCGCAGGCAAAACCGGGATTAAGCAATACCCAGCTGATATTTCAAAGAACGTAAGGTGTTGCGCATGAGCATGGTGATGGTCATGGGTCCGACCCCGCCGGGCACCGGAGTGATGGAACCGGCGATCTCCTTGGCCTTGTCGAAATCCACATCGCCCTGCAGAATGGCCACCATCTTGCTCGGATCTTTCTTGCTCGGTTTTTCTCCGACCCTGTTCACACCGACATCGATGACACAGGCCCCGGGCTTGATCCATTCCGGTTTGACCAGTCCCGGGACCCCGGCGGCCACGATCAGGATATCGGCCCGTTTGCAGTGGGCCTCCATGTCCTTGGTCCGGGTGTGGACCACAGTTACCGTGGAGTTGGCCCCTGGTCCTTTTTGAAGCATCATATTGGCGATAGGCTTGCCCACGATGTTGGAGCGCCCGACCACGACGGTTTCGGCCCCGCTGGTCTCCACGCCGGCCCGGACGATCATCTCCTGGATCCCGGCCGGAGTGCAGGGGGGAAACTTGACCTCATCCCCGCCGATCATCAGCCGGCCCACATTGACCGGGTGAAAGCCGTCCACATCCTTGTCCGGGTCAATGGCATTCAGGACTTTCTTTTCGTCGATGTGTTTGGGCAGCGGCAGCTGGACCAGAATGCCATTGATGGAGTCGTCCTTGTTGTACTGATCGATGAGAGCCAGGAGTTCCGCTTCACTGATGTCTTCGGACCTGGTGTCCTGAATCTCTTTGAACCCCACCCGGTGCGCGGTCTTGATTTTCAGGGTCACATAGGACTGCGAGGCCGGGTTCTCACCAACCAGAATGGTCACCAGTCCCGGAACCTGGCCGTGCTTTTCCTTGATCTCGGCTACTTCCCTGGTGACTTCCTCCAGGATCTCCTCTCTGATCTCGGTGCCTTTAATCAGTTGTGCCGTCATAGACCTTTCTCCTTGCTTCATGTGTTGAACAATATTTATCTTTTCCGATCAGGATTGCATTCCATACGAGCAGCATACGACGTGAAAACAATACCTTGTTAAACCCGAATCTTTCCTGTTGTCAACATAGTTTAAGGAGGTTCCAGGTTCACGGTTCACGGCCTCCGGCTCGTAGAGAGCGAGCCTACGCCTCGGAGAGTTCACGGTTAAGAAAAAGAAAATAGCACTCTGACTTCAGAGCTCTTTCAAGTGAGCTGAAATTTGTACGAATTCTTTGACACTTTCGTGTGACTTATCTGCACCTTGAGGTTTCAGGTGTCAGGTGTCAGCCCTGCCTCTGGCAGGCCTGGCATATAATTAATTAATATATTTAAGAATATGTTCGGGCTGTTGTGTAATTGGGTTGAAGTCCACATCTGCCAGTTTGATCGATGCAGAAACTTCAATTTGAGTCATTGGCACTCTTTGATGAAGCTTCCAAAAGGCCGGATCGACCCTCCCCCGACCCCTCCCTGGCCAGGGAGGGGAGTTTCGGATTCAGTGCGACAGCTGGCGGGCCGACCGACCAGAATTTTTCAATTTCAAAAAATCAAACATTTACGCGAAGTTCCATATGAGATTTTAAGGCATTGATATTGTAAATCTTTTCTTTCACTGACACCTGAAACCTGAAACCTGTGAAATGTCCAATTTTGAATCCATTAGCTCCGCACTCTGCCTTCCGCACTCCGAACTCCGAGCTCCACGTTCCGAACTCCGCGCTCCCCGTTCCGAGCTCCGCGCTCCCCGCTCCGCGTTCGCGTTCCCCACTCCGCGTTCCGAGCTCCGAGCTATTTGAGCCCCCATTTCTCCGCCAGAACCGGCCCGTGATACAGGGCCGCATCTTCCAGAT
>CAZUMF010000608.1:0-1901 GCA_964621385.1 uncultured Desulfohalobiaceae bacterium
CGACCCGCTGGATTTCCCGCTCCTGGATGACCCGCAGCAGCTTGGCCTGCATCGAGGCGGAGGTCTCGCCGATTTCATCCAGAAAGATCGTTCCCTTGTCCGCCTGCTTGAACTTCCCTTCCCGGCGTTTGTCCGCACCGGTAAACGAGCCCTTTTCATGGCCGAACAGCTCCGACTCCAACAATGTCTCTGTAAGGGCCGCGCAATTGACCACCACCAGGGGGCGGTCCTTACGCCGGCTGTTGTGATGGATGGATTTGGCAATCAACTCTTTGCCGGTCCCGCTTTCCCCGGTGATGAGCACGGTGGCCTCCGAAGGGGCAACCATGGCCATCATGTCGACGAGTTCCTTCATCGGCCGGCTTTTTCCGATAATATTTTCCAGCTCGTAATCAGCGCTCATCCTTGATCTTAAGGTCGCATTTTCCGCCTTGAGGCCGGAATGCTCCAAAGCACGCACCAGGCTGAGTTTGAGCACTTCAAAGTCCAGGGGTTTGGTCAAATAATCGTATGCCCCGGATTTTAAGGCCTCAACAGCCGAATCAACGGAAGAGTAAGCGGTCATGATGAGAATCGGGATGGCCGGATTGTACTGCCTGATTTGCTTCAGGGCCTCGATGCCGCTCATCTGAGCCATGCGGACATCCATCAAGATCAAAGCAAACAGCCGTTCCTTGGCGCTCTCCACAGCCGTGACACCGTCCTCGGCCGTGGAAACCTGGTAGCCCCAGCTTCTGACAATGGTTTGCAGTGTTTTCAAATGATTTGGATCATCATCAACAATCAGGATATGAGCAGGGTGTTGTCTGGTCATGATACCCTCATATCGCCGGCCCCAAGGGGCAGGGCAATCGAGAACACGGTGCCTCGATCAATGCTGCTGCGCACTTTGATCTGCCCCTGGTGGGCTTCGATAATCTTGTGTACAATCGCCAAACCCAAGCCGGTGCCTTTTGGTTTGGTGGTAAAATAGGGGTCGAATATCTTGCTGAGATCTTCTGCGGATATCCCCGAGCCGTTATCCTTGATGTCAATCGCAATATTCCCGTTTCCACCTGTGGAACTGGAAACGGTCAGCCGGCCGCCGTTTTCCATGGCTTGCAAGGCATTCAGAAACAGATTCAAAAAGCACTGGGTCAAACGATCCGGGTCGACATCGGCCTTAACGGGGTCGGATGGAAGATTGAGTTGAATGTCGATGTTTTTTGCCGCTGCTTCCTGTTCCACAAGCCGCGCCGAATGGTTCAGCACTTCATTCATATCGGACGGCTTCCTGTCTAATTGCGTCGGTCTGGCGAACTCCAGCAGCTCGCTGATGACCCGGCTCAGGCGATCCACCTCCTCAATCATGACCCCGGCCATCTCTTTGTCCTCGCTGCCGTCCTTGAATTTGCTCTTGTAATAGGAAGCGATGCCTTTGATGGAGCTCAACGGGTTTCGAATTTCGTGGGCCACGCCGGCGGCAAGACCGCCGATCGCCGCAAGTTTTTCCTTGCGGCGGATTTCATCCTGAAGGCGGCGGACCTCGACAAGATCTCGAATAATCAGAACCTGGCCGACAAACTGACCTTCTTCATTGATAATCTTCGAGGCGCTGATGCTCACCGGGACAATCCTGTTTTCGGTGAACTCACATTCCATTTCTTTTTCCGATATCGGCTCCCCCTGATCCAGGGATTCCCTCACCCCGCAGAAATGAGGCGGCAGAACGCCGTCAGGGTCCTTTCCCCGCGCCCGGGCCAGATCAAGCCCGGTAATCCGCTCGGCAGCGCTGTTGGAAAATGCGATTCGCCCGTCTTTGTCAGTGGCGATCAACCCCACGGGAAGACTGGTGACCACTTGGTCTTTAACCTAAGTTCCCGGCCGCGGTACGAATTTTTAGCAAATTTTAGCAAATTTTG
>CAZUMF010000609.1:0-1878 GCA_964621385.1 uncultured Desulfohalobiaceae bacterium
TTAAGGAACTCAACAGGGAAAAGACCTATAGGGATGGGGCACAAATCCGGATGGCGCACAACTGGCTGGCCGATGTTCATTTGGACATCTGAGCTCTTTCAACCCCGATCCAAATGGAGAAGCAATTGATGGAACCTGTGCTGGATGGGTGTTCATCCGCTAATACTTTGCCAAGAGTAAGCCAAGAAAAGATTTGGCCCGCGAATCGCGCGACCCGACTACTTAAGGAGGCCCCGTGTCCGTTTCGAAATCACGACAAAAAATCGAAGACATACTCAATGCCGCCGATATTCAGATCAACGGCAACCGGCCCTGGGATATGCAGGTCCATATCGAGGACCTCTATCCACGCTTGCTGGCCAAAGGATCCCTCGGCCTGGGTGAGTCCTATGCCGAGGGCTGGTGGGACTGCGACAGGCTGGACGAGTTCTTTTACCGCATTCTGCGGACAGACCTGAACACTGGGCTGAACGCGGCAGAGGTGTTCGAGGTTCTGAAGTCGAAGCTCATCAACCTTCAGAAATCGTCCAGGGCCTTTGAAGTGGGGCAGAAGCATTACGATATCGGCAACAATCTGTTCAGGCACATGCTGGACAAACGAATGATTTACAGCGGGGCCTACTGGAAAGATGCAGGGTCTCTGGATGAGGCCCAGGAAGCCAAGCTGGACCTCATCTGCCGAAAGCTGGACCTCGGTCCGGGTCAGCGGGTTCTGGACATCGGCTGCGGTTGGGGCGGGGCGGCCAGGTTCGTCGCGGAAAAGTACCAGGCCGAGGTGGTCGGCGTCGTGGTTTCCGAGGAGCAGGCCTCCTACGGAAACGAACTCTGCCAGGGCCTGCCCGTGGACATCCGCCTCCAGGATTATCGTGATCTCGAGGGGACTTTCGACCGCATTTATTCCATCGGCATGTTCGAACACGTGGGTGTAAAAAATTACAACACCTTTTTCCGGGTGGTCAAAGAGCGCCTCAAGGAAGACGGGCTTTTCCTGCTGCAGACCATCGGCGGCACCCGCTCCGTGAGCCGGACCGATCCCTGGCTCAGCCGCTATATCTTTCCCAACTCCATGCTGCCGTCGGCCAGGCAGATCTGCACCCATAGCGAGGGGCTGTTCGTGCTCGAGGACTGGCACAGCTTCGGGGCGGACTACGATACTACCCTGATGCACTGGTATCGGAATTTCCGGGCCAACTGGGAGACAATCAAGCCGGACTATGACGATCAGTTTTACAGGGTTTGGACCTATTACCTGCTGTCCTGCGCCGGTTCCTTCCGGGCCAGGAAGAATCAGCTCTGGCAGATCGTCTTCTCTCCCCGGGGGGTTCCGGGCGGATACCGGTCTGTGCGCTGATGCAACGCAGGCCTCGATGCAGCGACGGAATACATCCCCCTCTGTCGGGCCTGCAGTGAATTTTTTGAATTGAATGAAACAGAATTCCACTGCTGTCCGATTGAGGCCCTGTCATGGTTTTAGTGGAGAGGGTATGAACATGAATTTGGGTATATCTCCCTGGCTTATCTGGTTTATTCTCGGCGTTGCCCTGGCTTTCCTGGAACTGGCGATGCCCGGTTTTGTGGTCTTGTTTTTTGGAGTCGGCTGCTGGGCCACGGCAGCTGTTGTGCTGATCTGGCCATTGACGCTCACACAGCAGCTCCTGATTTTTATTTTGGCCTCGGTGTGTTGCATTGTTTTTCTTCGGAAATGGTGTATGAAGATCTTTACAGGCCGCTCATCCAAGCAGGCAAAAACAGATTATGACGATTTCCCCCGGGGCGAACAGGCCAGGGTGGTTCAGCGCATTGGTCCGCAAGCCCGCGGACGCATCCGATTTCGGGGGACCTTATGGGATGCGGCTTCGGATGAGGAGATTGAAAAGG
>CAZUMF010000610.1:0-1876 GCA_964621385.1 uncultured Desulfohalobiaceae bacterium
TGACATGCAGACCGTAGTAGGGCAGAAAGTGCCCGTCTATAAAAAAGACTTCCTTTTCGATGCGCTCTTTTTCAAGGAGGTTGCGGGCAAAATACTCAATCAGCTGCGGGCTTTTCTCCTGTGAGGCCAGCCGGCCGAACAGTCCTTGCAGGGTCTCTTTCTCCGGTGCACGGGGCTGACCGATCAGCAGGCCCGGGTCACCAGCATTGGCCAGCTTCAAGGATTCAATCGAGGGAAAGCCCAGGTTGATGCTGTGAAAGATCGTCCCCAGGGTATCGAGAGCTTGATAGCGGCTGCCGAATTGATACGGATAACAGGAGAGGAGTTCCTTAAACCCGATTTCCTGGAGAAAGAGATGGTGCATAAGCTCTCCGGCAAAGGAGATCCGGGCACCGTGTTGCAGTTCTTCAATGAATTGCTCTTCAGTCTTGGTCTTGGCCTCAGGGGGCTTAGTCTCGGCTAACTCCTCCTGTTTTTGTTTGAGTTCCGGATCGAGTTCCAAAGGAAGCTTGAGCTGTTGTTCAGGGCTATGCTCTTTGGCTATTTCTTCGGCGACCTTGGCCATATCCAGGAGCTCTTGTTTGCTGGTCGATTTGGGTTTTGGAGGTTTGTGCTTGATTCGTATTCGAGCCACAGCATTCCTGGAGACCTCCATGTTCAAGTCTTTAGCGGCCTGATTGGCGATTTTCTGATCCGACCAGTCCGGATGTTTTTCCTAGAGTTTCTTATATATCCCTGGATTTCGTTTATATATTTGACAGGCTCTTTTCTGCCCCGGTTTTCGAGGAACACCGCCTCCAGACCCAGAATTTCTTTTGTTTTCACGAGGTCGGCGACGGTATTTCGGTGGAAGCCGCAGATTTCGCCGGCAATGGTTTTGGTGTAAAATCCGAGTTCGACGAGCTGAATGGCAGCCTGTCTTCTTTCAGCGTTTTCGTCGGCATCAAAGCGGGTCACGGGCATGGCGTTTAAGAAGACGGTTACAATGTGCCTTCCTTTGTGGTCGTACTCGGAGCCGACGAGAAAATTTTCGATTTTCCGGCATGTTGGACTCATGCCGGAAAGATAACAAAAACATTTTGAAAAATCAAGTCATTCTGACTGGATTCCGGCCTCCGCCGGAATGACGGATTCGTACCCCTTTCTACTGGATTCCGGCTCCTGGATCGGGGTTCGGGACAAGCTTCGCCAAAATGACGAAATTGACCCTGAGAACGGGACAAGATTGTTCTTTTTCCTCATTTCCAGCCCTTCAAACCCATAAGTACGCAAAAAGCGGATGAACCATATTTGTCCGCCGGAGCATAGGTTTCTCTATCTCTTGTTCTCTGCATGGACCCGGCGCAGTCGCTCCTCTAATGCAGTGTAACGCTTCCTGGTCTTAGCGTTGTTCACCCCGATGGCCAGGGCCTTTTTGGTGCCGATCATTACCACCAGGTTCCGGCCCCGGGTGAGGCCGGTGTAGATCAGGTTGCGCTGGAGCATGATAAAGTGCTGGGTCAGGATGGGCATGACCACGGCCGGGTAGTCCGAGCCCTGGGCCTTGTGGATGCTCACGGCATAGGCCAGAACCAGCTCCTCCAGGTCGGCGTATTCATAGGCAACGACCCGGTCCTCGAAGCGGATCTTGAGTTCCTGCAGCTCAGTGTCCAGCTTGACGATGCTTCCGATGTCCCCGTTGTAGACGTCCTTGTCGTAGTTGTTCCTGATCTGCATGACCTTGTCCCCGCAGCGAAAGGTCCTGCCCCCGCGGGAGATCTCCGAGCCTGCAGGGTTGAGCCTGGCCTGGAGCACGCTGTTCAAGTTTGAGACACCGACCAACCCTTTGTTCATGGGGGACAGGACCTGGATGTCTCGGACCGGGTGCAGCCGGAAG
>CAZUMF010000611.1:0-1876 GCA_964621385.1 uncultured Desulfohalobiaceae bacterium
AGGTTCATCCAGGATCTTGAACCGGACCACCTCCTTGGCCTCGTTGATCTTGGCCAGCTCGAGCTGTTTGCGGAGCTCGGTGTAGACTTGCTGGGCCGCAGCCCGCTCCCGGGTGATCTCGGCCAGGGTCACATCCTGGGAGGGGACCTGACGTTCCCAGTAGGCCAGCTCCTGCTTGGCTTTTTTCAGCTGGCGCTCCACAAATTCCCGTTCTTTCTGGGCATCGGTCTCATACTCATTTTCCAGGTAATAGCGGGTCTCTGCAATGACCCGCTGGACCATGTCCCGGGTAAAGGCAGGCTCCTCATCCACCCAGCCGACGGTGATCAGGCTCGTTTCATCGCTTTGATTCACCTCTAGCTTTTGACCAAGGGCATTACTCTGCAGAGCCTTGACCAGGCTCGGCCGTTCAGCCGGATCGGTCACGGACCAGGTTTTGGTGTCCGGATCCCATTTGTCCGCATAGAGTCTGGGCAGGAGGTCGTATTTTTCAATAAGCCGTTTTTTGAGATTGCGGCTGTTGAGAAAGGCCACGATATTCTGGCTTTTGCCGCTTCCCCCCGGGACGCTGATCGGGATGGGCAGGTTGGCGGCCAGCCCGGCCAGTTTGGACCCGCCGGAGTCGCTGTCCGTGGGCTGGAGCACGGCTGTGGATTTGTAAGTCACCGGCAGGACGTTCAGGGTGACATAGATCGCGATCAGGGTGGCCAGCAGGGAGAGGGTGATGACGAACCATTTGCCCTGCCAGAGGACGTTCCAAAGTTCCAGGAGATCGATCTCGTCTTCTGCCTCGGAACCGGGATACTGAGCCGGAAGGTAGACGATCCGTTCCTCCTTGGGGGTGTGTTGCTGCTCATTCATGGGTTGTGTACTGGATTCGCTGCTCTTGTGTTGCGGTCGGCTTGCATGCCATCCGCAAGCGTTACGGGCGGGCTTTGATCATCAGTATCCGACTCGGACATGAGAGCCGGAGCAACAACACGCATTATGGCAACAATCACAATTGTGATGATGAGGGTACGCATACTCTCCCACAGGTCACTTTCTAACTCTCAAAAGGGCTGCAACACCAGAACACCACGGAAAACGAGCCTCAACAACAAATAGAATTGTCCACCACGCCAGTCATGGATCGGATCACCAGACCATCTCAAAACTTACGTGACGGCCTCCACGATGTCAAGATTCAAATCAGGAGTTTTGAAAATGAGACATACTGATCCAACTTAGCTTCTATTGAAATAGAGACCAGGGACCTTTGAATCAGCAGACCTTGTCGGGAAAAACCAAAATTGGATCAGTATACAAGGAATTGGTCTGCTGCAGCATTGAAAAGCCGGCTTTACCAATGGCTGCAAAAAACTGTCCGGTTTTGGGGGTTTGCCCCCGGCCTGTCATTCGATTCCGATTGACTACTGCCCGTCGCCTCCTGACTTCAGAGTGTCTTTCTTCTCGTCTCCCCAGTATCGGTGATCCGGCCGGAAAGTCTCGGTGGCATCCCCTTCCAGGAGTTCATTCTCATAGAGGAAGTTTCTGAGCTCTTCCTGAGTCAGGGCTGATTCCGTGGCGGAATTGTACGGGTTGGTTACAGAGTCATTCACGATCTCGGGATAGGTGTACGCAATGGCCTTGTACATGGAGGAAAAGGCCGGGATGACCGCAAAGTAGCGGGGCAGTTCCATGGTCCGCCGGGTCTCTTCCCCGGTCATGAGCTCTTCATAGAGTTTCTCCCCGGGCTTGCTGCCGATGAATGTGGTCTGGATCGAATCCGGAGAGTGGCCGAAGCAAGGGGCCAGTTCCTTGATCATGACCTCGGCCAGATCGTTACCCTCAGGCTGCGGCAAACGAGTCTGCCGTGGAAATCGAGGCCCCGGCA
>CAZUMF010000612.1:0-1865 GCA_964621385.1 uncultured Desulfohalobiaceae bacterium
AATTTAGCCTAAACATGCGCGCACCTGCTTCCTACTCGGCAATGACGAGCGTTGATCAATGCTTGGAACTGTGACTCTATTCGTCCGAAGTTTCATTATTTAAAAAAGATAAGATTCAACGTCGCAATCTCTGTACGATGCCTGGGATTAAAGAGCAATCAATTTTCACGCCAGGCCAGGCCCTGCAGGGGGGTGAAGGCGGGGCGAAACTCCAGCTTGACAGTGAGGCGGATTGTTTTTATGGTAAGTCCATTAGACCATCTTACCTGTCAGCTGTGCCCACGGCAAAGCTGACACAGGCACATTCATCCTTATTTGAGGAGGACGAGAGCCCATGAAACAAGCAGATCCTTTGATCCGTGACTTGGAAGCCATTGTCGGTGCAGGCAACGTCCTGCATGACAAGGTCTCCCTCAGCCATTACGAATACGACGCCTCTCTGTTCAAGGCCCGGCCCAGGGCCATTGCTTTTGCCACGAGCACTGATCAGGTGGCCCAACTGGTCAAATACGCCAATGCGCACGCCATATCCTATGTGGCCAGAGGCTCGGGGACCAACCTCAGCGGCGGAACCATCCTGAAAGACGGATTGATCATTGAAATGCGGCGCATGGATCAGATCCTGGATATTGATGTGGACAACATGACCGCCCTGGTTGAACCCGGAGTGTTCAATCTGACCCTGCAGAACGCCTTGGCGCCGTATGGGTTTTACTATGCGCCCGACCCCGCCAGTCAGAAGGTGTCCACCCTTGGCGGGAATGTCGGTGAGAATTCCGGCGGTCCCAAGTGCCTCAAATACGGGGTAACCTCCAACCATATCCTGGGTCTGGAGGTGGTGCTGAGCAGCGGGGAGGTCACCTGGATCGGGGGCAGCGCCACTGACGCCCCGGGCGCGGACATTCTCGGGCTTTTCATCGGTTCGGAAGGAACCCTGGGGGTGGTCACCAAGATCCTGGTGCGCATCATGCGCCTGCCCGAAAACGTGATCACCATGCTGACCATCTTCAATACCATTGAAGAGGCCGGGCAGGCGGTTTCAGAGATCATAGCCGAGGGCATCATCCCGGTATCCTTAGAAATTATGGACAATCTCACCATCCAGGCTGTGGAGGACTCCATGAATGCCGGATTCCCACGGGACGCCGAGGCGGTGCTCATCATCGAGCTGGACGGCATTGCTGAAGGCCTGGAAGAGCAGGCGGACAGGATTTTGGAGCTCTGCCGGAAGAACAATGTGGTGAGCTCCTCCAGGGCCACAGACGACCAGGCCCGGGCCAACCTCTGGGCCGGCCGCAAAGGGGCCTTCGGGGCCGTGGCCCGGCTTCGGCCCTGCTATCTGGTCTGCGACGCCACCGTGCCCAGGGTCAATCTCCCCAAGGCCTTGTCTGCGGTCAAGACCATATCCCAAAAATACGACCTGCCCATCGCCAATGTTTTTCACGCCGGGGACGGCAACCTGCACCCACTCATCCTGTTCGATGAACGGGACCAGGATGAACTCAGCCGGGTGCATCAGGCTGGATCCGAAATCATGAGGGCCTGCGCTGATCTGGAGGGAACCATCAGCGGCGAGCACGGCATCGGCGAGGAAAAGAAACAAGAGATGGGCTTTATCTTTGACGAAGCGGATCTGAAGCTGATGCGCGACATCAAGGCGGCTGTGGATCCCAACAATCTATGCAATCCCGGGAAGATGCTGCCTCAGGCGGCTTGAGGGGTTTTGGATTTTGGAATGTGGATTGTGGATTCCGAGCCTGAAATCCGGCTCCGATTCTTTGCTTTTACACTCGCAAATCGTTAATCGAAAATCAGAGCTCTTTACAGTAAGCGTAAATTTGAAAGATTTTTTGGACATTTTGTGA
>CAZUMF010000613.1:0-1844 GCA_964621385.1 uncultured Desulfohalobiaceae bacterium
CACGATGAGGATCGGGGTCAAAAACCCCCAGCAGAGTTCCACCCCGTCCTGCCGCCAGAACAGGGTCTGGTCCCCGAGCAGGCAGTCCAGGAGGACCTTTGCATACGCCTCCAGGACCGGACCGCTGTAGCCCTGATTGTAGTCAAAATGCATCTTTACCGTGCGCAGGCAGACCTTGGGGCCCGGGACCTTGGTCTGGAAGCTGAGATGGATTTCCTCCCTGGGCTGGATGCCCAGGGTCAGGCGGTTGGCTGAAATGTCCTCGCCCAGGACCGCCCGGAACATGGAATTGGGCACATGCTTGAACTGGACCTTGATTTCGGTCCGCTTCTCGGCCAGACGCTTGCCTGAGGTCAGGAAGAAGGGCACCCCCTGCCAGCGCCAGTTGTCCACAAACACCTTCATGGCGGCAAAGGTCGGCGTCAGGGAGTCCTCTAGCACCCGGGGCTCCTCCCGATAGCCCCTGACGGCTGAGCCATTGATCCGGCCGGCGCCGTACTGCCCAAGCACCAGACAGCTGTCCAGCTCCTGGGTTGGAAACGGTCGCAGGCAGCGATAGACTTTGGTCTTCTCGTCCCGGACCCGATCCGCCTCGAAATGCGAGGGGGGCTCCATGGCACACAGGGCCAGGAGCTGCATCATGTGGTTCTGGAACATGTCCCGCAGCACGCCGAAGCGGTCGTAATATCCGGCCCGGTGCTCCACGCCGAGCTGCTCGGCTGCGGTGATGCTCACGGAATCGATGTAGCGCCGGTTCCAGAGCGGCTCGAAAATGGAATTGGCAAAACGAAGCATGAGAATGTTCTGCACGGTTTCCTTGGCCAGGTAGTGGTCGATGCGAAAAATCTGATGCTCGGCAAAGCTCTCATGCAGGGCCTCATCCAGCTCCCTGGCGCTATGCAGGTCGTGGCCGAAGGGCTTCTCCACCACAAAACGCACCCAGTTCCCGCTGCCCGGATCTTCCTTGGCCAGACCGGCCCGGCCCAACTGATGGGCGATGACGGTGTAGACCGTGGGAGGGACCGCCAGGTAGAACAGCCGATTGCCCCGGGTGGCATAGCTGCTGTCCAGCTCTTCCAGAAAACGCTTCAGGCTGCTAAAGCTTTCCGGATCGTCATAGGACACCGGGTGGTAAAAGAGGCGCCGGGCAAGCCCCTCCCAGCCCGCAGGCTCTCCCCCGGGTTTCGGCTCCACGCTCCGGCGCATGGACTCCCGGAAGTCCGCATGCGAGTATTCGGATCTGGAAGCGCCCACAATGCAGACATTCTCCGGCAGGAGCTCGTTCCGGTACAGGGCGAACAGAGAGGGAAAGAGCTTCCGCCAGGTCAGGTCCCCGGTGGCTCCGAAAACCACGATCACGGCCGGGTCCTGAACCTGTTCCAGCCGGCACTGGCTCATATCCGGACTTTCCGTCTCGATCTCGGGCACCTCAGTGTTCCTGGGTTCATCAGCCATGAGCGGTCCTCCTTATTCAGACTTTTGGACAGCATGTCCCCCAAACTCCCGGCGCAGGGCAGCCAGGACCCGGTCCGGAAAGGCATTCTCCCGTCTGGACCGAAAGCGCTCCATCAGAGCCAGGGTCAAAACCGGGGCGCTGCTCGCAGTCTCCACAGCCTGCTGCACCGTCCAGCGGCCCTCGCCGGAATCCTGGACAGCGCCCAGCAGGTCATCCAGTTTGGGGCTCTTGGCAAAGGCCAGCTCGGCCAGCTCCAGGAGCCAGGACCGGATCACGCTGCCCTGGTTCCAGAGGTGGCTGAGCCGGGCATAGTCCAGATGGTCGGCATAGGCCGAGTCTTCAAGAATCCCGAAGCCTTCGGCATAGGCCTGCATCATCCCGTACTCGA
>CAZUMF010000614.1:0-1840 GCA_964621385.1 uncultured Desulfohalobiaceae bacterium
AAAAAAAATTTAGACCCTGCACAGGTTGCGTTTGACGCGAAGTGTGCAGAGGTCCGACCCCGGACTTCCAGCACCGACTTTCCAGCGGTTGATCTGTTATCACCCAGTGACCTCCTTATTCAGTTTGCGGGACACAGGATCATCTAATCTCAGCTCGGAAACCGCAATTCTGATTGTCGTTGGCCGGTAATTATAATTGTCGCTGATCATTCATTGCTGGATTTGGCCCTTTTCAATCTCAATGTCCTATATCTGGTCGGCATTTTCAGCAAGATAGCTTTGATATTCCCATCCCCCGCCCAAGGCTTTGTACAATCTGGCAAAATTGGAAACCGCCTGGCCCTGGGACTGGACATACTCGTCCTCCAATTCCAGCAAGGAACGCTGGGCGTCCAGGACGTTATAGAAATCCACCAATCCGGCCTTGTAGCGGTCCCGAGCCAAAAACTCTGTCCGCTTGGCCGCAGTAACGGCTTTTTGCAGGGATTCGGCCCGTATCTGTTCCTTGGCATATGCGGTCAAGGTATCTTCTATCTCTTCCTGGGCCCGCAGGATTGTAAACTGATACTGGATTAAGGCCTGCTCTTGCTTTTCGGTTTGCAGCTCTATATTCAGGCGCAGGGCATGCCCGTTGAAAATATTCCAGGATAGGCTAGGGCCGATATTCCAGAACCTGCTCCGGGCATCTAGAAAATCACTTCCTGCATCCAGGGCTTCCAAGCCGATGGTCCCGAATAAGTGGAACTTGGGATACAGTTCAGCTGTTGCCACCCCGATCCGGGCCGTCTGGGCCGCCAGCTGCCGTTCAGCCCTCTGGATATCCGGCCGGCGGCGCATAGCTTCGGCCGGTATACCAACAGCCACCTGGGAAGGAGCTTGAGGAATGGATCGCTGTGACCCGAGTTGAGAGCTCAAGGTGCCTGGAGAACGTCCCAAGAGGACAGCCAGTCTGTTTTTGGCAGCCCGCAGCCCGCTTTCCAGCCTCGAAACCTGGGAACGGGTGCGTTCAAGATTCCGCAGCGATTGCTGAACAGCGAGCTCGTCGATCAATCCGGCCTTATATCTCGATTTGTTCAGTTCATAGGACTTTTTTTGAGTCGTAATGTTCTTCCTGGTGATTTCCAGCCTGTGCTCATAGGTCCGGACCTCAATATAGTTCAGAGCCACTTCAGCCATCAGGCTGATCAAGACATCGTTGACATCCGCCAGGCTGGCCTCTAGTTCTGCCTGCGCAGCCTGAACCGAACGGCGTATCCCTCCGAAGATATCCAGTTCCCAGGCCGAATCGAATTGCCCAAGGTAGTAGTCCTGCTCCTCACCGCCGGAGACCGAAGGCATGGATTCACTACTGCGCTGCCGCTGAACCTGGCCGTCGGCAGCCAGGGTGGGGAAGAGGTCTGATTTGCTGATCCCCCTGTTCAGGCGTGCCTTCCGCAACCGGGAGAGGGCGATCTTGAGATCAAGATTTCCCTCCACTGCCTGCTTCTCCAGACTGCTGAGCACAGGATCATCAAACACTTCCCACCACTCGGCCAGAGTGCTGCTATGCGGCCTGCTCGCTTCCAGGCCCTTTTCCATATCAGCAGTCCAGCTTGCAGGGGACTCGGGCTTGGGCGGAGAATAGTCCGGTCCCACTGTGGCGCAGCCGGTCAGGAGAAGTATGAGGCTTATGGCCATCAACCACCTGAACATGCTCCAGCGCTCACTCCCCAATATGTGGATAATTCTTTGGCCTAATCGCATACAAGGTCCAGTCTGTAGATGTAAAATCACTCTTTATGCCTCCCGGCCCCTTTCCCGCTCATTACTTTGTTTCCCATTTTTTTCTGCTCTGCCATTT
>CAZUMF010000615.1:0-1839 GCA_964621385.1 uncultured Desulfohalobiaceae bacterium
TCTTGCAGGGGATGCAGGTCCCCCTGCCGAAGTCGGCCAGGACAGGCCGGCCCGTCTCCAGGGCTCGCGTCAATGGATTGTCCGCCAGGGCCGCCTTCTGGGTCTCGATCCAGTCCTGATTCCTGGTGATCGAGGCTTTGCCGAGCAGCCGGCCGATATAGTCATCCACGGCCTGCCGCTGCTTCATCTGCAGAACATAAGGCCGAAGCTGCTCCTTGACTGCTTCAAAGGAGCTCTCTTCGGGCATCTGCTCTTTGTTGTCCTCATAAAAACGACGCAGCTCCGATTCCTGGACCCGAACATCGTTCAAGACTTCCTGTTCGAGTAAAGCAGTTATTCGCTCGTTCATTTGCCGATGTTGAAGCGTTGCGTTGTTCGCCTCTGCAGCCGGAGGTGTGCCCCCCACATCCAGCCGCTCTGCTTCCTGCAGCAGGACGGTCTGTTTGATCAAGGATTCGAGAAGGGCCTCTTTATCCCTGGCATAGGCCTTTCGCTGCGACTCCGGGATTGCCTTTAACAGGTTTTCCAGATCTGCAGGCCTGATTTTTTCAGTATTCACAGTGGCCAAGACGGTGTCGGGCATAGCGGCTTTGCCTGCCGGCTCTTCGCCCTGGACATCCTGGAGGACGATGGAGCTTTGGGAAGGGGGCTCTCCCCGGCCGGCCTTGTCCTGGCCTGATTCCAGCCAGACAAGGCCTCCAAGCCCCAAAACCAGGACAGCCAGAATAAGCCCGCCCCACAGCAGCTTTTTCCCGGCCCGGCCGTTTGATTCGGATACGGACCGTCTTTGACCGGATCGTTCATCCGGTGAATTGCGTTTGTCAGACAGAGACATTAATTCTCCTTACCATTTAGGAGTTGCACACATTTCAGCTGCAGCAGGCATCAACTGGAAGTTCCAAGGGTTCCATAACCTGTGACTCCACTTCCTTCTTTGCTCAGCCCTTCTGGATCCAGCTCTTGACGTCCTCCTTGGAGGGCACCTTGCCCACAACCTTGACCTCGCCGTCGATGACTACGGCCGGGGTGCCGAGAACGCCGTGCTTGGCTATGTCCATGGTGCCAGTCACCTTTTCCACATCCGCGGCCACACCGCTCTCCTGCAGGGCATCCTGGACCACCTTTGCCGTCTGTTCGCACCGGGGGCAGCCTGGTCCTAATACTTTGATTTCCATTGTTCTTCTCCTTTTGTTAAGATTTGGCCCGCGAATCACGCGAATAAACGCGAATAGAAAATTTTTTGCCCGGCAAAATAAGAGCAGCTGCCAGCCAAAAAGCTTCACCATACAAACAGGAATATGAACAGATTGTCTGCGTATCGCTGGACAGGCGATGACGCTTTCAGCTGCCGGGTTCTTATCCCCGGCAGATGAAAAAATAAGCTCTCTTCATTCGCGTCTATTCGCGTGATTCGCGGGCAGTCGGTCTTTTTCATTATCTATTTCTGGCAGTCGCAGGAGATGTTGCCGGCAATGATCTCCTGCCAGTCGGCCAGCACATCGTGGGTCCAGCAGTCGTCAGCGCCGGCTGCTTCGCGCATGACCAGGGCCAGGATGTAGGACAGCTCCTTGACCGTGGCTCCGGCCTCCAGGGCCTCCTTGAAATGCTTCATGACGCAGGGCTTGGATCTGGCCTTGATGGACAGGGCAAAGCAGATGAACTGATACGTCTTCTCGTCGATGAGCCTCTTGTCCTTGTAGAGCGCATCAATCTCATCCAGTTTACCGGCGAATTCCGGAAAAAATTCTTCCAGCATACGCATAATCATACCTCCTGTGTTTTCTGATTTATACTGATCCAATTTTGGTTTTTACAACAAAGACTGGCGACCCCAAGGGT
>CAZUMF010000616.1:0-1813 GCA_964621385.1 uncultured Desulfohalobiaceae bacterium
GGATCAACTTTACAGGCACCATTGGTATTCTGCTGCGTTATTATCAGGGGCATCCGACAGATTTTAAAGAAGCTCTCGATGAGCTGCTGGCTCAGGGGTTTCGCTTGAGCAAGACAGAATACAATAAAATTCTTGAACAGGCATGACTGTCTCGTCCTTCGCCACCGACTGCTGATCACCGACTAAAAGCCCGGGTTCCTTATTATGAACCAGGAAGAGCGGGAAGAAAAGAAGGGTTTTTGTTTTTTAGCTTGACACATGTCCAGTAAGTCGATAGCTTGTCGACATAATGGAATTGAATCAATGGCATGCAAAGCTACCGGGCAATGAATTTGATTACCTGGCCTTGATGGGGGCCTTGCAGGGTTACAAGCGGCCCAGGGACAAAGTGAGCAAGCTATTGCGTCGCGGGGAGATAATCCGGCTTAAAAAAGGATTCTACATCCTGGGACCGGCCCTGCGCAAAGACCCGGGAGTTTGCCGGGAAATACTGGGCAACCAGCTCTATGGCCCTTCCTATATCTCACTGGAATACGCCCTGTCCTGGCATCAGCTCATCCCGGAGCGCGTGGAAAACGTTACCTCGGTTACCCTGCACAAGTCGAAATCATATGCCACTGCTGCGGGCAATTTTACCTACCGACATGTAAAAAAGAAATATTACAGTTACGGGATTCTTCCGCAGGTTCTGGCCGATGGCCGGGGCTTTCTTATGGCCAGTCCGGAAAAGGCGATTGCAGACAAGGTCTATTTTGCTGCAGGGTTGAGGCGCCTGGATGATCTGCGGGCATTTGTATTTGATGATCTTCGCATTGAGCGTGAAGACTTCAGCAAAATGGATGTTGATTTTTTCCAGGAATTGTCTGCTGTTGAAAACAAGACCGCACTGCGGCTGTTATCTGAACTGTCCAGGGAATATTCATGAAAGACACGATCCTTCAGCTAATCGAGCGTTTTGGGCCTCAAAGCCTGGATGAATACGATACAGCATTAAAGGAGATCATTCAGCGGATTTGCCTTTTGGGCCTTTGGCGGGCGAAGTTTTTCGAGCATGCAGCTTTTTACGGGGGTACGGCCCTGCGGCTCCTGTATGGCCTGGACCGTTTTTCCGAGGATCTCGATTTTTCTCTCCTTTCGCCCCAGCCGGGGTTTGGCCTGCAGCCTTATTTTCAGGCCGTGCACAGGGAATTGCAGGCCTTTGGATTTGAATCTGAAATAACGGAAAAAGACAAAACCGGCAGTCCGATTGCAGCAGCTTTCGTGAAATCCAACACCCGGCTGCATCGATTGCGCATTGGACTGCCTGAGCGATTGGCCAGGCAGGTGCCGGCAAATCAGGCACTCAAGGTCAGATTTGAAGTGGATACCGACCCGCCGCCGGGCTTTTCCACAGAAATTCGTTACCTGCTTCAGCCTGTGCCTTTCAGTGTACGGACTTTCACGCCAGGGGATCTTTTTGCCGGAAAAATGCATGCTGTGCTCTGCCGGAAATGGGGAGGCCGGGTCAAAGGCCGGGATTGGTACGATCTGGTCTGGTTTGCCGGACAGGAGATTGCCCTAAACCTGGATTACCTGACTTCCCGTATGCGCCAAACCGGCCATTGGTCCATGGAGTACCCCTTGTCCCGCGAGGAGCTGGGGAAAATGCTCCACCAAACGATAGCTGAACTCGATATACAAGGGGCCAGGAGGGATGTTTTGCCCTTTGTACAGGACAGCTCGCAATTGGAAGTATGGTCGGCTGATTTTTTTTCTTCCCTGGTGGATATGATCCGAACAGACTGAGCTTTGGCGGGGCAGCAGGAACGGAAAT
>CAZUMF010000617.1:0-1811 GCA_964621385.1 uncultured Desulfohalobiaceae bacterium
TGGAGTTTTGCCAAGAGCTCATCAGATACCGCAGCAACCATCCGGTCTTTCGCCGGCGGCGCTGGTTTCACGGCCGGCCTATCCATGGCGGCGAGGTCAAGGATATCGCCTGGTTCACTCTTAAGGGCGAGCAGATGGGTGAGCAGGATTGGGGGCAGGGCTATGCCAAGTCAGTTGGTGTCTTTTTGAACGGCCAAACCATTCCGAATCCCTATCCTCGAGGCGAACCAGTCTCAGACGATGATTTCTACCTCATTTTCAACGCCCACCATGAATCCTTGACCTTCATTCTTCCTGGTGAACATTGGGGTAAATCCTGGATCAAGGAACTTGATACAGATACGGGCTGGGTGGAGGCCGACGGTCCTTTGCCGGCGGGAGCCCAGATCCAAGTCGAAGCCCGCTCCCTGGTGCTGCTGCGCGGGGCATCCTGACTTAAGAGAGGAGACAGCCGTGCCCGGATGATACTGCTCTCTTTTCTGCCTGGACATTCACCGCTTTGGTCCCGACCTTTTGGATGGGCGGACGGGGAGTGGAAAGAGGCAAGGAGATCTTCAACAACTGAACTCTAAGGAGATGTAGACCATGAACTTTCCCCAAATCGATTTTCAAGGTCTTTACCAGATGATCTTTACCTGGTTCGTAACCAGCGGTGTGGATATCCTGATCACCCTCATTCTCGTGTTCATTGCCCTGAAGATCGCCAAGATTATCGGAAAACGACTCCTGGGCCTGTTCCAGAAGAACAAGGACGATGAGTTCAGGAAACGGGCCGAGACACTTAGCTCCATTATCCAGATCATCTTAAGCATCACCATCATTGCGCTCGGGTTGATCATGGTCATCGGTGAACTGGGCATAGAGATCGGACCGATCCTGGCCACTGCCGGCATATTTGGCCTGGCCATCGGTTTCGGGGCCCAGAACCTGGTTCAGGATGTGATCAGCGGTTTTTTCCTGCTTCTGGAAGATCAGGTCCGGGTGGGAGACGTGGTCCAGGTTTCCGGTAAGGGCGGTGTGGTGGAAAGGGTTACCCTTAGGATGATTATTCTCAGGGACCTGGCCGGCAATGTGCATTTTGTCCGCAACGGAAATATTGATGTGGTCACCAACATGACCAAGGATTACGGCCGTTATGTCTTTGAAATCGGAGTGGCCTACAGAGAGAATGTGGACGAGGTCATCCAGGTGGTCAGGGAAGTGGATGAAGATCTGCGCAGCGACCCGGAATTTACAGATAATATCCTGGAGCCGATCGAAATCCTCGGTCTGGACCGATTCGATAACTCGGCAGTAGTCATCAAGGCCAGATACAAGACCAAAGCGATCAAACAGTGGGGCGTGGGCCGGGAGTTCAACAGGCGTTTGAAAATAGCCTTCGATGCCAAAGACATTGAAATCCCCTTTCCCCACTTGACTCTTTATGCCGGGGAGGACAAGCAGGGTCAGGCTCCTCCCCTGCGGCTCAAGATGCAGGGTGATGCATCAGACAGTCCTGATCGCGGACGGGAAGAGGAAGCAAGCTGATTCAAAAGCTTCGTGGAGCTAGAGATGAATCCCCTGTAATTGGAAATGGATTGAATCAAAACCGGTTTGGTGCAATTTGAAAGTTAATAATAAGACATTTCGGTAGTGATATTTCCATCCGGCCGGGATTCAGGTGGAATCATGAATAAAACGGCCGGTCTATTGCATTTTCAGTCCTGATATCGCAAAAAAGGAAAAGGAAAAAACCCGTATTATGAAAAAAGTGAGCCGACAAAAGAGAGGTGCAGCATGTACTGGAGTTGGTTGAAAAGTGGGGTTGCCTT
>CAZUMF010000618.1:0-1799 GCA_964621385.1 uncultured Desulfohalobiaceae bacterium
TAAGACCCAGCAGCAAAAGGAGTCATCGCCTGCTGGCGATACCTCCAAAAGAATTGCCTTTCTGCCAAGCCGCAAGGCGATGGCATTTGCCTGCCAGTCTCTTATCGCTGGCAGGCAAAAAGAAAACCTATTCGTGCCCGCCCCGTAGCTCAGCCTTGTGATGGTAATGGGGTCAATTCGCCTGCCCCGTTCGCCGGAGCCCATTTATGGGAGTGAACCGGGGTGAGCATTCGCCTGTCCCGTTAACCGGAGCCCATTCATGGGAGTTAACCGGGATGGACAACCATCTGCTTTCTTTCATTTTCAAAGTGTCGACGGAAGACTACCGATCACTTTAAGCAATTAACTTTCATAATTGGTACTGGTGTACGAAGTCTGAAGTGGCATAAGTATTGCTATATTTCATTACAACCGCGCTGCACATCATGCGGCACCCATTGTGCAACCACTTGATGATATCAAAGATATGGGAAAATGACCGATACAGGACATGCCATCTGGAACTATCAGTTCGTGGATCAGGTCATCTCTTCCATGGCCGAAGGGGTGTTTACGTTGGACACGCAGGCCAGAATCACCTCCTGGAATCCGGCCATGGAAGAAATCTCCGGATATTCCGCCGCAGAGGCCCTGGGTCAGGGCTGCAATATTTTGGGATTCAATAAATGCCTCGACAAGGTCTGTCCTACGGGATTTCAGGAGTGCGGCATCCTCGTCCATGAACGCGGCAAGACCAAGGAATGTTACTTGCGACACAAGCTGGGTTATGATGTTCCAATCATCAAAAACGCCAGGGTGGTGAAGGATCAGAACGGAGAAACCGTGGGTGTGGTGGAGACCGTTACCGACACCACAGAACTTATCGAGGCCAGAAACAAGGCCTTGGAGGCCTCCAGACGTCTCCGGGAAATCTATAGCTTCGGCAACATCATCGGAAAGAGCGCGGTCATGCAGGAGGTGTTCGAGGCCATCAAAGCGGCGGCGGCCAGCCGGAGCACGGTGCTCATCGATGGAGAGAGCGGCACCGGCAAGGAGATGGCCGCTGCAGCCATTCACTACAACAGCGACCTGGCCTACAAACCGTTTGTTACCGTCAACTGCTCGGCCCTGTCTGAATCGCTCCTGGAGAGCGAGCTCTTCGGCCATGCCAAGGGGGCCTTCACCGGAGCCTTGCGGGATAAGATCGGCCGCTTCGAGCAGGCTGATCACGGGACGATCTTTCTCGATGAAATCGGGGATCTGAGTCCGTACATCCAGGTCAAGCTCCTGCGGGTCCTGCAGGAGAAGGAAATCGAGCGGGTGGGCGAATCAAAGAAGCGCAGGCTCGATATCCGGATCGTGGCTGCGACAAACAAGGACCTGAACTCCCTGGTCAGGCAAGGGCATTTCAGAGAAGATCTCTACTATCGGCTGAAGGTCTTTCCAATTCTCCTGCCGCTGCTCAAGGACCGAAAGCCGGACATCCCACTGCTCATCGATCATTTTCTGGCAAAGAAAAACAAGGAAACCGGAAAAAAAATCAAGCGGCTCTCCCATTCGGCGCTCAAGTTGGTGATGGATTATTCCTGGCCCGGCAATGTCCGCGAGTTGGAGAACGTGATCGAACACGGGTTTGTTCTCTGCAACCGCGAAACTCTGGATCTCCCGGATCTGCCCCTGGAAATCAGACAGGCCCGCGAAGCCGGAGCAGGATCCAATACAACGACGGTTTCAGATCAAAGTGCTCACACCGGCTCACATATAAACCGTGATTTTTTACTGCAGGTCCTACAGGAAAGCGATTGGAACAAGGCCGAGGC
>CAZUMF010000619.1:0-1780 GCA_964621385.1 uncultured Desulfohalobiaceae bacterium
GACCTCCCCGCCTCCAACCCCAACCTCTGGCCGAGCCAGTCCCCGCAGGACAACCTTGTCCAGTTCTACGGCGAAGTCGGGGAACACCAGACCGCTTTAGCCCTGCCCTATCCGCACAAACTGGCCTGGAACAAAGCCGCGGTGGTCCACAATTTTCAGTGCCACGAAAAAGTCAGGGACAGTCTGCACCGGGTCCTGTCCCGGGTCCTGGAGCACTATGGGCTGGAGGAGATCCAACGGCTGCGGCTGGACCTCTGGGGCGGGTGCCTGAACATCCGGACAATGCGCGGCGGCACCCGCCATTCCCTGCACAGCTGGGGCATTGCCGTGGATTACGACCCGGAAAGAAACCGCCTGCAGTGGGGACGCGACCGGGCAGGCTTCGCCCGGCCGGAGTATGCCCTCTGGTGGAGGCTGTGGGAAGAGGAGGGCTGGGTGAGCCTGGGCCGGCACCGCAATTTCGACTGGATGCACATCCAGGCGGCCAGATTGTAGGCACTGGCCTGGGCCGGCTCCTTGAAACAGCAACTTGCTGACGTCCTGACGGCATCACAGACATCACAATCCCGGTTTCCGCTTGCCAGATGCAGCGCCGGGACGGAGATCCCACTTACATGAGCGTGGTGGTTCCGGACTATGACACCTATGCGAGCGCGATCACGAACAGGAAGAACGGGGAAATGGTACTCAAGAAGGGGGTCTGGTTTTCCGATAGGTCAACGCAGACTCAAGAGATTGCCAGGGCGGATCTGGAGGATATCAGGTTGGACAAGGGGCCGAAGTCCAGGAGCATCACCCTGACCGGACACAAGACGGTTTCCACTACAGAACCGAATGTAGCCACGCTGTCCGGAGCTTCCTATCGGTCCCTGGGGGCGGATGGACTGCGCCTGTACCGATGCGATGTCGATCTCTGGCTAAGGCCCGGAGATACAGCGGAAATCAAAAACGAATCTTTCCAGGTCGGATATATCAGCTACACGATTGGGGTGGGGCAGGAGGTCATGGAGGTTACAGAGGGGTGAGGGCTGGAATTGATCTATTGTTCGGGGCAAACATGAAAATTTGAATAACCGCCAAATTTGCACCATGCATTTGATATGTTATAGATTTTTCATAAAGGATTGTTGCATCTTAATAGCCGTATTCTATAACGATGAAGCTCAGCCGCGCAGCGTCAGCTGCGTAGGGTAAAGAACTGGTTAGGTGAACTACTTTTTTAGAGTCAAAAATCTTGGTGCCGATATACCGGTTGGTCTTTGCCACTTGGAGAATTTCAGCTCCATAATACGATTCGAGAGTTTTGTCAGGATCGTTTTCCTTCTGAGGCTGCACAAAATAGTGATGGGCACTGTAATCACCGAGTTCTTCATTGTGGGCCAGGAGAACGGACCCATCAAGAGTCACGTCTTTTCCGACAATAATCGTGGTGCACCTTTTGGGATGAGTTTGATCAACAAATTTGATGTTTTTGGCTGCAGAACTGGAAATCAGCAACAGACTGCAGCAAAAAATCAAGGTAAGCGATACAACCAGGCACTTTGAAAGTTTCTGAAACATGTGAACCTCCTTTGTTGTAATTTACTCAATTGTTTCAACAAAAAAGTGGTCACCAAGTGTTATATTTCTGTTCGCCTCCCGGATTTGTCTTATGTCTTCCACTTTTCTCAATTCAGCCAGCGTGCAGGGACCACGCCCCGTGGACTGATTGTGCTTGATCTCATATAGTTAGTGCATGTCGCAGAATTCAATCAGCCGGGAACCACCCTTTTGCAGATGT
>CAZUMF010000620.1:0-1771 GCA_964621385.1 uncultured Desulfohalobiaceae bacterium
GGGTCTGATAACTGATCCCCAGGCGTCGGGCGAACTCCTGCATATTCAAGCCCAGGCTCTTCCTGGCTTCGCGAATTTTATTGCCCACGTTCATGCCCTTATATCTACCAGATTTTATATATTTGTCAACAAAAAATATAAAATTTGTTTAATACTCGATAGAAAAAAGGGACAAGAGGTGAGTGACTACACAATCGCCGTGATCCCGGGCAATGGAATCGCCCGGGAAGTCATGCTGGAAGGCATCCGGGTATCCGACCCTGAAAATTACCAATTGGGCTCCGCCCTGACGGGCAAACGGAACGTGTAATCGCCGGCTTACACAAAAACCATCTTCTCGCCTCAGGCTCTCTGAACTCTCTACGACTCAAGTTCATTCCGTAGCTCGGTTTTGCCTTGGTACCGGGACGACTCTGGAAGCGGGTGCGTGGTTATTCTTTAAGGTACGCATTTTCTTTGATCAGCCTTACGAGCAGCAACTGACACCTTCCACCCGAGGAGAACCAAAAAGCACTTGAGCACGGGGTTTTCATCATCAGCAGCCTTTTCCAGATCCTTCAAGCAGCATTTTGGATCCGCCCCCAGTGTCTGGAAAGAACAAAACGCATACCCTGCAGATCCCTTCCAAGGGGAAAGAACAGCAACCAACTGGACCAGGAGGCTGCAAGCAAACTCTTCATCCGCTTCGACGCCCCGGCGCAGGTGACGGTGAGACAGATGGTTGGCTACGTATGAAAAACGAATTTCAGCTCGATTCATTATTGGAATTCGATCAGGAAAAATGCGTTGGCTGTGGGCTTTGTGTTACCACGTGTCCGGTTGAAGCCATATCAATGGCAACAAGATAAGCCGGCAGCTGAGCACAAAAAGATGGATGGAGGACGAGGAGGCCCGGTACGTCTGTCCGGAATGCGGCAACAAACTCTTCCGCGGAGCAGCGAGATGCAATAAGTGCAAGACCACAGTGGACCTGGACTGAGTGGAGTTGGTGATCCGCTCTATTGACCAGAGCCCGTATAACTCCGGCTCTGCGGATAGACTTGAAGCACTGTGATCAGCCATTTTGATTCGGGCTGAGCACGGCTACGATCTGCTTCAGTTCCCCGACTCACAACGGCCGGCATCATCACGACCTGCAGCATGCAGTGGAAAGGAGCGGTTATTTTTCAAATTTATTAACGGGTTGACATTCCTCTCCGCCTGCTTGTACCCTGCTCTGAATTTATCCTGGACAAGATTTCTTACCATTAAAAATCCTGCAGGCCTGGCCTCTTTCAGGGTCCGGCTCCTGACGGTGTGGGTGTAGATTGTGGTATATGAATGTCTTGCGTGGTCCGACCCGGAGCCGTGCGAACAGTATTGGCTAGAGAACAATTCGAAGAGGAAACGCTTATGGAAGTTATACTCGGGACCATGACCTTTGGCCAACAGGTGTCCCACACCGATATAAGGTCCATGCTCGATCTGTTTCTGGACTTCGGGCATCGGAAGATCGATACGGCCTACATCTATGGAGACGGGAGAACCGAGGAACTGCTGGGGGAGGTGCTCAGGCCCGGGCAGCGGCAACAGGTCCGCATCGCCTCGAAAGTGCACCCCGGGAAAGGCGGCGGGCTATCTCCAAAAGGCCTGACCGAGCAGCTGGAGACGTCACTCAGGCGCCTTGGCACCGATTACGTCGACTTGTTGTACCTGCATCAACCAGACCATAACACGCCGCTTGAAGCAACCCTGAAGGCCTGCCAGGAGCTGCGGCAACAGGGGAAATTCC
>CAZUMF010000621.1:0-1771 GCA_964621385.1 uncultured Desulfohalobiaceae bacterium
AACCGATCATACGCCTCGAATTATAACTTTTCACGCACGCTTGCCGAAGGGACACGGAATTTTACAAGAGAGGGATCACTCCCATGCCTTGAACCGGGTATGATGATGACCTGAATGCTTGGCACGATTTAGAGGGTCGACTCTCCTTTTTCCCGGATCCTCTGCAGAGCAGCCAGGGTTTTGTCCGAAAGCGGCCGGGGGCGGTGGGTGTCAAGAATATTGAGTAGCTCCTCCTGGATGCGCTGGGCCAGGTCCCTGCTCCCGTCCTGCACCCATTTCTCCCGCTTGTCCCGAACCAGCAGCCTGGAGCGGGAGAGTTCCGTCTTGAAGTGCTTCAGGGTGTGCTCGTGGGTCATGAACTCCCCGCCTGGACCGACCTCCTGGACCACCTGTCTGAACTGTTCCATAACACAGGCGAGATCCTTTTGGGAGCATTTGTTATGGATAGGTGGCTGACCTTATCAGTCTCTTGCTTCCCAGTCCAGAATGACCTTGCCGGATTGGCCGGATTGCATCACGGCAAAGGCTTCTTTAAAGCGGGTGTAGGGGAAACGGTGGGTGATGATCGGACTGATGTCCAGGCCGGTCTGGATCATGACCGTGATCTTGTACCAGGTCTCGTACATTTCCCGGCCGTAGATGCCCAGCAGTTGGAGGGAATTGAAGACCACCAGGTTCCAGTCGATGCTGGTGTCCGCCGGCAGGATGCCCAGCAGGCCCACCTTGCCCCCGTGGCACATGTTCTCCAGCATGGAGCGCAGGGCTTGCGGATTGCCGGACATCTCCAGGCCGACGTCAAAGCCCTCCTTCATGCCCAGTTCTTCCTGAACGTCCGTGAGATTTTTTTTCCGGACGTCCAGGGCCACATCCGCTCCCATTTTTCGGGCCAGCTCCAGCCGGTAGGGATTGACATCCGTGACCACCACGAAACGAGCCCCGGCCAGTCTGGCAATGGCCGCGGCCATGCAGCCGATGGGCCCGGCCCCGGTGATGAGCACGTCCTCGCCCAGGAGATCGAAGGACAGGCCGGTGTGGGCCGCATTGCCCAACGGATCGAAGCAGGCCAGGACATCCGTGGGAATGCCCGGGTCGCAGTACCAGACATTGGTCACCGGAATGGCCAGATAGCGGGCAAAGGCCCCGGGCCGGTTCACCCCCACTCCCCGGGTGTCCTTGCACAGATGCCTGCGGCCGGCCAGGCAGTTGCGGCAGCGGCCGCAGACCAGGTGCCCCTCGCCCGAGACAAGATCGCCGTCCTCGAAGTCATGCACGTTGCTGCCGATCTCGGCAATGGTGCCCACGAATTCGTGCCCCACGGGCATGGGCACGGGGATGGTCATCCGGGCCCAGTCGTCCCAGGCAAAGATATGCAGGTCCGTGCCGCAGATGGCGGTCTTTTGAATCTTGATCAGGACATCATTGATTCCGATTTCAGGGACAGGGACTTCTTCCAGCCAGAGTCCGGGCTCGGGCCTGGACTTGACCAGGGCGGGCATGCTTGGCATGGGTCTCTCCTTGCTCTATGGGGCAGAGTTCAGAACGCTTCATCAAGAGCTAAAATTTGAGTATTTTTTTGGACAACCATCTGCTTTCTTTTTTTCAAAGTATCAGTGGAAGACTACCGCGACGGCGCAGTCCACAATGATAAACCCGGTTTCGGCCCTGGAACTTTGATGCACCGCCCTGGCGATGGGATCCTTGCCATGGCCGGTAATGACTCAATCCCGACGGGTGCTCCCTCTGAAGCTTGATGAGTCGCTGGTTAATGCCA
>CAZUMF010000622.1:0-1770 GCA_964621385.1 uncultured Desulfohalobiaceae bacterium
CCCCCGGCGCGATGATCAGCTTGTTCTCCGGACCAAGCGGATCGCAGTCCGGAGGAATCTCACTTTGGCAGACTGTGGAGGTGAAGGCCCGGCCGCCCAGATCGCGGAGAGCTACCGGAACATCCTCGCTCATCGAAATACTGGCCTTCGACATGTCGACGCGTAAGACTGACATTTTCCTATCCTTGTTTTCATAGTTTATATATATATTTAACAATGAAAGGCAAAAGCTGTCAATTTCAAATAAATCTTGATTGGTCAGAGTTTAGTTTCAATGGCTGCTGAGTGCATTGATTCCCTCCTCCAGAATCTGCAATCCCCTTTCCAACTGTTCGTCCGTGATTACAAAAGGCATCAAGGTTCGGATGACATTGCCGTAGTTGCCGCAGGACAAAAGGACCAATCCCTTGTCAAAGCAGATTTGGGTCAACTTTTTGGCCTCTTCCGCGGCCGGCTGCTTGGTCTCCCGGTCCCGGACGAGTTCCATGGCCAGCATGGCGCCCTTGCCCCGCACTTCACCGATTAATTCGAACCTGTCCTGCATTGCCTCCAGACGGGCCCGGACCTTTTCTCCGATTTCTACTCCGCGCTCGATGAGCCTGTCTTCATTCAAGACCTCCAGCACAGCCAAAGCCGCGCGACAGGAGAGAGGATTCCCGCTGTACGTTCCCCCCAACCCTCCCAGATGGGGTTTACTCATGATCTCCTTCCGGCCGGTGAGGGCGCTAAGCGGCATGCCACCGGCCAGGCTCTTAGCCATGGTGATGAAATCCGGCTCCACACCGTCCCAGTGCTCAATAGCCAGGAATTTCCCTGTCCTTCCGGCGCCTGATTGGATTTCATCGATGATCAAAGGGATCTCGTAATTGCGGCAGATCGCTTGGAGTTTTTGGAAATATCCGGGTGGAGGCGTGATGAAGCCGCCTTCACCTTGAATCGGTTCGGCGATCACGGCAGCGGTGTCTTCAGGATTGGCCTGGTTGACAAAGAATTCCTCCAGATGATCGGCGCAGGCCAGATCGCATTTTGGATAGGTCAGCTGAAAGGGGCAGCGGTAGCAGTAGGCAAACGGCGCCCGGTAGATCTCCGGGGCAAAGGGGCCGAAATTGTATTTGTAGGGCTTGATTTTGCTAGTCAGGCTCATGGTCAGGAGGGTCCGGCCATGGAAGGCGTTTTCAAAACAGACCACTGCAGCCCTGCCCGTAGCGTAACGGGCGGTCTTGATGGCGTTTTCCACAGCCTCGGCCCCGCTGTTGATGAACATGGTCATCTTTTCAAAATCACCGGGGGCCAAGTCGTTCAATTTTTCAGCCAGTTCGACATAGGCTTCATACATGCCCACATGCCAGCAAGTGTGAATGAATTTTCCTGCCTGGGCCTGGATGGCGGCCACAACCTTGGGATGGCAATGTCCCACGTTGTTAACCCCGATACCACCGGCAAAGTCGATGAGTTCTCTGCCGTCCACATCGATCATCAGGGCGCCCTTGGCGTCTTTGATGTAGCCGGGAGTCACACTGTAAGCCCCCTTAGGAATACTCCTGGCCCGTCTTTCCTGTAATGCTGTGTAGGCAGTCATATTATCTTCCTCTTGTGGTTTGAGATGTACGTTCGAGTTTGCGGGGATGGGCATCCGTTATTTTCGTCGCTGCAAAATGGGGAAAACCTCATGAATGAGTGCTTTCCATTTCGTTTGAGCCGGGCTTTGAATCGTCCAACGCAGCACTCAGCATTTCCAAAACACATCGAGCCCCCAAATGAGAGGTGATC
>CAZUMF010000623.1:0-1733 GCA_964621385.1 uncultured Desulfohalobiaceae bacterium
CCTGGCATCTGACCCAGCGCTTCGTCATCGATAAGACGCTCGGTTTTCTAAACCTGTGCAAAGACCCATCAACAATCAGTCCTTAGCCTGAGAAGATGACCATGAGAGACAAAAAGAATTCGCTGAACGTCGCAGGGATCGTTCCAGCCAGGGGAGGATCGAAGAGAATCCCGGAGAAGAACATTCAGGCCTTGGCCGGCAGGCCACTGATCCAGCATTGCCTGCAGACAGCACAGCAATGCCCGTCGGTGGACAGACTCGTGGTATCCACGGAATCCGAAGCCATCGCCCGGGTAGTGAGGGAACAAGGAGTGGAGATCATCGAAAGACCACCGGAACTTGCCCAGGACGAGACACCAACCCTGCCGGTTATCATCCAGGCCATTGAGGAACTGGACAAAAGGGGCTTTCAGGCTGATATCATCCTGACGGTTCAGCCCACCTATCCCTTTCTGACTGTTGATAATGTGGAACAGTCCATTACCGCCCTCCAAGACAAGGCCGGCCTCGATTCCGTGACCACAGTGACTCGGCCGCCCTTTCATTACCACCCTTACAATGCCCGAAAAGTCAATGCCGACGGGAGCATCTCCTTCATGTTCGAAAAGGAAAAAATGAAATGCCCCAACACCCAGTCAGCTCCTGCAGTCTATTTCTTTGGAAACCTCTATACGTCATGGCGGAGGACCATCTTTGAACAGGGCTCCCTGTATGGCGGACGATCATGGCCCATTCCCGTTTCCCGGATCGAGGCCATGGATATCGATGAATACCTTGATCTGGAAATCGCCGAATATATTCAAAAACGGATAAACCGAACGGATTCACAACAAGAGTTTAAGAAGACCTAAGAAAGACTTATAACATTCTATGGCGAAAGACTTTCTAATTTTTGTTGAAGACATAAATCACCAAAGGGAACAAGGCCATGCCATTTCATAAAGAAATTTGTATCGACGATAATGTTGTCGGCCCCAAGCGCCCGGTTTTCATCATTGCCGAAGCCGGGGTCAACCACTTCGGCCGGATGGAACTGGCAAAACATCTGATCGACATGGCCGTGCTGGCCGGAGCGGACGCAGTCAAGTTCCAGATCTTCAAGACGGAAAACCTCATCTCCGGGGCCGCACCCGACTGGATCAGCAGGATGAAGTCCAAGGAGCTGCCCTACCAGGACTTTGCCCGTCTGCAAAAATACTGCCTGCAGAAAAACATCATCTTCCTGGCAACGGCCCATGACGAAGAGAGCTTCGACTTTCTGGCCTCCCTGAAGCCGGCGGCCTATAAGATCGGTTCCGGAGAGATTGCCAATCCTTTGTTTCTGCAAAAAACCGCCGCGGAACTAAAGCCGGTTATTCTGTCCACCGGGATGTACACCCTTGAAGACGTGCACAAGGCCCTGGATATTTTTTCCCGGGCAGAGAACGAGAATATCATCCTCCTGCACTGCAATACCGCTTATCCGCCTCAGCCGGGTGAGATCAACCTGCGGGCCATAGAGACCATGTCCAAGCAATTCCTCTGCCCTATCGGCTATTCAGATCACAATGTCGGTAATGATATCGCCTTGGCTGCGGTTGCCATCGGAGCACGAGTCATCGAAAAACATATCGCACTGGACCGTAACACCCCGGGATCCCAGGACTGCCCGGTGTCCTGCGATCAAAAAGGCCTCATCGATCTGGTCAATGGTATCCGCAGGGTGGAGATGGCTCTGGGCAGTTATGAGAAAA
>CAZUMF010000624.1:0-1733 GCA_964621385.1 uncultured Desulfohalobiaceae bacterium
CTTTTTGTTCAGGTCCCGGTCATAGCCGCCGCCCTGGATGACAAAGCCCCGGACGATCCGGTGGAAGAGGGTCTGGTCGTAATGCCCCTCGTCCACATAGCGCAGAAAATTGGCCACGCTTGTCGGCGCGGCCTCCGGCAGAAGCTCCACCAGGATATCTCCCTCACTGGTCTCGATCAGGACATGCAGCTCTTCCATGTTTGGTCCTTTCCGCTTTTCAAGGTTCGCTCAGAAGCATTCATGCTGGGGTGCTGCTCTAATCCATATCAGGAGGGGCGCCAGGACGCAACTTCGGACGAGTCTTAATGATTGCCCAGCCTGCTGATCGCTGGCTGGAAGAGGTGGGTGAACAAGCCGGTACCTGCGTGTCCTTGCTCGTTGTAAATCATATAATTTTTTGTGCCTCCCTGGTTGTTTCGTCCCGGGAGGCACAAAAAATTATGGGAAGAGCTTCTTCAGGCCTTCAAAGCCTATGGAGTAAACCCCCTGAATAGCCTCTTGGGCTTCCTGTTCAGAGACCCCTTTGGGCTCGAAGGTGGAGGTCCAGCAGACCTCGCACTGGTTCGGTCCTACTTCATTGACCTCCACAGTGCTCAGATAGTTGTCCACCGGCAGCGGTCCGCTGACAATGGAGTATTTCAGGGATCTCGACCCCTCATCCAGACTTTCCAGCTGCTCGACAAGGGTGGCCCCGTCCTGGAGGGTCAGGGTGCGCTTGCTGCCCACCCCCGAGCCGTCTACGGAACTGTCCGCCACCGCGGCCACGAACCTGCCGAGCCCGTTGAAATCGCTTACGGTTTGCCAGACATCGCTGGCCGGGGCGTTGATCGTTGTCTTCATGTTCACACTGGTCATGTTCCCTCCTTGTTGATCTCAGTTCAAAGCAAAGGGCCTCACGGACAAACAGGGTCTTGCTGCTTCAAGCGCAGCAAGACCCTGTTTCAAGATCAACCTGATGTGGGCCCGTTCGATCTTGGAGGTCATGTTGTCGTAGGACAGGCAGCATTCCCGGCCCTGTTCCACCCCCACGACCCGGTCCTTGCGGGTGTACAACTCCAGGAGGTAGTCTAGCTCATCCGCGGTCAGGGGGTCGATCCGTCACCGTTCCGCGTCATCCTGGGTGCCTTTCTCGAGATCTGCATAGACTACCTCTTTCGAGAGTTCGATAAAGCTTCCGTCACCGAATCGGGTACGTAGTGTTTCCATAGTGATGGCTCCTTAATTTTCCAGGGCTTTCTTGACCGCGCTCACGATCCGATCGAGCTGTTCCCGGGTCACGATCAGAGCCGGGGCAAAATTCATGATGGTGTTGTTGCCCGGGATGCTCGTATTGGTGCGCCCGACCAAGACACCGTTGGCGGCTACATCGCCCATGATTTTTCCCATCTCGGCCTCGGAAATGGGCTCCTTGGTCTTTTTGTTGCGCACGAATTCCAGCCCGCAGAACAGGCCCTGACCCCGGACATCCCCGACAATGGGCAGATCGGCCAGTTCCTGGAGTCGATCCAAGAAGTATTCTCCCAGGACCCGGCTGCGCTCCACCAGGTTTTCCTCTTCAATGATCCGGATGTTTTCCAGGCCCGCGGACATGCCTGCGGCACAGCCTCCGTAGGTGCTGATATCCCGGTAGAAATTGAGGCGCTCGGATTCCTGACTGGGATCGTTGGGGGACTTGTCGAAGATTTCCTGGGTGGTCGTGGTCGCGCGCAGGGGCATGTAGGAACTGGCCATGC
>CAZUMF010000625.1:0-1729 GCA_964621385.1 uncultured Desulfohalobiaceae bacterium
CGCAGGTTCGAATCCTGCATTGCCCACCATGGACACGGATGAGGCGGGTGGTGGAAACAGCCTCCTTTTTTTATGTCTGACGTCGGCCTGCCCACATGGCGGCCAATGGGCACAACCTGCGAACAGCTCAGTACCGATAAGTCTAACACAGGGTGCAAAGGTATGAGCAGATTCATCAAGCGCAAGATTGAGGTGGAAGATTCAGGGTACACCGAGGTCTACACCCCGGGAAGCCAGCATGTCCCCGAGTTTCGACTTGACCAATCCAATCTGTTTTTCATCGGACTCAGGGGGAGCGGCAAGTCTACCCTGGCCCGATACGTAGCCGAGGCCCTGGAGGGGGTTTTTGTGGATCTGGATGAGCGTATCATCCAGCAGGCGGGGTCTTCCATCGAGACCATTGTCCGCTCCCGGGGCTGGGACGGGTTTCGAACCCTGGAGCAGGATTGCCTGCAGGAGGTTTGCGGTGAGCGGGGACAGATCGTGGCCACCGGCGGCGGCTGTGTCCTGTTGCCGGCCAACAGGGAGCGTCTCAAGGCAAACGGCCGGGTGGTGTATCTGCAGGCCGATGTCAGCCTGCTGGCAAGGCGCTTGCAACAGGACCCTCTGAGCTCCAAGCGGCCGCCCTTGAGCGATCTGTCCCTGGAAGAGGAGTTGGTCCGTAGTCTCAGGGAGCGCGAGCCCTTGTATTTCGAATGCCTGGACTACATCCTGCAGGCGGACAAGCCTGTGGATGCGCTGGTCCAGGACATCCTGACCATGCTCAAGCCCGGGTCGGCGAGTTTTCAAGACGATGAACACCTCGATTTCGAGCCCGGCTGGGACGAGGAGTGGCTGTGATGGACGTGCTTTTTGCGGCCGGCAATCCGGGCGACTGGTCCGGGTTTCCGTTTGGACCGGGGCTGACCGGCAGCTGGCTGCTCGCGGTCTGCAAATTTCTGTTCATCGGCCTGGTGCTGGCCCTGATCATCTGGCTCTTACGCAAAGGGTTCGGTCCGGGGGGACCGCTCCGGGACCAGGATCTGGATCGGGAGGCAGAAGAGATACGGGCCGGCCGGCGGGAGGCCTTGCGCATTCTGGACCGGCGTCTGGCGGAGGGAGAGATCACGGACGAGGACTATGTGCACAAGAAAAGGCTGCTCGAGGAATAAGTATGGAGCTTGATGAAGCTGTCACCCGTTTTGAAACGTATGTCACACGCTTTGCCCAATCAAATCCGAAGTCCCAGGCTAATATCGACTTGAAAAAAGAGCACACCCTTCGAGTGCTGCAGGAGGCCCAGGGGATCCTTGCCTCTCTTGAACTAAAACGGCGTCAGGCCCGTCTGGTGGAACTGGCCGCCCTGTTTCACGATATCGGCCGCTTTCCGCAGTTTGCCGAGTACGGCACTTTTCAGGATGGTTTGAGTCTGAACCACGGCCTGCTGGGCTATCAGGTGCTGCGGAGAGAGCAGCTGCTTCCTGCGGCGCTGTCCAGGGCCGAAAAAAAGAACATCCTGTTGACGGTGCTCATGCACAATCGGGCCAGGGTGGTGCCTGGCCTGCCCCCGCATCTGGAGCGCATGCTCAGGATTGTCCGGGACGCGGACAAGCTCGATGTCATCAGGGTGCTTATCAAGCACTTCGACCCCCGGCAGCCTCACAATGCCGTTGTCACCCTGGGGCTGCCCCATGACAGCGGCTCCCGGAATGCTTTTTGCATGGACCGTGATTGAACGAAAAAATCTTCT
>CAZUMF010000626.1:0-1714 GCA_964621385.1 uncultured Desulfohalobiaceae bacterium
TCGTGCACGGTCTGGTCGTTGATGTGGACGATTCCGGATTCGATACGCTCCGCCAGGGCCAGGCCTTTTGAGATATCCTTAGTGAACACCGCGGCCGAAAGCCCGTATCTGGTGTCATTGGCCAGGGCCACGGCCTCGTCTTCACCGTCTACTCCGAAAATGGAGACGACAGGGCCGAAGGTCTCCTCACAGGCAAAGTCCGAACCCGCCTTCACGTTGCTCAGAATTGTCGGCTGGTAGCACATTCCCTCAGCCTTTCCCCCGCACAGGACTGTGGCCCGTCCTGCACAGCGGATTCCACCCGTTTTTGGACCTGGTGCAACTGCTCCTGGTTGATCAAGGGGCCGATGAGGGTATCGGGCTCTTGAGGGTTTCCCACCTTGAAGGAAGAGACCTTGTTCACCAATTGTTCGGTGAATTCCGCGGCGATGGACTTGTCCACAATGAGCCGGCGGCTTCCCGCAGCAGACCCGGGGTGAAGGTGGTCTGAAACATGGCAAAGCCGAAGGTGCAGCCCGTTTCCTCGCCCAATATCTGCACAATCTCCTGCTGCTTCGTCTCCAGGATATCGGCCGCTTTCAAAAACAAGGCCCTACGTTCAGCCGGAAGTGATGTGGACCACGCAGGAAAAGCCGCTGTTGCGGCTTCGACGGCATACTTGGCATCGGCCCTCTTTCCGGCGGATACTCTGGCAAACACCTCGCCCGTGTATGGGTTGGAGTCTTCATAGACCGACCCGTCCTGAGCGTCGCACCACTCCCCGTTGATGTACATCTGAAATTCTCGTGCCATGCTGATTCCTCCTTCATGAGCATGTTTCAATCAAGGAACAGAGCACAAGTGCCCTGAATCCTGTGGTTTCGAAATACGGCCAATCGTCCGCTTTTATACTTCTTACCTGAAGAATCCGACAGGTCCAATTTTTTTGGGAGGGCGCCGCCCATCACAAAATGATACCTGGATTCTGGCCAGGACAAAGGTTGATTTCAAATCCAATATGATCAGGAATCGGGTAGTCTTTCGTGGATACTTTGAAAATGAAAAAAACTTATTGCCCGCGAATTTCGCAAATAGACGCGAATGAAAAGCGCATATTCTTCAGCTTCCGATTCAATCTTTGTTTTTCAAATTTACCGTCCTGTGAAGAGCTCTGAAAAATAATCAGCTCACGATATACCAGGTATAAAACCCTGTATCCGGGCGGCCAGGAAAGGGCAAGAACAATAAGCAGGATCAGGATATTTGGGACTGTTGTCGATCGCATCGGTGTGATTTCATCCTCGGGCATACAGACAAGAGAATAGGCGATATGGACACCCATGTCCATCGAGGCTGTGCGAGAGAATGCCAAGCGGCTCTATGAAAAAGCTGGGGACTGAAGTGTGCTCTTGTCAAATGAGCCCATGTGAATTAATGCTGGAGATAGAGCCAGGGGATCAGGTTATTGGATTTGAACGGGATGCACATCACCTTCTCACTGCTTGAGGATGGGATTCGTATCCGGGTGATATCCGCCCGGGATATGCACCGGCACAGAATACACAAATAAACCAGTATGCGCTGGGTCAGGCGCAGTAGAAAATGATCTCGACGTCTTTGAAGAGTAGTCACTGTCCATGCTGCACACGCTGAATCGGACGCAATTTCTTCCCCTGAGTTTGGAAGCGGCCTGGGAGTTCTTTTCCGACCCCGGAAACCTCTGCCGCATCACGCC
>CAZUMF010000627.1:0-1710 GCA_964621385.1 uncultured Desulfohalobiaceae bacterium
GTTCCAGACAATGCAGTCATTGTCGCTTGTTAAAGGCCGGCGTCTCCCCGTCGTCATACATTTTGATGATGTTCAGGGTCTTGGCCGAAAGGTCCAGAGGGTTATCCCAGATGTGTTGCTGGCCGCTGGACTCAACAGGTATGTCGTTGGCCTGCTTGCAGGCCGTCATGCAGGCCTGGCACCCGATGCACAGATTGGAATCATAGAGAATGCCCAGGGCCTCCGGGGGCAATGCATGGTCCTTTGCTGCGGCCAGTCCCGGCTGAGCACCTGCTGCTGCCGCGAGAGAGCCTCCAAGGGCAGCTTTGAGAAAGTCCCTTCGTTGTATGCTCATGATATCCCCCTCGTTTTAGGAGTCCTGTGTTTTTCCGGACTTGGACTTGGCGGCGGCAACCGCGGCACCGCCCACCGCGACGCCCACAGCGCCTCCGAGAACCGCGGCTGCGCCGGCGGACATCTTTCCGCCGCGTTCATACTGGATGTCAGCCGGGGTGGCCGAGGGGGTGATCAGGCTTTCTTTGCTCAGATCGGCCTGAACGTACTTGGGGATGCTAAAACCGACGTCTTCTTCACTGCAGCCGAAGCAGGGATGTCCGGTGTTCACCGGCCAGGTCCCCACGTCATTATAGCCTTTCATGGAGCAGTTATTAAAGGTTACGGGTCCTTTGCAGCCGAGCTTGTACAGGCAATAGCCCTGCTGATGGCCGTGATCCCCGAATTCTTCGGCAAAGCGCCCGGCGTCAAAGTGCGGCCTACGTTCGCAGTTTTCGTGAATGAGCCGGGAATAGGCGAACTTGGGTCGGCCGAGCCCGTCGATGGCCGGAAGTTTCTGATAGGTCAAAAAGTAGGCCACGGTTGACACAAAATTATAGGTATTGGGCGGACAGCCGGGGATGGTGACCACGGTCTTGTCCGTCAGGACCTGCGGGGCGCCCTTGGCGCCTGTCGGGTTGGGTTCCGAGGCCACAAGGCCGCCCCAGGAGGCGCAGGAGCCGATGGCGATGATGGCCGCAGCCTTGTCGGCAGTTTTTTTGACAATGTCCAGATAGGTCTTGCCGCCGATCTGGCAGTAAATGCCGCCGTCCTTGGTGGGGATGGCCCCTTCCAGCACCAGGATGAATTTTCCGGCATTGTGCTCGATGGACTGCTCCTTGAAGGCCTCGGCCTGGTGTCCGGCCCCGACATTCAATGTTTCATGATAATCCAGGGAGATAAGATCCAGAATGAGATGCTCCAGGGTTAAGTGTGTAGGCCTGAGCAACGATTCCGTACATCCGGTGCATTCCTGTCCCGAGAGCCAGATGACCGGAGGACGGGCCGGATTTTTGACAGCCTCTGCGATTTCCGTTCCTGCACTGAGGGGCAGTCCAAGACCGGCGGCCATGACCGTACAAAATTTGAGGAAATCACGTCTGGTGACAGAATCCAATCCCTCCTTGACTGACTGCAAGTGATCTTTCCGCATGCTCCCTCCTTACATGACAATTGTGAAAAAAAGAACTTATAAAAAATTTTTCAATTTCTTAATCATATTCAGAACAGCTTGTCAACTGAATTTTTGCGTGAAATGGCTGGTCCTGGACAAGCCGCGGAGAACACTTTATAAAGGAGACCCCTTGATGAAAAGACTCCAAAACTCTTGACAGGACGCGTAAATTCAGAGCTCTTTACAGTAAGCGTAAATTTGAAAGATTTTTTGGACATTTTGTG
>CAZUMF010000628.1:0-1705 GCA_964621385.1 uncultured Desulfohalobiaceae bacterium
GGAACCGGCTTTTCGGGTGCGCCTCCCTATCCCCGTAAATTTGAAATCAATTTATCGCTTTGTTTCCGTTGATTGTCAAAACTTTTGCCCCTGATTTCAAACCGTCGAGGTAGTCTGCCCAGGCCTGCATCATCCGGGTCCGGTCATCGATATGCTCTGCCCGGTTGTAAATCCCCCGGATCTTGTTCTGGTCAACATGGGCAAGCTGGAGTTCGATCACCCTGGAGGGCCAGCCCTGTTCATGGAGTAGGGTGCTGGCGATGGATCTGAAAGAATGGGCCACCATCTCATCTCGGGAATAGCCAAGGCGACGGAGGGCTGCCAGCACTGTATTTTCGCTCATCGGCCTGGACTTCCCTCTGTTTGCTGGGAAAACGTATTGACCGGAACCTGTCAAGGGCTGTAGTTCTTTCAAAATACTCACAGCCTGCCGGGACAAAGGCACAAGCTGTTCCCGTTTGGCTTTCATTTTTTCGGCGGGGATGATCCACAAGTCATTTTCAAAATCGATCTCCGGCCATTCGGCTTTTCGGATTTCGCCGGGTCTGGCAAAGGTCAGCATGGAAAATTTCAGCGCACATAGGACAGGAAAGGTTCCATCGAAGGTGTCAATAGCTTCAAGCAATTTTTTGAGTTTCTTCGGATCAGTGAGCGCCGGCCAATTTCTCTTAGGTCTGACCTTTAGGGCTTTGCTCATTTCGGCGCCTGGGTTGTTCTCCACGATCCCAGCCGCAACTCCGTAAGCAAATATCTGGCTGCAGATCCTGGCGGTGCGCTTGGCCACTTCCAGAGCCCCTCGATTCTCAATGCGACGGTAAACCTCAAGCAACTCCCTGGAGGATATTTCCCGGACAGGCCTATCACCGATCCAGGGGAAGATGTTCATTTCGAGGCGGCGATAGGTGGTATTTTTGTGGTGATCGCTCCAGCCTTCTTGCTGATTATACCACCACTCATCCGCCAAGGCCTTGAATGTGTTAGTTTGAGCCCGCTTCGCTTCTTTCTTGGCCTGTCCCGGATCAATCCCATCTGCGAGTAGCCGTTTTGCATCAAGCCTTTTGTCCCGGGCGTCTGCCAAGGAAATAACTGGATATTTGCCTATGGCCAAAACCTTTTGCTTGCCGCCATATCTATACTTGAACCTCCACAGCTTGCTTCCTGTTGGAGAAACCTCTATATACAAGCCTTCAGCGTCAGCGAGGCGATAAGGCTTGTCCGCAGGCTTTAAGTTTTTGATTTTTGTGTCTGTCAAGGCCATGTTTTTACCCTCGATTTAATGTTTTCTTTCGATGGATTAAACATATTTTGGTGGTATTTTTTTTTGAAAAGTGGTGGTATTTGCTTTATTACCTCATAAATACCACCATAAGCTCTGGCTGTCAATGGACTTCCTTGGACAATAAGAAACAAAAAAACCCCAGAAAACCTGTGCTTTCCGGGGGCATGTGGACTCTATAAAACAGTGCTGGATGGTGATTTGGCGGAGAGGGTGGGATTCGAACCCACGTGACGGTTTGAGCCGCCAACCCGATTTCGAGTCGGGCCCGTTACGACCGGACTTCGGTACCTCTCCGCGATGATCGACTACTTTTCTTTTCTTCTGGCAGCAAAAAATCTTCTAAGGAGCTCCCGGCTTTCTTCTGCCAGTATTCCCTCCTGAATCCAGAAACGGTGATTCAGCCAGGGGAAATTATCAAAAATGTTC
>CAZUMF010000629.1:0-1684 GCA_964621385.1 uncultured Desulfohalobiaceae bacterium
CAAGCCCACTGAAAATCCCCGGGTGATGGCCAAATAGGCTCCTGTACCGTAAATAAGCACCTGCAGGACATTCTGCAGAGGCTTGATGATGGACTGTATCATCCCGGCATACTGGCTGCTCACGGTCTGATCGATGATGACCTCCTGGTTTGCCGCTTCCCACCTGTCGGCCACAGCCGGCAGCATGCCCATGCCGTTGACCACTTCCGCATTGCGCAGCATGGAATCGACGAACTTCTGGTTCTGGTTGTTCCGGGCATTGGCCGAACGCATCCTGGACCGGATCAGATACTCCTGGAGGACGGACAGGCCGAACATCAGCAGGGCCCCGATGGTGGCGATGGCCCCCAGGAGCGGATGGAAGGCGTAGATCAAAAGCAGGTACAAGGGGGCCCAGGGGGCATCGAACAGGGCGTACATGCCGTTATTGGTACAGAAATTGCGGACCGTCTCCAGGTCGTTCAGGCCCTGGAGGTAGGTCTTCTTCTGCAGGCCGGCGTATCCTTTGATCATCCCCTTATAGACGTCGTCCCGTAAGCTCTGGTTGAGATCCTTGCCGGCCACGGCCAGGAGCCTGGAACGGCAGAAATTGAAAAACCCGAGGACCACAAGGGCGTAAAAAGCGGCCACGGTGATGGTCAACAGGGAGGCCTGGCTGTAGCTGACCACGACATTGCGGTAGATGGTAAACATGTAAAAGGGAAAGGTCAGCTGCAGGAGATTGATAAAGCAACTCAAAGCCGCGGCAAAGGTCAAGTACTTTTTCCACTTTCTGAGGAAATCCCGCATTTGGGGTGCACCTATAACAAATTACAAATTACAAATTACTGTTCTCCTCCCTGAGAAACTGCCCCGCCTCCTGTTCAGTCCAGAGGGCAGGGTCGATGTCTTCAAAATACCCGGCCCGTTTCTGGATCCGGGGGTCCTTTCTCTGGGAGAGGTAATCGAAAAAGGAATAGAACCCGAAGAGGACCAATGGGCCGAGAATCAGGTACAGAGCGGTGACCCATCCGGCGATCAAGACACTGGGGCTGACCATGAATCAGACCTCATCCCGCCGCCGCAAAACAGCGGTGGAAATATGTAAAATCGTCATTGCTTCATGACCTGGGAATCCAGGCCCTTGTTGGGGATGCCCATGGAGAAGTACAATTGTGCTTTGGCCAGAAGCTGATCGCCCCGGGCCTTGTTCCAGTTTCCCTCGGCCCGGCGCAGACGGGCCTGGGCATCGAGGAGCTCGGGGATGGTGCCCAGACCCAGCTGCAGGTTCTTTTCGGCCCGGGCAAAGCCTTCCCGGGCCGCTTGCACCGCTTTCCGGGTGGATACTATCCGCTCTTTTGCTTCCTGGAAGGAGATGTGGCTGGACCTGACCTGGTTATTGATCTGGTTTTCAATGTCCTGGACCTTGCTCCGCATCCGCCGCAACTCGTATCCTACTTTCTGATACTGGTGGATCTTGCTGGCTCCGGAAAAGAGATCCCAGTTGAGGCGGATGCCCACGCTCCAGTATTCATTGCGCTGGTCCCGCTCCACCGCTTCCCCGACAATATTGGTGCCGGTCTCTGAAAAGTCCCGGTCGGTGATCGTGTATCCTCCCACCAGATCAAGGCGAGGAAAGAATTTACCCCTTTCGACATCCATCTGCTCCAGGGCGATGTCCACCTGAAGCCTGGCCGACTGCATT
>CAZUMF010000630.1:0-1679 GCA_964621385.1 uncultured Desulfohalobiaceae bacterium
CCGGGCTTCCCGCGGCCAGCCCCAGATGACCGTCCACCGGGTGCAAGTCCTGGACCCACGGGAGATGGACATCGACTGGGCCGACTTCATTCCCTCCACGGCCCGGCCGCCGGAAGAGCTGCTGGCGGAGCTGGAAGGGCTTTTCCGGGACGAGCTCGTCTTTCGGCCCTGGCGGTCTTTCTGCCGGCAGGTCCTCAAAGATGCCGGCATCAGGGAACGATTTCTGGCCGCCCCGGCCGCCAAAACCATCCACCACGCCTACCGGGGCGGCCTTGTGGAGCACAGCCTCCAGGTGGCCCGTCTCTGCCTGGCGGTCTGCGACAGCTACCCGGACCCGGACCTGGACCGGGACCTTCTCCTGGCGGCCGCCGGGTTTCATGATCTGGGCAAGGCCTGGGAGCTGGGAGCCGGAATCAGCCCGGACTACACCGATCCCGGCCGTCTGATGGGCCACATTCAGCTGGGCCTGGAGGTCCTGGAGCCTTTTCTGCAAAAGACCCGGCATCTGGATCCGGGGCTGATCCTGCACTTCAAGCATCTTCTGCTCAGCCATCACGGGGAGTACGCCTTTGGTTCCCCGAAACGCCCCAAGACTCCTGAGGCCTTTGTCCTCCATCACGCCGACAATCTGGACGCCAAGATCAAAGCCTGGGATCAGGCGGTTTCCGGTTTGAACCTCGCGGAAACGCAGTGGACCGCCTATCTTCCCTTTTTGGAGAGACCCCTGTACCATCCCCCCCGCAGCAGGGATTTCATGCAACAGAGCGGCCAAGCCAAACCACCTTCGGGCAGGCAATGTTTATTACCTTTGAAGGAATAGAGGGCAGCGGGAAATCCACGCAGTGCCGGAGGCTCAAAGCCAAGCTCGAGCAGGTGGGCCGACACTCGGTTCTCTTGACCAGAGCACCCGGGGCGAGCAGCCCGGGAAGGCATTTGCGGGCCATTCTCCTGGACCCGGCCTAGCCCGCTTTCTGTTCCCGGGCTGAATTGTTTCTCGAACTGGCGGCCCGGACCCCGGAGCGCTTTTGCACCCTGGACGGCGCCCAGACCCCGGATCAGGTGTTTCTCGAACTCTGGACAAAGCTTGGGGCCGCTCTGCCCGGCCTGTCCAGCCTGAACCCTCCGGCAGCCCCGGAGGCTCCGGCTTGACAGGCGACGTCCCCGGTCTTATTACAAACTGAGTACCCCAAGTGTAGACTTCGTACCTCCATTACGTCTTTGAATATTAAGCATTTAAAATAATTGTTACTATCTGAAATGTCCTTACATTTGGACATTCTTTTGGTTTCTGGTATCAGCCCTGCCTCTGGCAGGGCTGATACATAATCATTTGACATTTTTTGTAATATGCGAATTCATCGTTGTATCGTTTATCGTGTAAATCGATAACAGCCAGTTTGATCAATACAGAAACTTTCAGTTTTACGATACATGACAAAATTGAGAACCGGTCACAGGGTTCTCTTGAGCGACCTCGCTGGGAGGTTCTTAGGTTTTCTTAGGCTTGCTCGCCGGGGGAAACCGGACCGCGGTCTCTGCTTTGAGCCTGAAAAACGAGATGTATTATCATAAAATGTCCAAAAAATCTTTCAAATTTACGCTTACTGTAAAGAGCTCTGAAAATAAGGCAGGTCCTCCAAGGAACAGATTCAAGAGTCCGGAGGGGGCAGGGATCCCCC
>CAZUMF010000631.1:0-1664 GCA_964621385.1 uncultured Desulfohalobiaceae bacterium
GGTTTCCAAATCTTCCGGGGCCACCAGGTCCGCCGGCTGCAGCCCGAGCATCTCCTGGCCCTGATTGTAGCCGAACATCCGGACGCAGGCCGGGTTGACATACACCAGTTGCCCGTTTTGCTGGATGCAGATCCCGATGGGCGCGGCCTCGATGACCCGGGCCATGCGCTTTTCCAGAATCCGCTGTTCCTCCACGGCCCTTTGGCGTTCTGCAATCTCCTGCTCCAGGTTCCAGTAGGCCTGCTGCAATTCACTGGTCCTGGCCGCCACCCGTTTCTCCAGCTCCTGGTTCAGATCTTGCAGGATCAGCTCATCCCGGCGCCGCCTGACGGCGATGGCGTAGAGATCGGCCAGCTGCTCCAGGTGCATCCGGTCCCTGGCCGTATAGTCCTTTTCCGGGTTGGCCACGGCAACCTGACCGAGCAAATCCCCTTCAAAGACAGAGGGAGCCGACAAAAAGCGCTCAATGGGCAGGTGGCCGTCCGGGGTGCCCCTGGAGCGGGGGTCTGATCCCGGGGTATTGCACAGCAGGGGCTGTTTGGCCTTGAGGACCCAGCCAAAGAGTCCCCTGAACTCCTGAAAGACCGCACCCTTGCCCGTCACCCTACAGGAATCCCAGACCTCCCCGGTCAGAGTGGGGCTGACCAGACAACCGCTCTCCGGATCGATGTACCCCACATAGCCGAGCCGGCTGCCGGTCATATCCCGGGCGGATTGCAAAACCCTCTGCGAGATGTCTTCGAGGGAGGCCTGCTGCAGAATGTCCCGGGAAAGATCCGCAAGGGTCTGGTTCATGGCGGTTTTCCAGCGCAGCTCCTGTTCCGCGGCCCGCCGTTGCTCCACCTCCTGCTGCAGCTGCTGATTCGTCTTTTGCATGCGCTGGCGGTGCTTGGCTTCCGTTTCCAGGCGGGCCTGCAGGACCAGGCGTCTGGTGTTGCCCCAGAAGATGACCCCGGCCCCGGAGACAAGCACCAGGCCCAGCACGCCCAAAAACAGGGGCATAAAAAGCTCATTCGGCCGCCGAAGACCTCGGTTTCGTTTCGGATCGTGATCAGGTCCAACGGGGTGCCGGGAATCGGCCTCACCCCCGCCAGCATGGCCTGGCCCCGGGAAAAGTTCCCGGACCGCTTGAACTTTTGCAGGCTTACCCCGGGAGCCCGCTCCCGGTTCCAGAGCGGCCGGGGCAGATCCGGAGGCTTCTGGTCAGGGTTGTGGGGCAGGACCTGGTTCTCAACGGCCAGGTGATTGGCCGGCCGGGTAGCGTCCTGGCGAACGCCCAGAAGACGATAGGGCGAAAAGGGACAGATCCAGGCCAAGAGCTGCCCGCTGTATTGCCCGCGAAAGAAGGAGGGCAGGCTGATGACCACTGCGGGCCGTCCTGCTTCCTCGATCAGACGAAGCCTGTTCTGACTTCCTCCCGGATCCAGAAAGGCCGTCCAGTTCAGCCCTGGCTTTTTGTCGTCCCCGGCTTTGCTGTCCGCCAGGACCCGGCCCTGGGCATTGATCAGGGCCAGCCTGGAATAAATCGGCCCCCCGCCTAACTGTCTGGTTTGGATCAGCTCCTCAAAACTTGCGGCAATGCCGGACAGGCTGGCCTTCAGGCCGTAAGCCATGGACATGCCCAGGGCCTTGCCCTCGAAATAGGCCGCGACCTCCCGGCCTGC
>CAZUMF010000632.1:0-1652 GCA_964621385.1 uncultured Desulfohalobiaceae bacterium
TCAGGGCCAGGGCTAAAACAGCCATGACCAGATATTGAAAACGGGTGGCCCAGTCCGCTCCGAGCCAGGCCAGCAAAAAAAGAGGCCCACCCGCGGCCAAAGCCAAAACCTGTGGTGAAAACCAGACAGATTGGGGCAGCAGCCAGGATAAGGCCTCCCCGAAACCGATCAGATAAAATCCAATGGATACGGACTGGGCCAGAAACAGGACCAGGCCGATGGACCCTCCGAATTCAAGCCCCAGGGTGCGCGAGATAAGGTAGTAATAGCCTCCCCCTTTGACCCGCATATTGGTGGATACGGCTGAGAGGGACAGACTGGTCAGGACGGAGATGACATAGGACAAGAGGATGATGATCAAGGTCTGGGCCAGACCTGCCTGTCCGACGACAAACCCCAGGCGCAGAAAGAGGATGATTCCCAGGATGGTCAGGATGCTCGGGGTGAACACCCCGCCGAAAGTGCCCAGCAGGGCCTTATTGTCTTTGGTCTTGTTCATAATGACCACTCCTGGAGGCCAAGTCGGCCATCTCATAAGAGAAATCAGCCAACTCTTTGACGAAAGCGAAAGAGAAGCTTCTCAGTTCCATTGCGCTTCAGTGCCCGCGAGGTTTCTGAATGTCTTTTATAGTCAATTCCTTGAGGTGACAATCTCGTTACTTTCCTTTGACCTTTCACGGCAATGTGGATAGCCATTGGGCAGCGGGTGCGACGAGAATGGAGTGATCGCCGTTGGGAATCAGCCGATAGCCGCCTTCTTCGATAAGCTGTACGGCCGGCGTTTCAAGGAAATCCTGGAATTAGGGAAAATAACGCCCTGCCAGGGAGTCTCCCCCTTTTTGATAGATATCCAGACGGCCGCTTTCTGAAACCAGGAATTTGTAAATAACATCCTTCATCGGTATTCTCCTGGTCACTATTTTTTTCATCACCTCATCCGATTCCGGTTCCCTGGTGGTGGATCACCTGACCTCGGGAGGAAAGCTCGATTCGCCTGTTCCCCAGCGCATTTTCTGGGGTCTGGTCCAAGGGGCCTGTGCAGCGGCCCTGATCATGGGCGGGGGATTGGTCGCTCTGCAAAGCGCGTTTTTCGCCACAGGCCTGCCCTTCACCGTGGTTTTGCTTGTCATGTGCTACAGCTTGTACCGTGGTCTGCAAGAAGAGCATTACCACGCCACGATCATCGGGAAGATGCAGCCTGAAACCCACAAAATTGAAATTCCGATTGATGACAGTGAAGTCCTCAGAAATGCACCAAACCGGTTTTGATTCATTCCATTTCAAAATACAGAGGGACGATCTTCTGTTCCAGGACATCGTAACTGAAACACTCTTCCTGCGTAATTGTTGCAAATCAGGCAATCATACCGTAAAATACTTTTCACTTGAGGAAAAATACGGTGCTCATCCGCTTATACTTTGGAGGTATCGCCGAGGGGCCAAGCTTCGCAGTGAGCTTCCATTTACTAACTTGAACACTTTGTTTTTTTTGCTTTTTTAGCCACTTATAAACTTTAGCTCACTTTAGTCACTTCCGCCCCCAACTGTATCCAATGGAGCCTTGCCAATGTCCTCAGTTTTCGATCCCCGGGCCTTGCTGCAATTGAAAAGCCCGGCCATGCACTCGGTCTATGCACAAATTAAATCCGTGG
>CAZUMF010000633.1:0-1649 GCA_964621385.1 uncultured Desulfohalobiaceae bacterium
CCCGTCATTGCGAGGCGTCTTCGCCGAAGCAATCCCTGACAAGAGGCTTTTCTGAGAGATTGCTTCGCTTCGCTCGCAATGACGAGCGTTGATCAATGCTTGTAACTATGACTCCATTCGTATGAAGTTTCATACGAGGCAAAGAAAGATAATGCTATATCAAGGTGTTAAACTCTGACACCCGATACCTGAAACCCCAAAAAGAGGCAAGAAATATCACAAAATGTCCAAAAAATCCTTCAAATGTTCGCGTCCTGTCAAGAGCCCCCTTGTCAAACCGGCCGGCTTTGATTAGCCTGGATCCCAGTCAACAGGCGCGAATGCGTGCCTGTTTTGCCCTTTGCCAAGACCCAAGCGTCCTGATCGGCCAGGCCTTCGATCAGCAGACGCGCATGCCGACCTGAAACACGACAGAAAAGGAGGCAGTATGACCCTGTATCTGGTGCAGCACGGGAAGAACCTGCCCAAGGAAGACGATCCGTCCCAGCCGCTCTCAAACACAGGCCGGGAGGAAACGCACCGCATGGCCGAGGTGGCCCGGGGATACGCGGTCCCGGTCCGGCGCATCGAGCACAGTCCCAAGGAACGGGCCGGGGAAACCGCGGCCATTCTGGCCTCTTTCCTGGAGCCGGGAGACGGCTGCGTTGAACGGCAGGGAATCAAGGCCCTGGACGAGGTCGCGCCCATTGCCGAGGAAGTCCGGACCAGGGACAAGCTCATGCTGGTGGCCCATCTGCCCTTTCTGGAACGCCTGGCCGCCCTGCTCATTACCGGCACGCAGGAGCCGAAGGTCATCACCTTCCAGAACAGCGGCATCGTCTGCCTGGATCAGGATCCCGAGACCTCGCTCTGGTCCATCCAGTGGTGCCTCATGCCCAGAATCGGAGGATAAGCACAGCTTGTGGTTGCCTGCTCCAGAGGCGGCTCTTTTCCTCAGATTCCCAGGTCCTCGTTGATGAGAATGACCTGAATCCTGCCCTTGGGAAAGGATTTTTCGGTGATGGTCCAGGCATTGCAGATGCGCTCCGGGCTGTTGCAGTCTTCACACGAGGCGGTCTTCACACAGGGCGTCTTGACCTGGTGACGGATGGCATTGACCGGGGCGGCATAGTCCTTGATGCGAACCATGGCTGCTTCCAGGTCGGGGACGATCTTGTTCCGTCCAACGACCACGACCACATGCCGGGGGCCGAAGGTCAGGCCCCCCACCCGGTTGCCCCAGCCGTCCAGATTCACCAGCAGGCCCGATTCGGTCACGGCATTCGAGCCGGTGAAAAAAAGATCCGACAGCAGGGCCTGGCGCCCCCGTTCGTACATATCCGCTTCGGCAAGGCCCTCTTCAAAGGGATCAATCCATTCATAGGCTGGATTATCCGGGATGACGTCAAGCAGGCCGGTGGCCTCAAAGGACAGGGAATCGCCGCGGGCCACCCTGTGGATATCCTTCAGTTTTCCCAGGATCTCGTTGGTGATGACATAGTGTGCTTCTTCTTTGTTTTCAACACAATATGCTCCAAAATGATTGTTTTCCAGGGCCTCTTTGACCTGGTGCAATCGAATCCGCCAGTAGGTGTGCAGGGGTGTCTCCATACTCATTGTGCATCTCCTCAATGTCGGGTATTTCACTGATGACCTGTCTTGCAAAACCG
>CAZUMF010000634.1:0-1645 GCA_964621385.1 uncultured Desulfohalobiaceae bacterium
CCTCCTGCTCCTGCAGGGCTTGGTGGGCCTCTTCAAGAGAAACCGATTCGAAACGCACCTTCTGCCCCGGAATGGCTTGAGCGACAGAAGGCAAATCACTGGAGACAACTGTGGCGATCTTGGTGTAGCCGCCCACGGTCTGTTCCACCAGAAGAATGATCGGCTGTCCGTCTGCAGGAATCTGAACATTGCCGGCCAGGCTGGGTTCGGAGATGATGCTTTGCTCCGCCTCGGGGTCGCGTTCCACCGCCGGACCTTCCAGACGATAGCCCATGCGGTTGGCCTTGGCGGTTATGAGGAAGTCGGTATTCTGAAACGTCTCCATTCCTTGACTAAAAAGATGATCCTGAGGTCCGGGAACGACCCTGAGCCGAATCAGATCCCAGGCTGGCTTGACAATTAAGTCGTCCGGCAGGGTTTTGACCTGCGAGAGACGGGCTGGGCCCGCCGCAGGAAGGAAATCCCCTTTTTGCAGGGGACGGCCTTTCACTCCGCCGAATCCGCCAGCTACACAGGTTGATCTGCTGTTCATGATAACAGGAAAATCAAAGCCCCCGGAGGCCGCCAGATAGGCACGGCAGCCAGCTTTAACCTGTTTGAACTGCAAAAGATCACCGGCCTGAACCGGAAAACTGGACCAGGGGGGGATAGAGCGGTTGTTGAGCCTGAGCTCCATGTCGGCCCCGGTCACGGCCAGATCCGCTTCCCTGAGTACGGCCAGTGTAGGGCCCATTACGGTGCATTCCAGCACGGCTGCCGATTCCGGGTTGCCTAGCAGCAGGTTGGCCGTTCTGGCGGCAAATGAATCCAGGGCCCCACTGACAGGGACGCCGAGATCCTGATACCCGAAGCGCCCCAGGTCCTGTATCGTGGAATAAGAACCGGGTTTGATAGACAGAAGCAGGTCAGACATGGTCTCCCCCCTCTTTTAGCTGTTCGTATTCTTCCCTGGTGATAGGGGTGAAACTGAGGCTGTCACCGGGGTGATAGGGCACAACTCGGCTCTCTTCCGGCCGGAAGAGTCTGAGCGGAGTCCTGCCGATCAACTGCCATCCCCCGGGACTGCTCAAGGGATATATGCCGGTCTGCCCGTTAGCGATGCCCACGGAGCCCTCCGGAACTTTTGTCCTGGGTGTTTCCCGCCTCGGGGTATGCAGTCGCCGGTCCAGCCCGCCCAAAAAGGGAAAGCCTGGAGTGAATCCAAGCATATAAATTAGATAAGGGGTGAAACTATGCAAGCCTATGGCTTCCTCCTGGCTCAGGCCATTATGTTTGGCCACAATCCCAAGGTCCGGACCAAATTCGTGTCCATAGCAAACCGGAATCTCAACTGTCTGGACCGGCGGTCGCTCCAGGGTTTCCAACCGATTCTCTATGGAGTGAAGGTATTCCACCAGCCTTGAAATCCGGGTCAGCAAAGGGTCGTAGATAATCTGCAAAGACTTGTAGGCAGGGACCACTTCGAGGATGCCATGAGGGGGGTCGGATCGACAGAGTTCGGTTATGGTCCTGACTTTCTGGTTGAGTTCCGGGTCGATGCAGTCACCGTATTCCACAAGGAGACCCTGATCACCGATAACCCGGAAAAGCGGTTCTGTATACATTGTACTTTCCTTATGTCTTGTTCAACGTCCAAAGTTCTGCA
>CAZUMF010000635.1:0-1637 GCA_964621385.1 uncultured Desulfohalobiaceae bacterium
TCATCTTATTCTTGCCCGTACTCCAGGACAAGGGGGAGAAAAAGGGTATCCATATCTTGCTGAAGGCCTGATCTTTCAGGAAAAGCTCAGGGCCGGAATGCCGAATCCGGGATAGTCGCGGTCCACGTGTCCAATGCCCAGCCCAAGGGTCTGCCTGCTGCAAAACATCTGGACCGCGTCGAAGAAGTCGTTGAACCCGAAAGGGGCCACATCGTAGTCGGCCAGGGCCATGAATGGCATCTTCCGCTCATTCATCCATCTTTGCAAATGCCTATGGGTGACGGTCAGGAACTGTATTCCTTCCGGTCCGAGGCCCGTCTCTTCTCCGAGGCCCTCTCGAAATTGAGATACCGTAGTTGACAGGCATTTGTTCCCGGGTCGAAATTTTGCATAGTAGAAGCCTTTCGGCCTGGCCGGGGCCCCCGGCCTGAGCCGGATATCGTCTGTCCTGTCGAAATCGACGTACTCGCACTGCCAGATCCGCCCCCAGGGGTTCTTCACGGCGTACTCCCAGGCCATCTTTCCGGAAAGGACGGTATCCGAATTGCCGGAGCCGTCATCACCGAAGCCGTAAAACAGGATTAGACCGATATATCCCCGCTCCCGGTCCTGTACGGTAATGAGAGGGGGTTCCGGCAGGTTCTTGAATTCCTGATCCCTGATACCCCAGCCCATTTTCCTGTTGGCTTTTCGCCAGGCCCTGATCTGTCTCCAGACAGGGAGAAGCCGAAGCGGCAGGTATTGGATATCATGCCTGTTCATAGACGATGAGGCTCAGGCCCCTGAAGGCTTTTATAATGACCTCGTCACCCGATCGAAAGCTTTTCCCATCAACGGGTCTGCGACGAGACTATTTCGACACGGGATCGGCCAAAGAACTCATTGGCGGCGCGAATCATCTCATCATCGGGTATGGGACAGGCATAGCACCCGGAGAGTTGTCCGTCGATGACCACTGCCGGAACAGAACGGATACCCAGTTCCTTGGCCCGTCTGGCCACTGACTGATCCTTCATATCCAGCACACTGACCTCGCAGCAGGAAGAATCGGCCGTACGATTGATCATTTGAATTTTTTCTTCACAAACGGGACATCCGGCGCTGAAAACCTCAATCTTGCGTTTCATATTCATGGCTAGACCTCCTTGTTTCAATGTTCATGCTTTGCATGCTACACTGTATTAGCAAATTCCGTGCCTGTCACCAGACAAGGTGTTGTGCAAAAAATGTTTTTTTCAATAACAACTTAATTTATTTCACAGATTGGATGCAGGACCAGAAAGGTTCACGATCTGTTATACCAGTAGACGACGAAAAGTAGATGCATTCTATCCAGAATCTGGTGATTGACGGATACTTTCAATCCGGGAAGATCCCCCATTTCTCCCCTTGCTCAAGGGTTCATGAAAGATCTAAGCTCTATGGCAGTAATCGGAAACAAACCATCCAAAGAGAAAAAGGGGATATCATGAAAAGAAAAGCCATGATCCGGAACGTGTTACTCGTGGCGGCCATTGTTTTGGGGGTCGGCTTCGCCGGACCGCAAACCGGGCTGGCAGTTGAAGAACACCATCAAAACGGCGGAACCGAGAAGGCTCCTGCTGCAGACGAATCCATGGGCTCAGGAATTATGCAGG
>CAZUMF010000636.1:0-1636 GCA_964621385.1 uncultured Desulfohalobiaceae bacterium
TGCTCCGATGCAGTTAAAGTCCTTGTCATAGTAAACCTGGACCGTTGGGTTGCGGTTGGAGCCAGCTTTGGGGTTTATATCGATCCATCCAAGGGCTCAAGAATACGGCCGATGACCTGGGCCACGGCTTTGATCCCTTGTTTTTCGCCGGTGAAGCCGAGTCCTTCTTCTGTGGTGGCCTTGAGATTCAACTGGCCGGGTTCGCAGTCGAGCAGTGTGAGCAGGTTCTTTTTGATCTGCTGTTTCCAGGGGGCGATCCGCGGAATCTGGGTGATGATCGTCAGATCAACATGCTCGAGAATGAGATGCTGCTCACGGACCAGGTCCAGGGTTTCCTGCAGCAGGATGCCGCTGTTGATGTTCTCCAGGGCGGGATTGCTGTCCGGAAAATGATCGCCGATATCTCCTTGAGCGAGACAGCCGAGGAGAGCGTCGATGAGGGCGTGGTGCAGCACGTCTCCATCTGAATGGGCCTGGACTTCCGGACCGCTGCGTATGGGGATGCCGCCCAGCTTCATGGGCTTTCCGCTGCCGAAACGGTGCACATCGTAGCCCCAGCCGATGCAGGTCCGGCCGGGGGAAGGGTCTGCTTGTCGAAGGCGCATCAGATCCTGGGAATGGGTTATTTTGATGTTTTCCGGGTCGCCCTGGACCAGTTGAACCGGTTGACCGCTGATTTCCAATAGAGCGGCGTCGTCAGTCACCGATTTGGAGCTTTGCCTTTGCATCCGATGGCCCTCTTCAAGAGCGCTACGCTCGAAGCCCTGAGGGGTTTGCACCGCGTAGAGTCTGTCCCTGGGCAGTGTGGCGAGGCGGGAGCCCTCGGCCTGTTTGATGGTCTCAGTCACGGACAGGCCGGGCACGACACCGTGCGCTCCCTGTTTGAGGGCCTGAATCACCCGCTGGATGCATTCGGCCCCGATCAGCGGTCTGGCGGCATCATGAATCAGGACATGGGTGCAGTCCCGGGGAAGCCTCTGCAGTCCCTGGAATGAAGAGTCGTGCCGCTCGAGTCCGCCGGCCGCGATACGGCATTCAAGGCCGAGGTTGTCGGTTTGCGAGAAGACCCGGATGATCTCTTCCTGGGACGCTAAGGCTTCTTCAGGAAAGACGAAGATCAGACCCTTGATGTCCGGCACTCGGGAAAATCGTTGGGCGGAATGCCAGTACAATGGGCGTTCCCGCCACTGCAGAAACTGCTTCTTTTCCTTGATTTCCGCCAGGCGCTTGCCTTGGCCGGCCGCGAGAATGATGGCCCAGATGTTCATGGCAGACTGATCCCCATGCGCCCTTCGTGGTTCAACCCTCTTGGGTTGCGGGCGAAGCCAGCTTTGGACAATGGAACTGAAGCAAAGCCTCCTTAGTCGCACAATCACCCTGGATCAGGATACAGACCCTTTTTTCGAATACACTTTGGGGGATGAATCCTGGTCTCAATCCGCGGTACTCAAAAACTCAGAAATCACGAGTCTTCTCGTGATTTCTGAGTACGGAGCCGGAAATAAGCCGGATTCTGTGTGCTGGCCGTCATTCCTCTAGGACCTGAATTGCTCCAGGCCTCAAGCAACCTACCCGAGGACATCGGCCGGGCCGGCCTCAAGCGTCCTCCTATTTGGTCTTGCTCCGGACGGGGTTT
>CAZUMF010000637.1:0-1611 GCA_964621385.1 uncultured Desulfohalobiaceae bacterium
TCATTTTTCAGCCTCCTCATTCTCCACTCCGAATTCTTGAGCCTTCTGTCTGGCCTCTTCCAGTTTAGCCTGGTCCCGGGCCGCTTTTTTCTGGAGTTTGCTCGTTTCGTCTATCATCTTCCTCAGGGTATCCTGCGTTTCGGCCCATTCCTCCTCAGCAGCACCGGATCGCTTGGCAGCGGTCAGTTCCCGCTCCAAAATCCTGGTTTTCTCTTCAGCCTGGTGTGATTCCTCAGTTGATTTTTTGCTGCGAGCGGACATTTCTTCGACTTGGGAATAAATTTCAACGGTTTCGGCCGCCGGTCCTTCTTCGGGTTCGGCATCCAAATCCAGATCTTCGGCGGCCAGGCAGAGCAGGGTTACCGGAAGTCGAGGCAGCAGCCAGTCCAGGTCGCCGCCAAAAGGATCTCTGAGCTGTGACTGCTTCAATGAGAAAGGCAAAAAGACCAGGGCAGCATCTGCCGACTGTTCGGCCACTGCAGAGGCATCTTCTGCCTGAATCCAGGACGAATCCGCTTCGATTCGGTAATTGTCCAAAACCTCCTCCAGATCGGAGTCGTTTCCGCTTCCGGAAATCCCCCCCTCTACCCCCAGGACATTCAAACGAGCCTCTTCCCAGAATGGGCTCTTGGTCATCAGGTATCCCAGAAGAAGCATCAGGCGACTGGTGGCATCGCCCCACCACCAGATGTCGAGACGCCGCCCTTGAGGTTCACTGTTTTGGAGCCAACCCCACTTTTGCTCTCCAGCATCAAGCAGGAGGATGTTCCGGTGCAGATGAAAGACGGTACGCAGGTTCGTGGCCAGCTCGCTGCTGATCCGTCCCGCATGACCCGCTTGTTGGAACCAATTGAGCAGAACCGTATTGGCCTGAAGGGGGCCGATCCCATAAGATTGCAGCAGAATATGAATACCGGTTCGCAGATCAGGTGCAGCCAGACACAACGGGAAAGCGCTGGATTCATGAGTCTGAATTGCTTTCCTGAGTTCCTCCTGGGCCTTCTGGCTGGCCCTGATGGTCTTCAGGCCCTGACCTTCCATGACCCGCACCAGTGTGGTCAAGCCGCTGCCCCCCTCCAGCCAGTGCGCCATTTCCAAAAGCCGGGGCCTACGTTCCGATTCATCGGAAAAAGCCAGGATCTGAGGCCGCCAGTGCCTCGATGTTCGCTCTCTCTGGCCGCACCCAGGAGATGGCTCCGGATTTCCTGGAGATGATAGGATCGCCGGCTGTCGGCCCAGCCGGCTGGTCCGGAGGTCCGTTTCAGGTATTGGTAGATGGCAAAGAGCACCGCAACAGCCGCAATGCCGGCCCCTGGATTGATGGCCAGCATCACCCCTAGACAGCCCAGCATCCCGGCCAGACTGAGTCGTTTATCAAAAAAACGAAACGAAGGCCTGAAGGATGGGCTCTGAGAACGGGCCTCGAAATAGGTCGCGTAATTCAATAAGCCATAGGAGATGAGAAAGAACATGGTCACCAGTGGGGCGATGGCATTGAGCCGGCCGATGCCGATGGTGCCCAGGGCAATTCCAGCCGAAAGCAGGATACCGCGCCTGGGATTATTCATCGGTCCGACGCCTTGGGCAAAGGGTTTGAGCAGAGGAAAAATA
>CAZUMF010000638.1:0-1611 GCA_964621385.1 uncultured Desulfohalobiaceae bacterium
ATTCATAATTCTCCAGGGCCGAAGTCGCCAGGGAGCAACCCGGAAAAAAGGCCAGATCCTTTTCAGTCTTTGGATAGGTCATGATACTTCCGATATAGTCTTCCAAGTCCAAGGTTTCAAGTACAGGCCGCCAAATCGAACAGGAGTCTTGACGGGGCGGCTCTGCCGTTCACAAACCCCTCTTCAGGCGATGGGAGTCCCAGTCCACGAATATGGGGTATTCAGGCGGGAAAAGAGCCACCCTATCCCCCGGCCGGATGCGCGTCTGCGGGGAAACCGAACGATGATTGACCATGACCAGCTGCACTCTTTCTGCCCGGATATCAAGACGTTGCAGAAGATCCCGGATGGAGACCGGATGCTCGAGAGGCAGCTGTTCAGGATTTTGTCCCGGCGAATGGTTTCTGCTTTGCAGTGAACCGAAGAGGTGAATTTCAACTGTCCCTGTCATGTCAACCTTCCAATGTATTTTGAGGCCAGGCGCCTGATGGCCTGCCCGGATTGTTCAGTGGCCTGATTCAGGGGATGGTCTTCCCCGGTTTCCGTCATGGTTCGAAGAGATCGTCGTTGATCCCAAGAAGTCGGCAAGCGATCGATTTCAAGAAGCAAGATACGATCTTCCTGGTTCATGTGCTGGAGTTTCTGATCGATGAACCGGTTGACAGCCCTCAGGAAAACGGTTCGCTGCGGTACTGAAGAAAAATCCGTTTTCTTGTAGAACTTATCGATTTTATCCAGTGAATCAAGGATCTTGGTGTGGTCTGCGCTGAAGCGTTTCACAAGGGACATTCTCTTTTCCCTTTGCAGCAAGGGAAAGAGGACCTCCTCCTCTTTTCCCATGTGAGGCCCTGCCACGAATCTCCTGCACAGTGAGAGGACCTCCTCGAAATCCTTCTGATTCACGGGTCGCCAGACCTCCATGAGCCCGCACAAATCTTCGAGGACGCTCAAGAGCATGGAGATCAGATCATGGTCGTAACGTAGCTTTTCAGTTGGTCCCATATGTATTATTTTTGCTCCCCCAGCATTTCTTTCAAGCAAAGGTCTATGCAATCATATCCCGGTCCAGTCCGTTTGTATTTGACCTACATCAAATTTAACGATCACTATAAATACCCGATTTTTCACCTTGTTTTTCTCCGCTCCAATAGCATAAATAAGAGACGAGGCTGGACATTGGTCACAGGCCACAGGAGCTTTTTCCTCGTTTGTGGACCACTCCTGCTCCAGTATTCGTAAGACCTCTGACCCAATAAGTTTTTCTTAAGACAATCACTGTTCCGGATGAATTCACTACCCTTGGTCACGGTCCTGGGGAACCTGCGGATCGTTCCGGACTTGATCATTATCGTCTTCGACGTTCTGCCCCTGGCCTACTTTCTGTTCTCCAATTTCAGATTTTGATGTAGATCAAATGACAATCCCTGTTCATGGGATATACTTGTTATAAAGGTCGATACAGATGAAGCTCTGTTGCAGGCCGAAAACATCAAAAAAGGACATCCTGGTTTTTTTTCAGGCACATACCTTCAACAAGGTGTCAAACCATGAGTCGTGATCTTGACAATAGACCTTCAAATTGCTGGGAATACATGCGATGCGGCAGGGAGC
>CAZUMF010000639.1:0-1604 GCA_964621385.1 uncultured Desulfohalobiaceae bacterium
GGACCCCGGCCTCCGCCGGGGTGACGGACAAAGAAAAATCAAGTTTCATATGAGATTTGCCAGAGGCAAATCTGACACCTGTAACCTTTGAAATGTCCAATTTTGAAGTCAAGGCAATCATTTTAAGCAGTTATACTGATCCAATTTTGGTTTTTATACTGATCCTACTTGGCTTTTTGTGAAAACAAGGCTTGGAATCGAGGAATCATGAGCCCCTGTAGTTAAAACCAAAATTGGATCAGTATACAACAAAGACTGGCAACCCCAAGGGCCCAGGCCCAAATTTTGCAGAAAGCTAAGTTGGATCAGTATGAAACCACACCCGATCGCCGAGAGCGATCGTAAAAGGAGTGTAATTATGAACAAAGCACGCATACTCATTATCACAGCAGACAATTTCGAAGACACCGAACTCATCTGCCCCATGAACCGGCTCCTGGAAGAAGGATGCACAGTCGACGTCGCCTCCCTGTCAAAAGGCATGGTTACCGGAAAAAAGGGCTATAAAGTCGAAGTGGACCTGACCGTGGAGGAGCTTGCAAAAGATCCTTCCGAGACTTACGACCTGCTCCTGCTCCCCGGGGGGAAGGCCCCGGCCGAACTCCGTCAAAACAACAGGGTACTGGAAATCGCCCGGAGTTTCGACAGAAGGCAAAAGCCCATCGCCGCCATCTGTCATGGTCCCCAGATCCTGATCTCCGCTGGTCTGCTCAAAGGCAAGCGGGCCACGAGCTACTCCAGCGTAGCTCCAGAACTCAAAGACGCCGAAGCCCTTTACGAGGACAGCGAAGTCGTGGTTGACGGCAGATATGTCTTCTCCAGGCATCCCCAGGACATTCCGGCCTTCAACCGTGAAATCATGCGCCAGATCGAAGCCGTTGCCTGATTCCCTGCCGGCGGAATCCTTCGCCGGCAGGCTCACTCGGCCGCGCACGAATCATCTTTGAAATGACAGGTCCCGGACCAGCGGCTGCTGCAGAAAGCTCTGCCACAGTCTGTCACAACTTAGCCGGGTAATGACACACAACATCGAAAATTGAAGCGGTCTTCGCCCGCAACCCAAAACGATTGCCTTAACTTCAAAATTGGATCAGTTTAGCTCTCGTCAAAGAGCTTGGAAATGAGGAATATCAATCAATGAGAATTGCAGTAACCGCTAGAGAAAATTCACTGGACAGTCCTTTTGTGTTCCGCTTCTGCCGGGCCCGGGGATTCATCCTGTTCAACACCGATTCTCAACACATTGCCTATCTCGACAACACGGACGGCCAGGGCCCTGATCTGAGCGCCGTAGTGGAAACAGTTCGGATAATCACCCATCACGGCGTTCAGGCCCTCATAACTGGCAGTATCGGCCCCAGGGCCTCCAAGGTCCTGGCCGCAACCAGCATACGGGTTTTTCCGTATCACGGGGAGACGGTCAGGAAAGCCCTCCAAGCCTATCAAAACGGGCTGCTGCCTTATCTCCGCCCCGTGGGTTCCCGATCGGCTTCTCCGGATATTTAGACGTCACAATCTTCTGGGTCATGTCACAAGACCCGGTTTTTTTAAGCCCTCTCTGCAATGCCCTTTACTCCCTGATTGCCGTACTTCTTTTGAATGGC
>CAZUMF010000640.1:0-1604 GCA_964621385.1 uncultured Desulfohalobiaceae bacterium
AGCCTTAGCCCGTGAATCAGAACAGGAGCCTGTAATGCTGAGCAAACACGAAATATTGTCCATTCTGGAAATGGTCAGAAACGAAAACCTCGATGTCCGGACCCTGACCCTGGGAATCAGTCTGTTTGACTGTGCATCCGATGATCTCCAGCGGTTCAGGCAAAACATCTACCAGAAAATAACCAGCACCGGACAGGAGTTCAGGACGCTTTGTGATCAAATCGGCAAGAAATACGGTATTTCCATAGTGAACAAGCGGATTTCCGTCAGCCCCATTGCTGTGGTTGGCGCCCCGTTTCAGCATTTCGAACTGGTGCAGGTTGCTCAAACACTGGACCGGGCCGCGCACGAGGTAGGGGTGGATTTCATCGGAGGGTTTACCGCTCTCGTGGAGAAAGGAATGGCCAATGGAGACCGGGCGCTGATACAGGCCCTGCCCCAGGCCCTGAAACAAACACAGCGGGTGTGCGCTTCGGTGAATGTTGCCTCCAGCAGATCCGGGATCAATATGGATGCGGTCCTGCATATGGGCCAGGCCATCAAGAAAACCGCCGAAATGACGGCTGATCAGGACGGCCTCGGCTGCGCCAAGCTCTGTGTCTTTGCGAACATCCCGCAGGATATTCCCTTCATGGCAGGAGCCTACCTGGGAACCGGAGAACCGGACACCGTCATCAATGTCGGCGTCAGCGGCCCCGGGGTGGTCAAAAAGGCCATCGAACGGGCCCTCGACAGTGAACAGGGGTTGAATTTCAGTCGCCTGTCTGAAATCATCAAGCGGACGGCCTATAAGGTAACCAGGCTCGGCGAACTCATCGGTCGGGAAGTGGCTGCAGCCCTTGGTGTGGAATTTGGAATTGTCGATCTTTCCCTGGCCCCGACCCCGAACGTCGGGGACAGTGTCGGCGAAATCTTCCAAGCCATGGGCCTGGCGAGTATCGGGGCCCCCGGGTCAACTGCCCTGTTGGCCCTGTTGAACGACGCGGTGAAAAAAGGCGGGGCCTTTGCCAGCTCACAGGTCGGAAGCTTATCCGGGGCGTTTATACCGGTCAGCGAAGATCTGAATATCGACCGGGCGGTCTCCGCCGGCTATCTGAATCTGGAAAAGCTGGAAGCCATGACCAGTGTCTGCTCGGTCGGTCTGGACATGGTGGCCGTGCCCGGAGATACCCCTGCCGAAACCCTGGCCGCCGTCATTGCCGATGAGACGGCTATCGGGATGGTCAACCAAAAGACCACGGCGGTGAGAATCATCCCGGTCCCCGGAAAAAAGGCCGGAGACCGGGTCCATTTCGGCGGTCTTCTGGGAGAGGCGAATATCATGCCTATCCAGGGCGGCAACGGATCCCGGAAGTTTATCCATCATGGCGGGCGCATCCCCGCCCCGATTCAAAGTCTTGTCAATTGAACGTATGCTGTTATTACAAAAGCAAGGAACCAGTCAGATAAAAAAACCAGGTATACTGATCCAATTTTGGTTTTACCCACAGGTACTCATGCTACCGTGACTTCAGGACCTGTTTTCACAAAAAGCAATCTTGGATCAGTATAAAGAATGGGAGGAGTAATATGGATTGTAAAGTAGACAACAACCTCGCGCGCTG
>CAZUMF010000641.1:0-1574 GCA_964621385.1 uncultured Desulfohalobiaceae bacterium
ACCATTCGTAGTTGGGCACGATAAAGGCCTGGTTCATGACCAGGTGCGGGGCGTTTAAGATCAAAAGGCCTCTTTCGCGAAGCGCTTCCAAGACCAGGGAGATATTGCCCTGGCGCAGGTACCTGACCCCGCCGTGGATCAGCTTGGTGGAACGGCTGGAGGTGCCCTTGGCAAAATCGTGCTGTTCCAGAAGCAGGGTCCTGTAGCCGCGCGACGCTGCGTCAACCCCGACCCCCAGGCCGGTGGCCCCGCCCCCGATGACGATAACGTCCCAGTAGCCGTCGTAGGCTTCAATGTGTGTGATGGCTTCCGGTCGATTCATTGTGAAAAACAAAAGTCTCTATAGGTTTTCAGAAAGATCTCGGTGTCTTTTGGCAAGGTTGCGTTTCATTTATCATCCCGAACAAAAACTGGCCAGCTCAAGTTTTTTCCACGTAAGCGGTAAAGATATTGTCTTCACTTTTTTTCAGAGCGAGAAGTTTATTCCCGGACCGCTGACACCAATTTCTGAGGTCCTCTTCAAATCCCGGATCATCTGCAACTACCTCCAGCACATCGCTTGATTTCAGGGGCGCTAATGCTGACTTAAGGTGGATAATGGGCATTGGACAGAAAAGCCCCACAGCGTCTATGGTGGAGGCAACCCGTATCTTTTTGCCGTCAATCCATATCTCTTTCATGTATGTCTCCTGCTGATCGAATTGGCATTACGCGTTCACTTCTGAGCTATTTGCCAAAAAACAAGACGTTGAGATTCCCGAGCACTTCCTTTGTCCTGGGAACATCCTTTGCCTCTAAGGCATTGCTCATTTCCAGCAGACCGTCCCTGGCGATTCTGTGATCATCCCGGAATTGGGCAATTGGATCAAACAGAGCAAGTGTATAGGTGGCTCCCAATTCAGACCAGCTCATTCTCAACAGTTCCCTGTTATCCAGTTTGAGCCCCCAATAAACCCGGGGGCTAAGACTGGATATTGATGGTCTTTTCCAGGCAGCGGCTCAGGGAACTGTAAAAGCCGGTGGAGTCGTGCTGATTGACCCGCTGCACAAAAGCGGGCAGCCATTTTCTGAGGTGAGCCAGGACAGAGTCCCGGTCTCGTTCAACATCTACCGCTTCTTCACCCAAACGGGTCAGCAGCCCCACCAATTCCACTTCCACCGCCACATGATCCGGAAGCTCGTCCGATTCCAGCCCGTACTCCTGTTGCAGGTTTCGGAGCCAAACCGTGGACCTGCCCATGAGAGTTCCCTCCAAATAGTAGGAACCGTAGGGAGGGCAGGGGATTTCCGGGAGGGCATTGATGAAGAGCCGGACATACTCTTCCTGCAGCTGCAGGAGTTCGATCTCGTCCAGCAATTCGGCCGGACCCCGGTCAGGGCCAGCAGGAATCGCGGCCAGATCACCGGGATCCGGTTTGCTATCCGGATAGTCAAAAAGCCCGGCCAGGGTGCACAACAGTTCGCTGTTCATCATCTGCTCTCCTGGTTGACCACCGGGAGCCTGCTGGTCCCCAGCAGAACCACGCAGGCCATGAAGGCCAGGGCTCCCAGGAAGATGACCAGCTCCACCGGGC
>CAZUMF010000642.1:0-1563 GCA_964621385.1 uncultured Desulfohalobiaceae bacterium
CGGCCTCCTTTTCCGCAGACGGCAGGATCGGTAAATGGTTCACTGCCAGACGGTAGAGAAACATCAGCCCGGCTACGCAGCCCGCGGTCAGGGCGAACTCGCCTGCCGCCGGCCAGTAGGGCTGGGTGGCGCTTTGGGGCGAATAGCCGATGAGAAAGACGTTGACCCGATTCAGGACCACCGTGTAGCAGAATACGCACATAGCCACTTCAAAGAGGGCGGATTGGTGGTTCTGAAAAAACAAGGGCTTCCAGAAGGCCCAGCTCCGCCCGATGTCGAAGAGCAGTCCCAGACCGACGAAGGTGTAGCCCAGAACCGCGGTCAAAAGGGCCGGACGGGTGATGGACGCATAGAAACGCCGGCCGAAGATGTGGGCCAGGCCGGCCGTGGTGAAACCGCCGGCCGCCAGGGCCACTCCGGTGACGACATCGATGCTGATCCACAGCCCCCAGGGATGGGTCTGATCCAGGTTGGTCACGTATCCGAGGCCACCGCTGTACCTGGCGATCACGGCCAGCACCCCACCGAGCATAAAGGCGAGCATGACGAGCACCCCCGGGGTCCACAACCGTTTGCCCACAGGCTGGTATGTCGGGTTCATAGCTCCTCCTTACAGAACTGGCATTTCATGACCCGGGCCATGAGGGGGCGGTCGTATTCATAGGCCGGCATCTCAAAGGGGCAGGCCACCATGCAGTAGCGACACCCCAGGCATTTCCCCGGGTCATAGACCACGGCCCCATTGGCGGCCTTGTGCATGGCCCCGGTCATGCAGGCGGAAACGCAGGCCGGATCCTGGCAGTGCATGCACTGCAGTTTGACATAGGTGGGTACGGGGTTTCCCTGGTCATCATTTTCTTGCGAAAAATACCGGTTGACTACGGTCAAGGCGGCCGGTCCGGGGCGGCGGATGCGGTCAAACAGGCTTTGGTCTGTAAAGGGGGTGCTGGGAGGGGGGAGGTCATTGGACTGGTTGCAGGCCTGCTCGCACATCCTGCAGCCGATGCAGCGGGTCAAATCCACGAGACAGCCTGCATCGTCCTGTCCGGCTTTCGATTCCAAGGCAGCCGCGTTCGAAGCGGACATGACGCAAGCCGCGGCAGCGCTCCCCCCGGTCTTGAAAAATTGACGGCGGGTGATCATTATCTGCTCCTTTGCTTCAAGGGTTCAAGGGTTGTCAATCGTGATACCTAGTCCATCAATGCGCTGTAGTTTTCCCGCAAGGCATTCATTTTTTCTTCAATATCATCCTTGAAACGTTTCCAATCCCTCGGACGTCTGGCCTTGAGCATGCCGATCTTGTCCTCCAAAAGGGCTACGATGATTCTGAGCTCGCCGAGCCTGGGCTGCACCATCTTCCGAGAGGGCGGAGGAAGCTGATCAATCCTGTTTGCAGCATCGAAGAGTTTTGCTTTCCAGGCCGTCAACTCGTTTTCCATGTTTCTGCAGTAATCGACGATCTCCATAGGGACCTCCATGGAATAAGATCCCGGTACCAGTTTTTTCCCATAACTGGTAAACCGTATACAAATTCGATACCAATGACTCTCTGAACGGATCCGA
>CAZUMF010000643.1:0-1561 GCA_964621385.1 uncultured Desulfohalobiaceae bacterium
GTTGAAGCGTCCCTGCAGCGTTTGCTCCGGTCTTCGATCAAGCAGAAATTCAAAGACATCGAGACCATCGCCACGCCGGATCCTTACACTGTCGAGGTCACCCTGTCCCAGCCAACGGCAACGTTTCTGATCAATATCGCCCAGCCGCACGTCATCGGCATGATGCCCAAGGAAGAAGCCGAAGACGAAGCCAATGCCAAGAATATTCAGCACCCCGTCGGGACCGGCCCTTTTGAGTTTGTTGAATGGGTGCCGGACCGCCATGTCAAGCTGAAACGCTTTGAGGACTATTGGGGCGGGGAAGGGAAACCCACGGGAACCGGGGGGACCAAGACAGCGTATGTGGACGAGGTCGTGATTATTCCCCTGAAAGAGCGGTCCGTCCGTGTGGCCAGTCTGGAAGCTGGTGACGGGGACCTCGGTTTTATCCCCACGACCCAGAAAGAACGCTTGATGCGCAACGACAATTTGACCATTGTGGGCACCGGCCCGACCTTTGATGTCTGGAACTTCTGGTTCTGCGTGAACGACACCTCGCCATTGAAGGATATCAATCTTAGGAAGGCTTTTGCCTATGCCATCAATAAAGGGCAGATGCTGACCGCCACAACCGGCGGACCCGGCACGGTGGTCAATTCGGTTTTCCCGAATTTTTCGGCCTGGTATTCCAAATACCATTCCCCGGAATATGGGCAGCAGCAGGATTTGGAAAAGGCCAAGGCCTTTCTGGAAAAAAGCGATTATAATGGAGAAACGTTGACCATTACCACCTGTAAGGACTATACAGCCATGGACAAGCAGGCCGTGGTGGCCCAGGCTCAGTTGCAGCAGATCGGGGTCAAGACAAAATTGGAGTATCTGGATTGGACGTCTTTATTTTCGAAATATAAATCCGGGGATTTTGAGATCATGTCCTATGGATACGGCGCGCACGTCGATCCCGACATGTATTATTACGCCCGGCTGCACAGCAACAATACCTACAATGGATGGGGCAACAAGGCGTTTGACAAACTGGTGGAGCAGGCTAAAGTCGAATCTGATTTTCAAAAGCGGAAAGAACTCTATAATCAGGCGCAGAAGATCCTTGTGGAGGAGCTCCCATTGCTGCCGACTTTTTCCGAGGAGTATTTCTACGGCTACAACAACAGGGTGCATGGCTTCAAACCCTGGGGGGCGGCTTTTATCAGGTTGTGGAACATTTGGCTTGAACAGTAAAACTATCAGCATTTCCGGGGCGCCTGATCGGGCGCCCCTTTTTCTATGCAATGAACTACGTCCATATCATCAAACGAATCATCTCCGTGATCCCGGTGCTTCTTGTTGTCTCCATCATCACCTTCTCTTTTATTCACATTATGCCGGGCGATCCGGCCATCGCTCTTTTGGGAAGGAATGCGACCCCGGATGAGATTGAAGCCCTGCGGCAGTCCATGGGCCTGGATAAACCGATCATTGTCCAGTATTTTCAATGGCTGGGTGATTTGGTGCAGGGAGACATGGGCAATTCCATTCTCTCGGGACGACCGATCTTCAAAATGGTCACCGAGCGCCTGCCCCA
>CAZUMF010000644.1:0-1554 GCA_964621385.1 uncultured Desulfohalobiaceae bacterium
CCCTGGCCTTTCCCCGGCGGGCCCAACCAAAAGTAGGCGGATCATCACGGTGGGGGGCTCCCTTGACCACGCGATAGTGAGATTTTCCGATTTCTATTATTAGGCCGCGCTTTCGCATCTGGTGCAGCCATTCATAGGTTTTCCAGCGGATGATCCCTGAAACCTGCATGAGATCTTTGGAGGAAAAGGCGCCCCGCAGGCTCAGTTGATAGGCTGCCCTCCAAAGAAGGGCCGGAGCTGATTCATTGCCCTTATACGCCTCCTCCACTAGCCGGCATCGACAATCAGGCAATAGAATGATCTCCCCCCGCTTTCCCAGATAATCCAGGGCCCGATTCACCTGGCGGAGGGTATGGCCGGCCCCGTCTATCAAGTGCTCGTACAATTCGCCTACCGAGGCCTCTCCCCCTGCATCCCTCAAAAAGCTTCTGATCATCATCGCTGGCCTTTGGCTGGCGATCTTGGCAGCCATCACTTCACCCTACGAAGCCCAGTGCCACTGGCCCGTAGGCGGCTGCGGGCTACCTCGGTGGTCACCTGCCGGGTCCATTCTGGATTTATGCGCGACGAACCCTCCACCCTGGCCAGGGACTCCAGACGGGCAAGGTGCAAAATAGTCTGACGCAGGTTGCCCTTGGTGGCCCGGCGGATCTGCTCGGCTGACTGGTCATCCAGGGTAAGGCCAGCCAGTTCCGAGGCCAGGCTGATGACCTCCTTCCTGACCAGAGGAGCAAACTCCTCGCTCATGCGGACCCGGTCCCAGAATTGGGGAAATTGACTCAATAGCTTGGCCAGACCGTTCATGCCCACCAGGAGAATAGGGGCGCCCGAGGCATCATGTAAGTCCCGGACCGTATCTAAAAGTGGGGGAGTACGAGGAGGGTGGGTGCCCTTGGCCAGGTAGTCGGCTTCATCGATGATCAAAAGGCCATTGCCCAGGGAAGGCACACCCAACCGTTCACTGAGTGCGTCGGCCGCCCTAAGCAGATTACCGGCTCCGGTGTTGGTGGCCGGACATCCCAGAGCCGCCAGGATGGTCTTGAGCATGGAGTTGGGCGTCCATACCCGGGCGGCGGAGACGTAGACGGCGCCGGTGCGGGCGGCCAGGGTGTCCACCGCCCGGGTCTTGCCCCGGCCGGCCGGTCCATAGATCAGTCCTAGCCGAGGCTCACCCAAAGAGGCACTATGCAGGGACTCCACTACTTCCCAGAGGCGGGCCACGTTGCGGGTCTGGACAAAGGCGGCCCTCATGGCTCTTCCTCGTCATAGACCACGCAATCGCGCAGACCCTGCACAAACTCCTCAAACTGCTCCCCGCCCAGCTGTCGCCACATGGGCGTCTTTTTAAAGTTCTCCAGGAAGGCTTGGTCAGAGGATGAGTTGTCCAGACCCTCTCGCTGACGCACCAGGATCCACACCGCCCGCTCGGAGGACCGTAAAAAGACCGGCCGGTGATGGATATCGATCTCCTGCCCCCAGGGATCCAGGACCTGCTCGCCACCTTGGTCAAAGGAATAATCATCATCTTGCTCGGCCTGTCCCAGCATTTCCTGC
>CAZUMF010000645.1:0-1551 GCA_964621385.1 uncultured Desulfohalobiaceae bacterium
GGTTGCTCCTATTGGCAAGAGCTGGTTACTGGATAGAAATCGCAGCAGTCAACCGACTTTTGATCGAACAACCCCGATAATTTGCCGCTGTCGGGAATGTCAATCAATCAGAAAACCTGTCCGTCCCATAGTTCTTCCTCTCAAAGGATCCGGAAAGATTGTCGAACCCTTACAACTCTTTTCAGTTTTTGATCTTCCAGGTATAAGTCGAGGTAACGGCAAAGTTCCAGACCGCTCCAACCAAGATCCCGGCCAGGGCAGAGCTCAGCCAGGATACGTTCTGGCTGAATATAAAGGCAGCGACACCAACATTGGCCAGACCGCCCAAGCTGCAGGTCAGGACAAAAGAAAACCAGCCGCGAATCATCGCCTTCCCTCGCAGTCTCCGGTCGCTATAAGTCAACACATTGTTGAGCAGGAACTTCATGCTCATGGTGCATAACGCGGCACTCGCCTGGGCGATGCTGAAAGCAATACCCAGAAGTTTGTGGAGCAGAGCGAGGATGGCCAGATGAACCATGACCCCGATGCTGCCGACCAGAATGAATGATATAAAGCGAACAGGGATGAACTTTCCCAGAGTCTTATCCAGGAGGAGCAATAGGAATTGCCAGGCTACCCGAAGGTCCATTTTGCTGTGACCGGCGGTCCGGATGTTGAAATCATAAGGGATTTCGCGGACGACTAAGGGCCTGTCCGCAGAGAGGATAATGTCAAGAAGGATCTTGAAGCCGATACCTGAAGTACGTCGCAGGATCGGAAGAAGTATGTCCCGTGAGGCCAGAAAGAAGCCGCTGATGGGATCCGAGAGTCGGACTCCGGTCATCCTATGGGCTAGTATGATCGCCGCACGGCTGAGTGATAGACGCTCGCTTGACCAATTACTGACACGACCTCCTTGAATGTACCGACTGCCAACCACCATATCTGCATCCTGGTCTCGAATGATCTGCAGCATGGCAGGTAACACCTTTTCATCGTGTTGTAGGTCAGCATCCATCACAGCGACAAAGTCGGCCGAGGACGCAAGAATGCCTTCGATGCAGGCCGAGGACAAGCCGCGTCTGCCGATGCGATGCAGGCAGCGCATGCGGGGATTTGACTGAGATAGGCTGCGAGCCAGTTCTGCCGTGCCATCTGGCGAATCGTCATCGACAACAATGAGTTCCCAGTCAATGCCCTCTAGAACAACCTTCAGCCGGGAGAGCAGGGTTTCCAGATTTGGGGCTTCGTTGTAAGTGGGTGTGATAATGCTGAGTTCCGGCACGGGATAACCTATTTGGCGGAATGATTTTGAAAGGACCCAGCATGGTCACGAAGCCGATTTTGTATACGGCCGCTTCCGCTAAATTTTTCCACTCCGCATCGGAAATGACTCTGAGGCTATCTGTGAGACGCCCGATCAGAAAGGCCACAGCCAGCACACCTGAGGGAACGAGGGCGACTATCTGACGCAGTGGAAATCCGGCCAGAAAGACGGAAAGCACGACGAACACGCCCATTTGCAAGTATGTGATGGCATGGCTGAAAAACAGCAGAACACTGAAGAGT
>CAZUMF010000646.1:0-1535 GCA_964621385.1 uncultured Desulfohalobiaceae bacterium
GCCAGAAGGAGTTTGAAGGCACCGGCGTCGGTCTGGCCAACGTGCAACGGGCCGTAATGCGCCATGGAGGCCGGGTCTGGGCTGAGGGCGAGATGGAAAAAGGAGAGGTTTTTTCCTTTTCTTTCCCACGGTGACCAGCATCGTTGATTTCTTGGTTGTTCCGGTAGAAGAAGCAATAAAAGTGTATTCTTAGGTGAGCCGTGAAGTTACACATGACACCTATCACGTTTATACCAGGAGAAATTTCATGAACATCAATAACGTGGTTGACGTCCTGCTGGTGGAGGACAATCCCCAGGACGCTGAGTTGACTATAAAACCATACAGCTTCAAACTCGGCACCCTGAACCCAGACGAAAAAACCTTGTTCTCGGGAAAATTACAAAACAGCTATCAGCAGCAATAGCTTTCATCTGTCGGAACTGAATGCAACCTCTGATCTATGGTACAAAAGATGCGTATTCTCATTGTCGAAGACCTGCCCACCGATGCGGAGCTGGCGGAGCGGGAAATCATAAAAGAAGCGGGGCCCTGCGAGTTCAGGCGGGTTGAGACCCAAGAAGAGTACCTGCAGGCCCTGCAGGAGTTCAGTCCCGAGCTTATTGTATCCGATTACCTCATGCCCTCCTTCGACGGCCTGAGCGCTCTCAAACTTGCCTTGGAGCATGTGCCGGAAGTGCCGTTTATCGTGTTAACCGGCTCCATGAACGAAGAAACGGCGGTAAAGTGCATAAAGGCCGGGGCCTGGGACTATGTGATCAAGGAGCATGTCAAGCGGCTTGGTCCGGCCGTGAAAAACGCTCTGGAGCAAAAAGAGGCCAACCGTAAGCGCCGGGAGGCCGAGGAAAAGATTAAACATCTGAACCGAATCCTGCAGGCCATCCGCAATGTCAACCAGCTTATAGTCCGGGAAAAGGACAGCACCAGGTTGATTCAGAAAGTGTGCGACCGTCTTGTCGAATCCCGCGGTTACAAGAATGCATGGATCGTTCTGCTTCGGGACGCAGGCGGGCTTCTGAACTCTGCAGAAGCCGGGTTGGGCAAGGATTTTCGATCCATGCACGAGAAGCTGGAAAGGCGGGATTTTCCTCTTTGTGTGCAAAAGGGGTTGGCCAGATCAGGGGTGCTGGCCATGGAAGACACTGTTTCCAACTGCTCCGGCTGCCCTCTGAAGACTCTAAATCCCGGCTTGGCCTGTCTCACGGTTCGTCTGGAACATGGGGGCCGAACCTTTGGGTCGGCAACGGTCGCTGTACCGGCTTTTCTGGTGGCAGACGAAGAGGAACAATATTTGCTTCAGGAAGTTGCCGATGACATTGGCTTTGCTCTCTATGACATAGAGCTGCAGGAACTTCGCAAACAGGATGAAAATGCGCTTCAAGAGAGTGAACGTAAGTTTCGTCTTGTGGTGGAAAACGCCAATGAAGGCATTTTCGTCATCCAGGACGGGATCTATAAATATGTCAACGAGTATGGCCTTCGACTCTTCGCACGCACCAGGGAGGAACTTGTCGGGGCTCCAATTATGCAGGATG